>JANLPU010000058.1:0-20803 GCA_031367425.1 Hyphomicrobium sp.
GTGACCGTCACCGATCCGTCGGGCGCTTCGAGCGTGCAGACGGTTTCTGTTGGCGTCGCCGCTGTGAACGATGCTCCGGTCGCCGCTGCTACGGCTTCGCTGGCGACGCAAGAAGATGTTGCCGTCTCTGGCCAAGTCGTCGCCTCTGACGTCGATGGCGACACGCTTGCCTTCTCGACCAGCCAGGGTCCAGCCCACGGCACCGTGACGCTCGACGCTGCAACCGGCGCTTACACTTATACGCCGGGCGCGAACTTCAACGGCGCTGATTCATTCCAAGTGACGGTCGCTGACGGCCACGGCGGAACTGCTGTCCAAACCGTCAACGTCGGCGTCGCTGCTGTCAACGATGCTCCGGTCACCGCTTCTGCTTCGTCGGTTGCCACTGCAGAAGACACACCAGTTAGCGGCCAAGTTACCGCCTCTGACGTTGACGGCGACACGCTTGCATTCTCGACGAGCCAAGGCCCAGCCCACGGCACCGTGACGCTCAATGCTGCAACCGGCGCTTACACCTATACGCCGGGCGCGAACTTCAACGGCGCTGATTCATTCCAGGTGACCGTCACCGATCCGTCGGGCGCATCGAGCGTGCAGACGGTTTCGGTTGGCGTCGCTGCTGTGAACGATGCACCGGTCACGGCTTCTGCTTCGTCGATTGCGACACAAGAAGATACGGCCGTGTCCGGCCAAGTCACCGCGACCGACGTCGACGGCGACACGCTTGCATTCTCGACGAGCCAGGGCCCAGCCCACGGCACCGTGACGCTCAATGCTGCAACCGGCGCTTACACCTACGCAGCTGCTGCCAACTATAGCGGCTCTGATACTTTCAAAATCACGGTCGCAGATGGTCACGGCGGCACAACGTCTCAGCAAGTCAACGTCAGCATTGGCGCAGTGGCCGACGCGCCGGCCGTTACTGTCGCGGACGCTTTCGCCTCCGCCGGCATCACGCTCAACGGCACCGTTGGCAACGACATCCTCCGCGGCACCAGCGGCAACGACTTCATCTACGGCGGCGCCGGCAACGACACGATCTACGGCGATGGCGGCCCATCCGGCACGAAGACAGTTGGCCTGTCGATCGGATCGGCTCTGACCGATCTCGATGGCTCAGAGAGCCTGTCGATCAAAGTCATGGGCATGCCGGTTGGCGCGACGCTCTCTGTCGGCACGCATAATGCGGACGGTTCTTGGAGCCTCACGCAGGGCCAGCTCTCTGGCTTGACGGTCACCTCGGCGAGCGCCACGGATTTCACGCTCACCGTTGCCGCAACCTCCAAGGAAGCAACCGGCCAAACCGCGACAACCTCGGCCGCTCTCCACGTCACGTTCGACCAGGGCACCAACAGCGATACGCTTGACGGCGGCGCGGGCAACGACACGATCTACGGCGGCACCGGCAACAACACGCTGATCGACGGCGATGGCACGGATCTCGTGTACGGCTTTGGCGGCAACGATACGTTCCTCGCCGGTCTGGGCAACGACACCTACGATGGCGGCACCGGCTTCGACACGATCAACATGTCTCTTTCCATTCAAGACACGGTCGTAGATCTGTCTAAGAACACTGCCACCGGGTTGGGCACCGACAAGCTTGTCTCGATCGAAGGTATCATCGGCTCGAATTTCAACGATACGCTCACCGGTTCAGCCTTAGACAACAAAATTGAGGGTGGCCTGGGCAACGATCAAATCTACGGCGGCGCCGGCAACGACACACTCTTCGGCGGCGACGGCAACGACGCGATCGACGGCGGCTCCGGCAACGATGTGATTTACGACGGCTCGGGCGACGATGTCGTGACCGCTGGCGATGGCAACGACTACATTTATGCTGGTTCCGGCCTCGACAGGTATGTCGGTGGCAGCGGCTTCGACACGCTCGACTATTCCAACTCAACCGGCCCCGTGGATATCGATGCCAGTAAGAAGACCATCGTCGGCTTCACCAGTGATACCGTCGATGGCATCGAAAAGTTCATCGGGTCGGCCTTCAACGATACCTTCAAGGGCGGCAAAGCGAGCAACTTCTTCGACGGCGGCGCCGGCGATGATACGTTCCGCGGCATGGGCGGCGCCGACACCTACACCGGCGGCACGGGCGATGACACCTACAACTGGTTCGTCAAAGACATCCTCCTTGGTGGAAGTTATTTGGGAGCCGACACGATCACAGACTTCGGCGGCGGCGATAAGTTGAACTTGCACGAATTTGTGAAAGCATTTCCGGGTGCGCCAATCGACAGCGTCGTGCACTTGACGGACAGCGCGCAAGGCACCCTGGTCTCGGTCAAGATCGGTTTGACGTTCCTCGATCTCGTCAACCTGCAGGGCGTGCACGAAACATCGGCCAGCAACATGCTGGCGCACGGCCAAATCCTGGTCTGATGATGTCTGATACTATGGGCGGCTTGAATTAGCCGTCCATCCGCATCGGCAAGCCCGCCTTGGCCATGTGCGCCTTGGCTTGCCCGATGGTGTAGGTGCCGAAGTGGAAGATCGAGGCGGCGAGCACCGCGCTCGCATGGCCCTGCTGCACGCCGTCAACCAGATGATCGAGCGTGCCGACGCCGCCTGACGCGATGACGGGCACGTGCACCGCGTCTGCGATGGCGCGCGTCAGCCGCAAGTCAAATCCGGCCTTGGTGCCGTCGCGATCCATCGATGTCAGCAGGATCTCGCCCGCTCCGAGCGCCACGACTTCGCGCGCGTAGGCGATGGCGTCGAGCCCCGTCGGTTTGCGTCCGCCGTGGGTGAAAATTTCCCACTTTTCTGGCGCGCCTGCGGGCGAAACTTTCTTGGCATCGATGGCGACGATCGTGCACTGCGCGCCAAATTTTTCCGACGCCTCGCGCACGAATTCACGCCGCGTTACAGCCGCCGTGTTGATCGAGACTTTGTCGGCGCCTGCTTCCAACAGTCGGCGGATGTCGTCGACGGTGCGCACGCCGCCGCCGACGGTCAGCGGCATGAAGCAGCGTTCGGCCGTGCGCTCGACGATATCGAAGATGGTGTCGCGGTTATCGACGCTCGCCGTGATGTCGAGGAAGCAGAGCTCGTCCGCCCCGGCCGCGTCGTAGGCGGCGGCAGCTTCGACCGGGTCACCGGCGTCGATCAGGTCGATGAAGTTGACGCCCTTGACGACGCGCCCATCTTTGACATCGAGGCACGGAATGATGCGAACTTTGAGTGTCATGGCGTGGGGTTTAGAGCGGGGTGTGGGGGGAGGCAAGGAAGAGCGGGGCGGCAGGGCGGCTAAGGGCCATTAGGCGACATTGGCTGGCTCTTTATTGGGATAATAGAGCCCCGCCGTAGGGTGAAGAGCGCCGGGGTTCAGCTGAGAGGTCTTAGATTGGCATTCGCGCCAGCCCCATTCGGCAATCATCGCGGTTAGATTGGATTACCGGCGTTACTGGCGCGCTAGCAGCATCAACTACTTCGGTGACCCCACAAAAAGGGCACCCGTCAATTTGCCGTCTCCACCGACGAGCGGCGCGTAGTTAGAGTTGTAGTCTTGACCAAAGAGGGTCGATGGCCCGGTATAGGAGTGCTTTTCGACCAACGCCTTGTAAGCCGCGCTATCGTGGTCGAGTTTTGTACCGGCGACGGATTTGCCCTTGTCCATCATGGTCGTGTTGCTTCGAACGAAGTCCTTACCGTCATAAGAAAAGATCGTCGCTTCAAGTTTGGTTTCCGCCCATGAAGCACTGCTGACAAACACCGTGGCAGGCAACAACACGGTCAGAAACAGAAATATTCTTCTCATGCCTTTCATTGCGGTCCTCCTCCGAGAAAGCCCGCGACGGGCTAACACCGCGTGGCGAGCCTTTGCAGTATGAACTTATTCCCAATCACGGACCTTGTAAATCTCTTTAGTTGATGTTCGCTGAGAGGACCGTGGCCTTAGGAGATCTAGCCGCTCGGCCATTTCCGGCAGCATGACTGCTCTGGGTCACAAGCACCCACTAACAACACCGCTTCGCACGTGTCCAACACGTAAACCCCCACCCTCTACCTCACCCCAATAACCCGCCGGATGAGGCAATCGGCGTCGCGGCGTTTGTCTTCGACCGTGCGGGGTGAATAGGCGCGCCGCAAGCGCTCCATCTCTTGCGGTGAGCCAAGCAGCATGGCAGCCGAGGCGGCATTCACCTGACGTGGATCGCATTGCCCACCCAGCACATCGCTTCCGGAATTCCCGAGAACCACGCGGTCTGGCTCATCGCGTCCCCTAGCACCGGGACATACCCATAAAGCCAGCATCGCCCCGCGCGGTCAGGGCACCGCGACTGCGACTTGCAGGGACGTAGCGGGAATGGTCGTGGTAGCGGTGCTGCCGTTCGTGTTCTGGCTTTCGAACAGGGCATCCAGTTCCCGCTTCAAGTCTTCGGCCTTGCCGTTTTTATCCGCCGCCTCGAACGCATTCATGGTCGGCCCGTAGTAGTTGCGGAAGACATCGACGAACGCTGCCGGTGTGCCGGGAAAGTTGAAAGCGTAGGTGTCCTTGACGCACGAGATGTTGCCTTCGGGCACACCGGCCGCCGCAAATCTCTCGATCACATTTTTCTCGACGCCCCAGGTCATCGGACTGACAAAGCCTTCCGGTGGCGGCGGCGAATATGTCGAGCTGATTTTTAGAATTTGCGCCACGAGGGTCGGATCGCCCGGGATCCAGTTGCCCATGACGATCTGGCCACCGGGCCGCGTCACGCGCACCATTTCTTTGGCGACATCGAAGGGCTTGGGCGCAAACATCGCGCCGAAGATGCTGACGACGCGGTCGAAGCGGCCGTTCTCAAGCTCTGGTAAGTTCGAGGCGTCGCCCTGCTGAAATGTGCAGTTGGCAAGGCCCTCCTCCTGCGCACGTTTGTTGCCGGCATCAACAAGGTAAGCCGCAATGTCGACGCCCAACACATCGGCACCGGCGCGCGCTTGCGGGATGGCGGTCGTGCCGTCACCACATCCCAGATCCCGCACCTGCAGTCCCTTTGTGGCCCCGAGACTTTCGGCCAGCGCCTCGCCGCTTTCGCGCATGTAGGCGGCGACGCGGGTGAAGTCGCCTTTTTCCCAGAGCGCTTTGTTCGGGTTCATCATGCCACTCTCTTTGTTTGCGACGTTCGCTTGGCCGTGCTTTTAGCGAAGCTAGCAAATTTAATGGATCAGTGCGCGCCGTTTTTGACGAGCGGCGCACGGCCAGCGCAACAAAACCGCCTCGCACGCGTCATCACCCCACCCGTCATCCTGTGCGCGGCGCACTTCCCAGGGCTGCCACCGAGATCGCTTGCAAGCGCGCGAAACGTAGCCGTGCCAAGCAGCCAATTCGGTTGCGTTAGCCTCGCCGCGCCGCCTTGATCGCGGCGACATCGATTTTCCTCATCGTCATCATCGCCTCGAAAGCGCGTTTGGCTTCATCACCGCCAGCCGCGAGTGCCTCCGTCAAGACGCGTGGCGTTATCTGCCAAGACACGCCCCACTTGTCCTGGCACCAGCCGCACGCGTTCTCTTGGCCGCCATTGCCGACGATTGCGTTCCAGTAGCGGTCGGTCTCGGCTTGATCGTCCGTGGCTATCTGAAACGAGAAGGCTATGTTGTGTTTGATTGTCGGCCCGCCGTTGAGACCGAGGCAGGCGACGCCTACGACCGTGAATTCCACCGTCAACACATCGCCCTTCCGGCCGCTGGGATAGTCGCTGGGTGCAAGATGGACCGCGTCGACCGTGCTGTCTGGAAAAGTCTTGGCGTAGAAGCCGGCGGCCGCCTCAGCGTCCTTATCGTACCAAATGCAAATCGTATTTTTGGCCATTACCGCGATCCCTAGCCCTTTTGCAATCGATGTCGATACTGCGCGTGAAATCCACCACGCTAGCTAAAGTTCCCCAGACGGCGACAAGCGCTGAACAAGCCGCCGCCCCTCACCCCCGGCTTTGCCGGACCCTCTCCCCATTGAAGTGCAGAAATGGGGAGAGGGGCAGACGCGCCAGGCTCTTTAGATCACAACGTACTGACTGGCGTCGGGAAAAAGCGGTAGCTCTCGTTGCCGGTTTTGGCGAGGTTGCCAAGGCCCGGGAACGGGAAGTGGAAGGCAACGAACGGGATCTTGTCCGTCGCCAACATGTCCCAAACTTTCAAGCGCGATTGCACGGCTTGCTTGCTGTCCATGTCGTAGACGAACTCGATCTTCGGCGTCTCCACCATCAGCACTGAGTGGTGGCCGACGTCGGCCGTGACGGCGAGCGTCTTACCGCCTGACGCCACCATAAAGATCGTGTGCCCCAGCGTATGGCCGGGCGCATCGACAGCAGTGATGCCGGTGACGACTTCCTGGCCGCCCTTGATGAAGGTCATCTTGTCCTTGTGCGGCAGCAGGTTGTCGCGCGCGAGTTTGACGAAGCCCGCCATATCCTTGTTCTCGAGCAGCTTCTCATCGGTCCAGAATTTGAAGTCGGCTTCGTTGACGTAAACTTGCGCGTTCGGGAACACGCTCTTGCCGTCCTTGTCGACGAGGCCGCCGGCATGGTCGGGGTGGCAGTGCGAGAGAATGACGGCATCAACGGCGGCTGGATCGTAACCGGCCGCCTTGAGGTTGGCGGGCAGTCGGCCCTGGTTTTCGCCGAACATTTTGCTGGCGCCCATGCCGGTATCGATAACGACGAGCTTAGAGCCGGTGTTCACGACCGTGATATTCTGCTGCAGCACCATGTCGTCGGCAGCTAAGAAGTTTGCTTCGAGATGCTTGGTCATGTCCTCCATGGACATTTCCTTCATCAGCTTGCGGCCGTCGCCGAATGCCAGGGGCCCGTCTGAAATGACCGCAATCTGCATGTCGCCGTGCTTGAAATTATAGAAGGCGACAGGTTTGGCGGCAGATTGCGCGGCTTTGGCGGCGGCGGGCGTCGGGGCTAGAATACGTCCGCCAACGGCGGCACCGGCAAGGGTAACACCCGCAGTCGCGAGCGCTTGGCGTCTGGAAAGATCGAATTTTGTCATGTGGTGTTTGTCTCCCTTTAGTTCGTTGAGCGGTATTGCGCCCAGTTGTCGTTGAATGATCCGTGCGGCTATCGACTTAGCCCGTTCCAAATCACGGCCTCAGATAGCCCCAAGTTCGCGGCACGCGCGTGTCGGTTCGCGCATGTCAGCTATGCGGTCAGTTTTGCACGACGGGCCTATGATAAGCCCTAGAGCGCGCCGCGGGCGGTATCGGGGTAATACGTTGCCCATCCGGAGGTACTGCCTCGCTCTTCAATGTCGCAATTCTGCGTCGGAGCGGTCGGCTCATGGCGCCAAGCCCGGCCGCGCAGGCTCTGTGCCATCTCAGCGGCCGTTGCCAGCGGCAAAATGTTCAGCCTGCTTCGCAAGGAGCTCATCGCAACATCGTGATCGGGGTTTGGAGGCACACCTTAGACGCTTGCAGACCGGCGGCCCTTTGTCAGTGCGCCTTGCACCTCATTGGGGATACGGTCGATGATTGTCAGTAAAACGCGTGCTGGGCCATGGGGAACACGTTTTGCCTGTTCCCAGTTTCTGAGCGAGCCAATTGGCAGCGCGAAACGAGTGGCGAATTGCTCTTGCGTGAGGCCAAGCCGACTGCGGATGGCCTTCACGTCTATCTCGTCGGGAACGGATACACGATGCACCTTACCGAGCTTCTTGCCCCGCGCGTGCGCCAAGGCGTCCGTTAAGCCGTCAATGATCTTTTTTCCGCTCATCGTCCGAATTCCTTCTTGATTGCCCTGACGAGGGCCGTTGCCAGTTTCTTTTCGGCCGGTGTCATGTCTGCCGCCTCAGACTTGCTGTAGACGGCAATGAGATAGATCGGCATGTGCTCGCCGCCGTACAGGTAAATCACCCGGGCACCACCGCTTTTGCCGCGATTGCCCGTCCCGACACGGACCTTGCGAAGCCCTCCTGTGCCCTGGATCAGATCGCCAAGTTCCCGCGCTGAGGCAATTTCCCAAATAAGGTCGGCCAGCTGTGACCGCGTGAATAACTTGTCAGCGTGGCGTTGGAAATTTGGCAGCTCTACAACTTCGATAGGGGCTTCACTGGCAGCTATCCTTGCCATGATGGCTCCAAGTTATATCTGACGCGTAGGAAACTAGAGTGAACCTTGCGCCAAAAATATAAGCCAATGGCTTAGTAAGTCAAGGGCCTACTGTGTGCCGGCGCCGCGGGCGGTATCGGGGTAATATGTCCGCGCCATCTCGTGCGTGGGGCAGGGGTTGCACGCCTGCGGCTTTGTTGGGCGGGACAATGGTCAGATGCCTCCACCCTAGCTCCGTGCAAAATTGAGATGACATCATGTGGCGAGAGCTTATTGCCCGCCGCTCTCCGAAAAGTAGCGGGATTGTGAAGGGGCTCGTGGCGGCAAGGCCTTTGCGCGACTACGCGATCACCGGCTTGAACGTGATCTCACCGCGCGCGCCTCTCTTGCGCCGGGGCTTGACGATGATTTCGAGATCCTGGTCAAACCCGGTCAGGAATTCCATCAGCCGTTCGACGGAGTATTCGCGGAAATTGCCTTTGAATAACCGCGAGACCTCGGGCTGTGTGATGCCCATCACAGAGCCAGCTTTAATTTGCGTCAGCTTGTGCGAGGTCACGAGGCGGTACAGCTCGGCAACGATCTGCGCTTTGAGAAAATGCCCATCCGCATTTGGCAAACCAAGATCGGCAAAGATGTTACCCTTGGTTTCATGAATTTCAACACGAGCCTTGCTCACTTTGCTCATCAGCGTTTCTCCTCTTTTCGTGCTGCCGCGTTGTCAGCCTCGGCATCCCGAAGGCGGCGACTCCCTCTCCCCGTTCTTCACGGGGAGAGGGTTGGGGTGAGGGGCGGCAACGGGCGGGATGGTGGCGAGAAACTTCTGTTGGATCTTCCGCACTTTGTGGCAGCATTGAGCCAAGAGGCACTCGGTTAGCTTGAATGTGTCCGTCACAGTTGGCGATCCACAAGCTCGTGCGCAATGTGTCTTGACGGGTAGACCTGCTGAGCATTGCTTACCAACTTCAACAATGGAGGGCCGTCATGATTCGACATGTCCCACTAGTGCTGGTCGGAATGGCTGCGATATGTCATGTCGCGTTGTCGGAAGAAGGAACAACGATGGACGGCAGCGCCAAAACCGTGAGCTTGTTCACAGCTATCTCCAGGACGTGTCCGAAGTACATGCCCGTCAACGCGGTTTCAGCGAATAGCGCTATAACGGTTTACCTGGAGGTCGGACGAAAATCGTGGGGTGATACATTCGATAGTGCCGTTGAACAGGAGATCAGTCGCCGCGTCACTGAGGTTGCCACCACTGGCGAGCAAGCGTGGTGCGAAATGCAACGTGCTCGGCTTAGGCATCACCATCTGAGCGCTGGCATTTTTGACGCCGTCAAATCGGAGAGAAGCGACGAGATGGACATGGCCCTAGAGCGCGTGAGCTTGATTTCCGCCATTTCAAACGCCTGCCCAGCTCACATCAAGGTCAATAAATCGGTAGCTCTGGCAATCACTGAAGCGACTCTGAGTGAAGGACAGAAAAAATACGGCGGCGACGTTTTCGATCCCCTCGTGTGGTCGGCAATTCAGGTCAAAATGAACGAGGTGGCTACTAAAGGCGAGCGCGCTTGGTGCCTGGAAAAGCGCTCTGGAATGCGAAAGAATGGCACCAGCATGTTATTCGACTGAGTGTACTGATCCGGAAAAATTGCGGTCATGATCTCAGAATTCGCCTGCCCCGCAATAGGCGTAAATTTTGACATGGCCAGCAACTCAACCTCAAAGTATCGCCTCGATACCCTTGCGCTTGATGACATTAAGAAGCGCCAGCGCCGGTCCTGTAGGACGCTTTGCGCCACGCTCAAGCTGTGAGACGTAGCCCGTCGTTACGTTCAAGAGCCGGGCAAAGACCGCTTGGCTCATATTAGACGCTTCACGGATCGCGCGGATTTCATCTGGCGGCAGCACGCGTGGCTTACTGTTCTTGCTGGCGCCCAAAATACGCAGCGTGATCTTGGCAGCCGTTTCATCTTTGATCGCCCCGCCGCGCAGGTCTTCAACCAATTCCAAAATGGCTTCATTCAAGGGGCTAATTTTTTTGGCCGGCATAGTCCACCTCCACCAGCTTGCGAAGCCTGCGAGGGAAAACCAAGCATCGTAGCGCGTCAATAACCTAGCACTCTAGTCTGGGCGAATACGCCTGCGGAAAAATCGAACAACTCCCCCCGTCATCCTGTATCTGCATCGCACCGTCAACGACGCTGCGCTGCAGATACAGGATGACGGGGGGAGTTCTTCCACACTACTTTAAAATGATCTGCTCTTAGCCAGCTGCGGTGTTTGTAACTTGCCTGATCGAAGTTCCCGGTGACGCGGAGTTCCGCAAAGCCATCGTCCAAATGGGCTCCGCTTTCACTTCCCCGCGAGCAACGCCAGCGCGGCTTTGGGATCGATGCGGCCATCGTAGAGCGCGCGGCCGGAGATCGCCCCTTCGAGCAGCCGGTACTGAGGCTGCATCAGATCCTTAATGTCGTCGATGCTCGCCAAGCCCCCCGAAGCAATCACGGGAATTTTGGTGGCGCGCGCCAGCTCTGCGGTGGCGGGTAAATTCAAGCCCTTCAGAATGCCATCGCGCTCGATGTCGGTATAAATGATCGCGGCGACGCCCACATCTTCAAAGCGCCGCGCTAGGTCGATGACGGTGAGATCGGAACTCTCGGCCCAGCCCTCGACGGCGACGCGCCCGGCCTTGGCATCGATGCCGACGGCGACCCGTCCGGGGAACTTCGCGCAGGCTTCCCGCACGAGTTCCGGATTGCGCACCGCGACCGTGCCGAGGATGACGCGGCGAATGCCCTTGGAAAGCCAGCTCTCGATCGTCGCCAGATCGCGAATACCACCGCCGAGCTGAACCGGCATCCGCACCGTCTTCAGGATCGTCTCCACCGCCTCTGCGTTGACCGGCTTGCCGGCGAACGCGCCGTTGAGATCGACGATATGGAGATATTTGAAGCCCTGGCTCTCAAATTTGGCTGCCTGCGCCGCCGGGCTGTCGTTGAACACCGTCGCCTGGTCCATGTCGCCAAGCTTCAGGCGCACGCACTGGCCGTCTTTGAGATCGATCGCGGGAAAGAGGATCAAGGTTGGTCTCGTTTGGGTTTCCTTCTCTCTTGGGGAGAAGGTGCCCCAGAGGGGCGGATAGAGGGGCTGTTTGGGGCAGGGACTGCTCCCTCACCCCAACCCTCTCCCAAGGGAGAGGGAGAAGCGGCGGTCATAAGTTCGCTTATGTTGGCTGCGATCAATAGCGTTCAGCTCTTTTCGTCAAGTCTGGCCGTCAAGTCTGGCGGTAAAGTCCGTCCACTAAGTCCGAGTGCAAAGTCTCATGGCCACGATCTTTCTCGATGCCCCACCGCCCGCCGTCGCGCGCCGCCCCTTGACCGAGGATGACGCCGTCCAAATTTGGATTGCGCGCTGGTTGAAAATCCGGCCGAAAGAACTCGTGCGCCGTTACGCCTGCGACCCGCGCCGCCTGTACGAGATTTGGGAAGAGGCGCGATTTCCCGGCAGCCGGGCCAAAGCATTGGAGCACTTGCGGGCGCGCTATCCTGGTGTTGGCGAACGCATCGATGCTGGCCCCCACCGGCGGGTGGCGCACACCCCTCATCCCGATCAATTGCCGCTGTTCTGAGGGCTTGAGAAGTGCTGCCGCCGGGGCCATCTGAAGCTTGGCCGATGTTCTATCTTCCGGGAACCCATAGAGAACATTTTCAGAACAACCACTAGACAGACGCCATGATTCGTGGCATGTTCTTTATATGTTCACGGGCGAACAAAAAGTCGCCCAATCCTAAGCCCAATCCCGAGCTAGTGTAGCGTCCTCGGCCCCTCAACGCCCAAAAGGAGTGACCCCCATGCGCACCTATCTCATCTCTTACGATCTCGCCAAACCGAACCGCAATCAGCACGTTCTGGCGCAAGTGATCATGGGCCTTGGCACCAAGTGGGCTCGGCCGCTTGCCAACACCTGGTACATCGCAACAGACCGCGACGAGGTCGAGATCGAAGCCGACCTCAAGGACCTGTTGAACGAGGAAGACGGGCTTCTGATCCAGTCGGTCAAGAAGGAAGCAGTTCTGACCAACACCGCTGTGCGCTGGTTCCGCCAGCGCCGCGCCGGTCTCGACATCCCGGCCGACAGCAACATCATCGCGTTCCCGGCGCCTCCCGCCGCTGAGCCGATGGAGCCTGAGCTGCCGTTTGCCGAGGCTTGCTAGACCCCTTCTAACTGTGTTCGAGCGTGCCGGGCCGGGCTTCTCCCCAAGATGCCTCCCCTCCCCAACCAGGTCTGGCACGCTCAACCCGACCTCTAAAGATGCCCCTCTTTCGGTGAGGTCGGCCCGCTATATGGAAAAGTTGGCGCTCGATGGTCCGGGCGCCAACGGACCATCGCAGATCTCGCAAATGGTAGCGCGATTGCGGTCTCGTGGTCGGTCAGGTCTTGCAGTTACGTCTTGTAGCCCCATGTGAAGCCGTGAGCGTTGAGTTTCGTCTCGTTGCGTCAGTCTGGTTGCGTCAGTTCGTTGACACCCGCCCCAAAGCCCTGCCCCGCAACCCTGAAGCGCCGCGAGACCCTCATCATGGCCACCTATCTCATTCATCACGTCCCCAGTAACGCTGCCCAAGACACCTGGGCTGTGTCGTTCTCCTTGCCCTACATCGCACTTTCATATGCCCGAGCCGGCAACGGCGTTTGGTATGTCGAGACCTGGCTGACCGCCGATCAGATCAAAAAGCGCCTGGCGATCTTGTTTGACGACAGCGATGAGCTGCGCATTCACGCGATTGGGCGGGAAACCGCAGTTATCAATAATAACTTGCAGTGGCTCGAGGGCCGACTTGAGCAGGACGACAATGAAGAGCTTGGCCCCCTGCTTGACGGCCCGCGCGCCGCCTGGGCGGCGTTGCAATCGACCGTGGCCGACCTTGCGGCTCCGCTAGCTGCGGTCTTTTCGGGATCGCTTATGGCGTCCAGGCCAAGAAATTTGCGAGCAGCTTGAGCCCGAGCTTTTGGCTCTTTTCGGGGTGGAACTGCGTGCCCGCGATATTACCCTTGGCGACAAGCGCGGTGATGTCGCCGCCATAGTCCGTGTGGGCCACCACGTCGCTGAGGTCTGCGGGCACAAGCTGATAAGAATGGACGAAATAAGCGTGTAGGCCATCGGGCCCGGTCTCGATGCCATCGAGCAAGGCGTGATCCGCTCCCGCTTTTCCGCTCGCAGCGCTCGTTGCAGCCAGCGTATTCCAGCCCATGTGCGGAATTTTGAGCGCCGGGTCGCTCGGCGCGATGGCGCGAACCTCGCCTTTGATCCAGCCGAGGCCAGACGTCACCTCGAATTCGAGACCGCGTTCGGCGAGCAGTTGCATGCCAACGCAGATCCCCAAAAACGGACGACCTTTTTCGCGCACGCTGCGCTCGAGCGTTTCGTGCAACCCGGGGACTTTATCGAGGCCGCGCCGACAATCGGCGAACGCACCGACACCCGGCAGCACGATCCGGTCTGCCTGGCCGATGGTTTTGGCATCGTTCGTGACGACGATCTGAGAGGCAATGCCGCTTTCACGCGCGGCGCGCTCGAAGGCTTTGGCCGCAGAATGAAGATTGCCAGATCCGTAATCGATAATCGCAACGCGTTGCATGGACGATCTTCAGGCCTTGGCGCCGAACGGCCAGCCACCAACGCCGCGTCTTGCGCCACCACCTAATTTGGCCGAGCTATGGATCGCTGGCTGCGCTGGTAGCCAGTCTTCGAAGAAGCGGCGCTCGCAGTCCGCCCGGTTGCGCCCCATCACGGAACCAACCGTCGTCCAACCTTGCTGATCGAGAAACCAGCTTTCGATCGTTGAGGCTTCAAACCCCAAATAGAGATTGAGGGCGAGCACTAAGAGGGTAATGAGATCGCTGTTGAAATGGAGTGCGTTGAGCGCAGCGGTCACCAGCAGAATGACGCCGACGTATGCTAGCACCGCCCACCATAGCTGGCGCGCGGCAAACCCCACCGGGGGAAAAAGTGCTGTCGCCCAGGAGAAGCCATCTTTGACAAAGCGCAGTTCTTCGGCGCGATCGAGACGATCGGCTGGCTGCAGTTCCGGTTCGTGCACCGTGTAAGCGATCATGCGGCTGGCCTTCTGGCGAAATTCGCTAACTGAGTTTCGTGCTGAGAGTGGGAACGAGAGGCGTCAGCCCGTCAACGTGCCCTTGGTCGAGGGTACGCGTCCGGCTTGCCGCAGATCGAGGCTGAGAGCTTGGCGCAGCGCCCGGGCCAGTCCCTTATAGCAGGTCTCGGCGATATGGTGATTGTTCTCGCCGTAAAGGTTTTCAACGTGCAGCGTGATGCCAGCATTCTGAGCGAATGCTTGGAACCACTCGCGGAATAACTCAGTATCCATTTCGCCGAGCTTGGGCGCCGAGAACGCAACCTTCCAGATCAGAAATGGCCGCCCGGACACGTCGATCGCGACGCGCGTCATCGTCTCGTCCATCGGTAAGTTAACGTCGGCGTAGCGCACGATCCCGGCTTTATCGCCCATCGCCTTGGCGACAGCCTGGCCGAGCACGATGCCGGTATCTTCAGCGGTATGGTGAAAATCGATGTGCAGGTCGCCTTTGGCCCGCAGCGTGATGTCGATCAGCGAATGGCGGGCGACCTGCTCGAGCATATGATCGAGAAAGCCTATGCCAGTTTTAATGTCGTAGGCGCCCGTGCCATCCAAATCGATGGTCGCCGAAATGTCGGTCTCTTTGGTCCGGCGTGTGATTGTGGCTTGCCGCTTCAAGGTTTGTTCTCCCCGCCCGAGGTGCGCGCGTTACGCCAGCTTGATTCGCTCAAGCTCAGCGTTTAACAGCTAAGGCCCCGTCTGGAAATGGCCAGCCTCGCGCGTTTTCAAGGTCTTGACGCATAGCGGCGGCATCTCGAGTTGACCAATCGACATGAACCAGCAGAATTCAGCGCCTAACGATCAGTCCTGGCACGCCACAACTATTTTGACCGTCCGCAAGGACGGCATCGTTGTGATCGCGGGCGACGGGCAAGTCAGTCTGGGCCAAACGATCATCAAGTCGAACGCCCGCAAGGTGCGCCGACTTGGCCGCGGCGACGTCATCGGCGGCTTTGCCGGTGCGACGGCTGACGCGTTCACGCTGTTTGAGCGGCTCGAAGCGAAACTCGAGCAATATCCTCGGCAGCTGACGCGCGCCTGCGTCGAACTGGCAAAAGACTGGCGCTCGGACCGCTACCTGCGCCGGCTCGAAGCGATGATGCTCGTGGCAGATAAGGACGCGACCCTCGTGGTGTCTGGCAACGGCGACGTTCTGGAGCCCGAAAATCACATCATGGGTATTGGCTCAGGCGGCAACTATGCACTGGCGGCCGCGCGCGCACTGCTTGACCAACCGCTTTCAGCGGAACAAATCGCGCGCCGCTCAATGACCATCGCCTCTGAAATATGCGTCTACACAAATTCTAATTTCGTTGTCGAGAGCCTCTCGACCACAGGCTGAGGATGATTGCGACGATGGCCTGGGCTTTTCTCCTCACCGCAGGTGCATTGGAAGTTATCTGCACCACGGTGTTCCGCTTTACCGGCGGCATGACGCGGCTCTATCCGACGATGGCGTTTTTCGCACTCGGCTTTTTGAGCTTCTATTTTCTGAATAAATCTCTGAGCGGCATACCGCTGGGCACTGCCTACGCGATCTGGACCGGAATTGGTGCTGCTGGCACGGCTCTGGTCGGCATCTGGTTCTATCAGGAGCCCGCCGACATCTGGCGCATGGTGTTTTTATCCGTGCTCATTGCATCGATCATCGGTCTGAAACTGGTGTCGGCCCATTAGAAGCGAACACATGACCAACTTTTCTCCACGCGAAATCGTCTCTGAACTCGACCGCTATATCGTTGGGCAAAACGATGCCAAGCGCGCCGTCGCGATTGCGCTTCGAAACAGATGGCGGCGCCAACAGCTCACCGGCGATCTGCGCGAGGAAGTGCTGCCCAAGAACATCCTGATGATCGGACCGACCGGCGTTGGAAAAACCGAGATCGCGCGCCGGTTGGCAAAGCTTGCCGGTGCGCCGTTCCTGAAAGTGGAAGCAACCAAGTTCACGGAAGTCGGCTACGTCGGCCGCGACGTTGAAAGCATCATTCGAGACCTCGTCGAAGTGGGCATCGCCTTGGTCAAGGTTGGCAAACGCAAAGAGGTCCGCGCGAAGGCTGAAAAAGCCGCCGAAGAGCGTGTCCTTGACGCGTTGGTTGGCGCGACGGCCGCCCCGGCGACGCGGGAAAGTTTCAGGCGGAAAATGCGCGACGGCGAACTCAACGACCGCGACATCGAAATTCAAGTTTCCGAGACCGGCTCGCCGATGCCGATGCTCGATATGTCTGGCGGTGGTATGACGACGATCAACTTGTCGGAGATGCTGGGCAAAGCTTTTGGCGGGCGCACCAAGACGCGGCGCATCAACGTCAAGGACAGCTACGAAGTCTTGATCAACGAAGAGAGCGACAAGCTGATCGATAGCGATCAAATCAATGCCGAAGCCGTCCGTGCGGTTGAAAACGACGGCATCGTCTTTCTCGATGAGATCGACAAGATTTGTTCAAGGTCCGATGGCGCACGCGGCGGCGCCGATGTCAGTCGCGAGGGCGTGCAGCGCGATTTGTTGCCCCTCATCGAGGGCACGACGGTGATGACGAAATACGGGCCCGTCAAAACCGATCACGTGCTGTTTATCGCGTCGGGCGCATTCCATGTTTCAAAACCGTCGGACTTGTTGCCTGAGCTGCAGGGGCGCTTGCCGATCCGCGTCGAGTTGCACGCTCTGACGCGGGCAGAGTTCCGCCGCATTCTAACCGAGCCCGAGGCGAGCCTCATCAAGCAATACATTGCGCTGATGGCGACGGAAGGATTGGCCTTGTCGTTTACCGAAGATGCGATCGATAGCCTCGCCGATACCGCGGTCGAGGTGAATTCTCTGGTCGAGAATATCGGCGCACGCCGGCTGCAAACGGTGTTGGAGCGCGTGCTCGACGAAGTTTCGTTCGACGCGTCGGATCGCAACGGCCAAAGCTTCAACGTCGATGCGGCCTACGTCAAAGCCCAAGTCGGCGCGCTCGCCAAGAACGCGGATTTGTCGCGCTTTATCCTTTAGCGACGAGCCGAAACGAAAAAGAGCGCTGGCAATATTGCCAACGCTCTCTCTTCGTGCGGGGGTGAGGATTAGGTCAGAATGTCGTAGCCGACGTGTTGAGCGTCGACGCCTTTCAGCACAACGACATCGACCCAATGATGGGCGACGAGGCCCTGCACGACCGTGTCGCCGTGGCCATCGTCGGCAAAGCGCACCGACTGTCCATAGTTGGCGTGGCCTTTGAGGAAGTCCTTCATATCTAGCTTATCGACGCCCACTTGGAAGTCGGCGATGGTGTCGGTGCTGTGGCCGCCGGTATCCTTTTTGAGGTAAGCGAACGTATCGGCGCCCGCGCCGCCCGTTAGCGTGTCGTTGCCGGCCATGCCGCGGAACCAATCCGCACCGTTGCCGCCGGAGAATTCGTTGACGCCTCGATCGCCGGTGAACTTGTCGTTGCCGTTGCTGCCAACCACGATTTCGAACCCGGATACCGTCTCTGTGGCGACGGTCTTGCCGCTACCGATCAAGGCGACGTGCTTGCCGGTGTTGATATCGACGCGGCCGGCGATGAGCGAATAGTCGAGCGTGTCGACGCCTTCGCCGCCCGAGTAGATGTCGTTGCCGGAGCTTGCGAGCACGGTGTCGTTGCCGGTGCCGCCGTAGACGGCGTCGTTACCCTTGCCGGCAAAGATCCAGTCGTTGCCTAAGCTGCCGTTGATGGTGTCGTCGCCGCTGCCGCCCATGATGATATCATCGCCGGAGTTGCCATCGATCTTGTCGTTGCCGACGCCGCCAGCAATGATGTCGTCGTTCTTGCCGCCGGAGAGCGCATCGTCGCCCTGGCCGCCGTAAATGTTGTCGCCGCCGACCTGGCCGCGCACGTTATCGCTGCCGGTGTCGCCGAAGATGGTGTCGTTGCCGGCGCCGCCGACGATGGTGTCTGAACCTTTGCCGCCGCGGATCGTGTCTTCCAATTTGCCGCCGGCCGCGAGGTCGTCGCCGCCGTGCGCCCAGATTTCGTTTTCGTCGCCCAGAGCGCCGATGATCATGTCGGTCAGCTTCGTGCCATCAATTCTTGCCATTGGTAATCCTCAATCCTTTTGACGCCTGAGTGCCGGTGGGCGGCTCTTTGACCGCTTAATGATTGCGTAAATTCTCGTAACGAGACCTTTGGGCGGTGCCTTCAACATCAACGGTCTCGTTCACCCCTGCTAAAGGTTTTGCCAGAAACGAATTGAGAAAAAGCTCAAGCGCGTTGTTCAAATTGAAACTAATTTGCTGCGAATTTTGGGGCGAACGGGCCACGCGCCAAACGTTAAAAGTGCAAATTCGCCGCTATTCACCGGCATTTTTGGCGGTTAATAGTATCGCCACACGGCCCCCAAATCGCAGGACACAATGGTTACCGCAATCGAAGCCCAAAATTTTTCTGCACAAGACCCGTCTGAAGGCGCGTTAACGCTCAAGCCATCGCTTAGCGGTCTGGGGCGGGATGGATTGCAACGCGCGCTCTCAGCCATTGGCGTGGCTGAGAAGCAGCAGCGGATGCGCGTCAACCAACTGTGGAGCTGGATCTATGTTCGCGGCGTAACGTCGTTTGAAGACATGAGCGATGTTTCCAAAGACCTCCGCCGGACGCTTGATGCGGCCTACACGCTGACCCGTCCGGAAATCGTCACCGAGCAAGTGTCGATCGATGGCACGCGCAAATGGCTGCTGCGCTTGGCCAAGCAAGGCCACGAGAGCAAGGCGCCCGAAATCGAAACCGTTTACATCCCCGAGAGCGATCGCGGCACGCTGTGCATTTCGAGCCAGGTTGGCTGCACGCTGGCCTGCTCCTTCTGCCATACCGGAACGCAGCGCTTGGTGCGCAACCTGACGCCGGAAGAAATCGTCGGCCAGATCATGTTGGCGCGCGACCGTATCGGCGATTGGCCAGGCGCTGTAACGCCGGGCGATAACCGTCTGCTGCCCGACAGCGAACGCAAGATCACCAACGTCGTGCTGATGGGCATGGGCGAGCCGTTATACAATTTTGACAACGTCAGGGCGGCGATGGATATCGCCTCAGATGGCGACGGCATCTCGTTATCGAAACGCCGCATCACGCTGTCGACATCGGGCGTGGTGCCGGAAATTCCGCGTTGGGGGGAACTGTCCGGCACGATGCTGGCGATTTCGCTGCACGCGACCAACGATGCCTTGCGCAACGAGCTGGTGCCGTTGAACAAGAAATATCCGATCAGGGATTTGCTCGAGGCGTGCCGCAACTATCCCGGGCTGTCGAACGCGCGCCGCATCACATTCGAATACGTCATGTTGAAAAGCGTCAACGACAGCTTGGCCGAGGCGCGCGCGCTCGTCCGGCTGCTCGCTGGCATTCCAGCCAAGATCAACCTCATTCCGTTCAATCCCTGGCCTGCCACGCGCTATGAGTGTTCCGACTGGGAAACGATCGAGCGCTTCGCCGATGTCGTTAACCGCGCCGGTTATGCGAGCCCCGTCCGCACGCCAAGGGGCCGTGATATTCTGGCCGCTTGCGGTCAGCTGAGATCGGAAAGTGTGAAATTGCGGGCGAGCGAACGTGACAAGGCTGACGTTTCCAGCGAAGTTCTCCCCTGAAGCTCCCTAAGTTTGTCGAATTGAGATCAGACAATCGCCAAGCCGAAGATGTTATTTGTGTCGAGGTTGCGCTAACCCGGAACCTCTAGAGTTGAGTGGGATAAGGCTGCAGTGATGAAAGTGCGAGGGGCTAGAACATTGGCGACGCTGGGGCGCGTCTTAGCTGGCTTTATCGCCGCATGCCTTGCCGCCGGCATCGCGAAAGTTCTGTTCGTATTCCCGCCAACCGATCTGGCCGCGCTGCCAGCCAATGCTTTTTCCGACCGCATCGCCGACGTCGTTGTCTACGCTTTGCTCGCCGCGACCCACTCGGCAATCTTTGCAGCCGCATTCGTGCTCATCGCCAGCATCATCGGCGAGTGGTTTGCCGTGCGCAATTTCGCCTATTACGCAGCTGTCGGCAGCGCCATCGCGCTGTTGGGCGTCATGGCGCAGTTCGAAAGCGAAGTGACAGGCCAGCCGACAATCTTGAACGCGTATGCTTTAACGGCCTTCATCACTGCTGGTTTTGTTGCAGGGCTGGCATACTGGTTGATCGCTGGACGCAAAGCGGGCAGCGGGCGCGTTGCTTTTACGGTGCCGCGTAAATCCGCCAGAACGAAGTCGGCGGACGTGCTCGTTGCCGGGGACGCTGACGGCGAGACTTTAAAATCGCCAGCGGACACGGCACCAGCGGACAAGGCAGCCCTGGATAAGAAGCCGGTTGTGCTGCCGAAACGGTCGGGCTCACTCGTTGAGCGCGCGGAAAATGCCGCAGACGAGGTCAACGGGTCGTCGGCTGCGAAATCGAAAGCGGCCGCTGTAGACGCCGAACTGCGCTCGGCAGAAGCTAAGGGTT
This sequence comes from Hyphomicrobium sp., assembly GCA_031367425.1. GTDB lineage: Bacteria > Pseudomonadota > Alphaproteobacteria > Rhizobiales > Hyphomicrobiaceae > Hyphomicrobium_B. The sequence continues at coordinate 20,641 of JANLPU010000058.1, forward strand.
CTGTGCCCGCCACGTCCAAGAAAGACTAGGCCGTGGACTCAATTGACCGCAACCAGATCCTTACAGCCGCAAGCTGGATGAAGGCGAAGAACGTGGCCCCAAGCTTGTCGTATCGGGTCGCGATCCGGCGGAACTGCTTCAGCTTATTAAAGAACCGCTCGAT
>JANLPU010000062.1:0-42910 GCA_031367425.1 Hyphomicrobium sp.
GGGAATCGTGCGGCGCGGATCTGCCGGTCGATCATGCGCCGTTCGCGGTCGATGAGCTCGAGTTCGGCAAGGCGGAGCAGATAGCGAGGATGATCGGTGCCATCCTTCGCGCACTCGCCAGCGACCTTCTCGTATTGCGACTAGCCGGGCGCTGGCGGCCTTGAAAAAGCGGATGCTGATCAAGAAAGGCAGGCGCGGGCACTTCCGGCTTCTCGATGTCGTCACCTTACGCGCGCTGGCCGATCATTGAGAGCCGGCGTCGCTTAACCTTGGCTTGGCCATCGGCCTCGCATTTCATCACGATGTGAGGTTAGAGTATCCGGGCAGCGGAGAGCCGCAGACATCAGACTTCGTCCGTCAAGGAACTAAACTTGAGCAGACGCGAACTCCTCAAAGCCGCAACGCAGGACGCTCACCGCGATCTCGACGCACGCGTCAGCACCGCGCATTATTTCACCAGCCCTGCCGGCTATGCCGATTGGCTGGCCACTTCGTACCGTTTTCACAGCATCGCAGAAAAAGCGCTCGAAGCAGGGGGAGTGGCTTCCGTGCTGACCGATTGGCCTGCGCGAAAAAAAACGCCGCTTATCGCGCGCGATCTGGCTGATCTGGGCGTGGCGGTTGGTTTGCCAGTTGTGGGGCCAAGTGTCAGCCAAGTTGCGGGCCTAGCTGTGAGCCCAGTTGTGGGTGACGATCAATTCCACCTTGCCGATGCCAACGCTTGTCTTGGCGCATTGTATGTCATCGAGGGCGCCAGCATGGGCGCGCGGGTGCTGTTGGTTGCGGCGCGCCGCCTCGGGATGAGCGCCCAGCACGGTGCCCGGCAATTGACGGCGGCGGCCGAGAGCTTTGAACCCTGGCACACGTTCGTGGCGATGCTGGAAGCCGCACCCAGCACGACATTGGGCGAAGCTGCGATGATCGATGCTGCGCGCCGCACGTTCGATCTGGCAGCTTCGTGCTTTGGCGGCGACGGCCTGGCTGCTGTATCCGCCTCAAGCCTCGATCATCGCGCGAATGTCGCTCGTTAGCAATCCGGTGGTAATCGGATCTACCTATCCACATCACGACTCACCGCCAGATTGCGCACCATACAGGAGGCACGCTTTGGTTGCTGTGGCGAAAATGTTTTATTCCCAATTAAGCTCAGCATCCAGAGCCTCGCGCGGCGATATCGATTTACGCGAATCAGCGGTAGCACCGTAAACACGATAAGACTTGTGCGGGAAAAACGCTAATTAGGCGGCACACTGATTACACTGTTTGCGGGGGCAAATTGATGAGCGGAAAACGTGATCGCGCAACCAAGCGCGACGTTCGAATGGCTGCGAAAACGGCAACTCCGCTCCCTCTTATCAGCAACTATAGCAACGACGCGGGCCAAGGGTCTGGCACCTTCGCAGTCGATTTGGGTTTAACCTGGCGGCGCGCACTGCTCGGGGGCGTAGCTGTCGGCGCGATGTGGACCGTGGCAACCAAAGGTGCGCTGGCGAGTGCGACATGCGGCAATGGCACTGGAACCGCGACTTATGATGCGAGCACTCATACGCTGACGTGCTCGGGCAATGAGTCCCCCGGCGTTATTGTAAACTCCCCCGCCAATCTCGTCGTCAAAGACTTGGACCGGGACATTGCCCCAACCACTCCGGGTGCGGCTGGCATCTCGTTCCATCCCTTCGGCACAGACGCCAATCTCAACAGCGCGCTCGGCACTTTCAAGATCATCACGACAACGGATAACGCAGATGGCATTTCTGCGTCCAGCTTCGGCGGCAACGTAACCGTATTCTCGACCGGTGACATTTCGGTTGCAAACTTCGCCGCCGGTATTCGCGCAGCCGCGACAGCGGGTGCAACGACGGTCACTTCTAATGGCAATATCACTGGCGGTACCGGCAGTTCCGGTATCGTCGCGACGACGACCAATGGCTTCAAAGGTGCAGGCGGGTCTGACACGGTGACCTCGACCGGCAACATCACTTTGACCGGCGACAATGACGTTGAGGGCCACAATGCCGGCATTTTCGCCAAGGGTGGTCTCCCCATCACCGTGACATCGACGGGCGATATCTCAACGACTGGCAACAACCGCGACGGCATTTACGTTAAATCGGATTCGTCAGATGGCTGTGGTTTCGATTGCATCGTAGCGCCAGCCGCACCAACGGTCGTCACCTCTACTGGCAACATCTCGACAACGGGCAATAGTGCCAGTGCGATTAATGCCTCGGTGAACGATGGCGACCTGAACGTGACCTCTACGGGAGACCTAAAGACCAAAGGTGATAGTTCGCCTGCGATCCGAGCTTATTCCTATAACGGCAGCACGACGGTTACCAGCACCGGCAAGATCGCGACCGAAGGCAACGGCGCTACCGGCATTGACGCTGGGTCGGGGTACGGCGGCGTCACCGTCACCTCCACGGGCGACATTTCGACCAAGGGTGACAATGCCCGCGGGATCTTCGCTAGAGGTCACCGGGAAGATTCGGGTAACGGCGAGGCGGTGGTCATCACGTCGAAAGGCAACATCAGCACATTAGGTAAAAACTCAGACGGCATCCGCGCCGAAAACGGTGATGGCGCTGTTACCGTCTCATCCAAAGGCAATATTTCCACGGGCGCTAACAGCTCGGGCATCACCGTTGGTGGCGGAAAAAGCCGGGGGAGCAACAGAGATGTCACCATCACGTCCACAGGCGATATCAAGCTGGCCGGGGGCGACGATACGCACGGCCGGAACTATGGCCGAGCCGGCATTTTCGCAAGGGGCCGTGCAGTCAACATCACCTCGACGGGTGATATCTCGACGACGGGGAGAGAGCGCGGCGGTATCGTCGCGTATGCTTATTCAAACCCCTGCGGCAGTGATGATAGCGGGTGTGCTCCGCTTCAATCGGCGTCGGCAATCGTCACTTCCACAGGTAACATCACGACGACGGGCAACTACGCGCGCGGGATCCTGGCTAGGAACAGAAATGGCGACGATGTGACGATCACCTCGACGGGCAACGTCACTGTTGGCGCTGAGACGCAAGGTATCAGTGCGCAAACCAATCGCGGCAAAGGCCAAACTAACCTCGGCAACGTCACTGTCACGTCGACCGGCGATATCAAAGGCGGCGCGAACAGCTCGGGCATCGCGGCTGGTTCTGACACCTTCTACTATGATGGTCGCGCGGGGACGCAGGACGTCACGGTCAACTCAACCGGCAACATCACGCTCAACGACGACGGCCAGCCAGCTAATTTGCCCTTCAACGCCGGCCGAGGGTACAGCCAGGTTGCGGGTATTCTGGCGAACGGCAGCGGCAACATCACGATCACCTCGACTGGAGATATTTCGACCACGGGCGATCGCCGCGATGGCATCTCGGCGGCCAGCTCACCATACAATTTCCGCTACTACGGCGCCCTGATTGCGCCCGTCGCCAAGCCCGTCGTGATCGTAACCTCAAAAGGCAACATCACGGTCACGGGCCATTTGGCTAATGGAATTTCGGCCACCAACGGTGACGGCGATACCACCGTATCCTCGACCGGCAACATTGCGGTTGCAGATTTTGGCGCCGGAATTCGCGCGAGCGCGACAGCGGGCGCAACTTCGGTAACTTCGAAGGGCAACATCTCTGGTGGCGCCAGCAGTTCAGGCATCGTCGCCAAAACTTATGATGATCGCGATCGTGGCATTGCTGGCACCGATACCGTCAACTCTACCGGCAACATCACTTTAACCGGTGACAACGCAGCCGAGGACGTTAGCGCGGGCATCGTAGCGAACGGCCCAGCGAACGTCACGGTCACTTCGACAGGGAATATTTCGACGACCGGCGACAACCGCAGCGGCATCCATGCCAGTGTGGCGCCGCCGCTCTCGCCCGACTGCTTCGAATGTGGCCCCGCTCCTGCGGTGCTACCAGCCGCGCCGGCCAACGTATCTGTATTGTCAAAGGGCAACATCACTGCCAGCGGCGCCAACGCTCACGACATCGACGCGTCGAGCCTCGGCGACGGCAGCGTCACGGTGGCTTCCGACGGCAACTTGAAAACCAGCGGCGCGAATGCCAACGCCATCAAGGCACGCACTGAAAAAGGTGCGCTTGCCGTCACGACGGCTGGCGGCGTAACGACCAGCGGCGACAACGCCGATGGCATCTCGGCCCAGAGCGGCGATGGCAGCGTGACCGTCGCCTCGACCAGCAACGTCAACACGACCGGCAAAACCTCCGATGCTCTCGACGCCGTGTCCAACACCGGCAAAGTCACGGTGACGAGCAAAGGCACCGTCAACGCCAGCGGTCTCGATTCATCCGGCATCAAGGTGACGGGCAAGTCAGACATCTCGGTCACCGTCGGCGGCGGCGGTGTGGCGGGTGGAACCGGCAAGGGTGCCAGCGTCGACTTCTCCGGCGGCCTCGCTAATACACTGACCAACAAGGGCACGATCAACGGCGGCGGCTCAGGCCTCGCCGTGCGCGGCACCACCGGTGACGAGACGATCGAGAACTTCGGCACCATCAACGGCAACGTCGATTTGGGCGCTGCTGTGCCAGCATCTGCCCGGCTCGCCAAAGCAATCGGCGGCACCGGCGCCTTCAACAACCACGAAGGCGGCACGTTCAACTCTGGCGGCAGCGTCAATGTCGGGGGCGGCAACACGCTGACCAACGACGGCACAGTCAACGTCGGCGGCTCGACGGCGAAAGCCACCACGTCGGTGCTCGGCCGCTTCGTGCAAAGCGTGAAAGGCATGTTCGCCGTCGACATCGACCACGGCGCTAACACCACCGATAAGCTCGTCGTCTCGGAAACGGCGACGCTGTCGGGCAAGGTTCTGCCGCTGCTTACCAACATCGATTTCAACGAGCTGACGCGGACGTTCAAAATTCTTTCCGCCGGCAGCACGACAGTGAACGGCCTCAGCGTGTCCGACACGACGACGCTCGATTACTCGCTGCTCTATCCCAACAGCCACGATGTCGTGTTGTCTCTGGCGGTGAACTTCGACGTCAAAGGCTTGACGCCGAACCAGTCGGCAGTGGCGAGCTATTTCAACAGCGGGCTCAACGGCGGCGTGAGTGCCGAGATGAAGCAGGTCTATCAGATCCTTGCTGGCGCTCCGGATGCGGCCACGCTCGGCAAATATCTTGATCAGCTGTTCACATCTGCCGGTGGCGGTTCCGTCGGCGCTGCCCTCCAAGCCGGGCAAGCTCTTGCTTTCTCGCTGCGCAGCTGTCCGGTAGCCGATGGCGCCTATAGCCAATTGCGCGAAACATCGTGCTTGTGGGCCAAGCCCGTCTATCGCCGCTTCGAGCAGGATAAAACGGCCGACGCCTCAGGCATCACCGACGACACGAGCGGCATTTCTGGCGGCTTCCAGACGGCGGTCGCGGAAAATATCTGGGGCGGTCTGGGGTTCTCGGTCGAGGAAAGCAACACGCATATCGACGGCATCTCGCGGCTCGATGGCAGCTGGTGGCAAATCGGCGGCGCTTTAAAGTATGTCGCTGGTCAGTTCAAAGTTTCCGGCAGCATCAGCGGCGGCGAAGCCGAACTCGATTCAACGCGCAACCTTTCCCTGCCGGGCATCACCTCGATCGCAACCGGCGGCCACAACTTAGATTTCGGTACGGGGCTCGTGCGGTTCCAATACTCGATTGGCGAAGGCGGCTTCTATGCGACGCCGATGTTTGACATCGCTGCCGACTATTTGCGCATCGGTGGCTACGCCGAAAGCGGTGCCGGGCCTCTCGATTTGGTTGTTGCGGGCTCGGATAAGTGGATCGTGTCAGCGACGCCAGCGATAGAATTCGGTGCCAATATCAAAACCGAGTCGCTCACCTTCAGGCCGTATCTGAAAGCAGGTGTCACATTCCTGTCTGATGATACGATAGAGACCACGGCCTATTTGAGCGGCCGGGGGCCAGGATCGCAATTCACCGTCGCCTCGCACTTTGACGACGTCTACGCCGACATCAACGTCGGCGTTCAGTTGTTCAGCCTGCAAGGCGTCAACTTGCGATTTAACTACGACGGCAAATTCGGCGAGACGAGCCGCCAGCACGGCGTCGATGCCAAAGTATCGGTCGACTACTGAGGTTGGCAATGCGGGCGGTGCGTATCGTGGTGGTCTGTCGGCCCTCACGACGGCGGGAGGTACCGAAAGTTGCCAAAAAATGGAATGATTTTCTTGCTTTGGCGACAGTCAACTGTTTTTGACCTGTGCGACCGTACCAAATTGGGCTATTATCAATGCACTTTAGTCGCATATGAAATTCGATATACAAGTTAGCTAATCAGCGTTGGAGTATTGTCGTGCCGGAGAATGCGCCAGATCCGTCGGACAATGCCGCACAGTACGATCTTCTGCGGCTCGATAATCAATTGTGTTTTGCGCTCTATGCCGCCACGCGCGCGGTCGCAAAAACGTACCGCCAGCGCCTTGGCCCTATGGGCCTCACGTACCCGCAATATCTCGTGCTCGTGGTGCTATGGCAGCAAGACGGCATCACGATTTCAGAACTTGGCCGCCAGTTGATGCTGGATAGCGGAACGCTCACGCCGCTCGTCAAGCGTCTTGAAAGCATGGGCCACGTCTCGCGCCAGCGCAGCAAGGATGACGAGCGCGAGGTCAATGTCTGGCTGACGCCGAAGGGTTTTGATTTGCGCGATATGGCGCTCGACGCGCGGCGCTTCGTGGCGTGCCGACTCGAGATGTCGGAGCAGGAAATCGGTGAATTGCGCCGCGAGCTGATGGATCTCATCGGCCGCCTAGGTGTTGATTGTGAAATCGACTTGCCCGAGACCGTTTAAGCGCAATCGGCTTTCGAAATTCTGTGGCGAAGTGTGGGAACGCGTACACGGGTACAAATCGCGTTCCCACCCCACCCCTCTTCAACGCAAACGCACAAAGTTTAAGGCTGGCAGCCGTTAGGCCACCAGAAGTGCTGCACGGCGAAAACCGGATAAGGCATCGCTGATGTGGTTGTCGATGGCGGCGTCGATCTGCTCGCTCTCGAGCAGTTTCTCGCCGTCCTGGTGGAACGTGATCGCGCCCTCGGCGACCAGTGCTTGTACCTTGCGGATCAGCTCTGTCTGGCTATTGGTGCCGTCGAGCATCGGTAACACGGCGCGAGCGACAAGGCTCAGTGGCACCGTTTCGTGCCGGGGGTTTGTCGTCCATGTCTGACCGTCGCGCGCGTCGGCACGCGCCAGCGGAACAGCTCTAGGGCGGTGTTCGACAGTGGTGCTGGCCGTAACCGGCACGATTGAAACATCGGCGATGCCCGCCATCACCATGTTGAACAGAGAACGTTCGATATCTCTCTTGTCTTGCTCGTTATCAGCCTCGGCACACTCTGCTACGAGCTGCTCGAGTGTAGCTGTCAGCGGATACATGCGGGCAAGCTTGGCGACGGCGTCGCGAACAGCGGTTGAAGTTGTCGTCAGCGTGCGCTGGGCGCGATCTTTGAAGACGAAGCTATCGCCAGCGATCTCGCGCCCCGTTAGAAAGTCGATGTGATTTTCCCCGAAGGCCGCAGGTGGCGTCGCGATCAGCGATACCGCTGTCGCCAACAACGCCAACGATGTGGCGCTTGGTTCAAAATCGACAACAGCCGCTCCGAACACCGGCACGACCGCGCTTTACGGAGCACGGCAGCTGGCATCGCTGTGGCGGCCAACGCGTCGTCTCGGTTGGCGCTATGGGTACGGAACGGCAAATTCAAAACGTCGCGGCGGGCGTGATTTCGGCGACGAGTACGGATGCCGTCAACGGCGACCAGATCGCCGCCGCAAATCAACGGGTCGCGGCGGTCTCTTCGAAAGCCGAAGCGGCCTGGCACGCAGCGGCGGCACGATGAGCGGCAACATCGACATGGGCAAGGACGCGATAAAGAACCTCGCAGGGCCCGTCGATGCTGGAGACGCAGCGAACAAGGGCTACGTCGATGGCGTAGCGGTCAGTTTGAAGACCGACCTCAAGAAGCCCAATTGCAGGCCCCATCTCTCACTGTTCACACCGCATCGACGACCAAGCGTTAAGACGCGCGGCACTCGCCCGGGATGACAAGGCACGTGCGATGTGCCAAAAGCTGGTCTTCTGGTTGGCGGCGTACAGGCGCTGACCCGGCGCGGGTGTAGCTCAATGGTAGAGCAGTAGCCTTCCAAGCTAAATACGAGGGTTCGATTCCCTTCACCCGCTCCATGATCTAAACGACTTATTGTCGTATGTCGCAATAGCGCAGTTAGCAAATAGTGCGTCGCTTGCATTGGTTTGGATGACGGTTAGGCTTCGCAATTGATCAGTGGGGTGGGTAATGCGCAATGGCGATGCAGCGAAAGCCGAGTGTGCAGGATGTCACTATCGGTTTCTCAAGCCCGAGATGCATCGCGTCTCTTGGACTGAGGGCGGCGGCCGTTCCGCTCACAGCACAACTCAGTACTTCAAAAGCAACGGCATGATGGGTGGCCGGTCGGTCACGCAAGGCCGTTTGCGGAAGGGTCGCCAAAAACAGGCTTGGTACTGCACCGAATGCTACAGAGGAGTAGTACGGTGGCGGATTATAAAGTTCATCCTCATAGTCTGTCTCATAGTCTGTTGGCTGATAGCTGTGGGGTTCGCACAGAAATAGTCGGTTGCTTCGTGTGCTTTGAGCGCCGTGAGCGATCTGAGGGCCAACGCCTTCGCCACCTGCCTTCGCCTCAGGCTTCGGCGGGATTTTTCATGACTATCTCACGCCAAGTATAGGCATTCGGAGGCGGATGGCGAAGGTGGATGTCCCGCCGTAGCTTTAGCGAGGGCGGGCCATCATGTTTTTGGCAGGCGCTTCAGCACTTCGTCGATTTTTGTTTCGATTTTGCTGAGGTGGTCGCCCTATTTTCCCAGATTGTCTTCGATTGTGCCAATTTTCTGGCGGATCACGCCAAGACGCTTGTACTGCTCGACAAGCTGCCGGGTCACGCCGCCGCGCAAATCGCGCATGTCGGTCTGGATCAGGGTCATCGTGCAGCTCAAGGCTTTAAACACGCTTTGTGTTGTCCGAGATGGCCACACGCAGCGCCGACACCTCGGAATCAAAACGCGTGAAGCGGGTATTGAAAAGATTCGGGAGTTCCCACAGTAGGTTATCGACATCTGTCACGCGTTTATCAATGATGTCGTCCATGGGTACTCCTCTCTATCCTTATATTGACGCCGCAATAGCGAATGAGCAAATGTCGGCGTTGCGTCCGCGCCCCGACTTCTCAAGGCAAAGGAACCACAAATGCTCGTTGTCACGACCAATGATTTGCCGGGTTACCGGGTAGTGCGCAATCTCGGGATGGTCAAAGGGCTGACGGTGCGGTCGCGCTCGGTCGTTGGCAACCTAGGTGCCGCGATCCAGATTTTCTTCGGCGGCAACATCACGGTTTATACGAAGCTCGCCGAGCAAACGCGCCAGGAAGCCTTCGATCTCCTCGTCAAGAACGCCCAAAGCATGGGCGCTAACGCCGTGCTCGCCATGCGTTACGACGCCAACGAGATCGCGGCCGCCGTCACGGAAGTTCTGGCGTACGGCACCGCCGTTGTCGTCGAGCCCGTCAGCTGATTTGGTGTCCGAAGCAAAAAACCGCTGTTTGCACTTCGTGACAAAGACAAAAACATCGGTTATGGAGACGAACCCTGAATGAGACAGAGCTTTCTCAAGCGCTTTTCTTGAGCCGATCTGTAGGGGCGTAGCTCAATTGGTAGAGCGTCGGTCTCCAAAACCGAAGGTCGCAGGTTCGAGCCCTGCCGCCCCTGCCAACTCATTCTGGTTCGACTTGCAGCACCGGTTCTGGGAGATATCCCGGGACAGGGGGCGGCAAGTTGTCGCATGTTCGGCCGGGGTATCAGATTAATGGCGAAGTTGAATCCGATCGCGTTTATGCAAGAGGTTAGGCAAGAGGTTGCCAAAGTCACTTGGCCAACGCGCAAAGAGGTTTGGATCACGACACTGATGGTTCTCATCATGGTCGCGTTCGCCTCTGTTTTCTTTTTGCTCGTGGATTACACTTTGAGCAAGCTGGTGCGTCTCGTTCTCGGGCTCGGTGCCTGAAGACTTGAGACGAGAGGGTCTTAAAAACATGGCTGTCGCGCAGCAACGCGAAGAGAAGAAGACGACGCCCGGTTCACGCTGGTACATCGTCCACGCCTATACCAACTTCGAGCGCAAGGTGGCCGACGCCATCCGCGAGCGCGCGAAGGCTGGCGGCTTGGATGACCTGTTTGAGGACATCGTCGTGCCGACCGAAGAGATCATGGAAGTTAAGCGCGGCCGCAAGATCCAGACCGAGCGCAAATTTCTGCCAGGCTACGTGCTGGTCAAAATGAAGATGACGGACGCGGCGTTCGTCATGATCAAGAATACGCCCAAGGTTACGGGCTTCCTCGGCGCCGACAATAAGCCGATGCCGATTTCTGAAGACGAGGCGATGCGCATCCTTCACCAAGTGAAGGAAGGCGTCGAGCGTCCAAAGCCGACCATCACGTTCGAAGTCGGCGAAAACGTCAAAGTCGCGGACGGTCCATTTGCGTCCTTCACGGGTGTCGTGGAAGAGGTCGACGAGGAACGCTCGCGGGTCAAAGTGGCCGTCTCTATCTTCGGCCGACCAACACCGGTTGAACTTGAATTCGGCCAAGTCGAAAAGATCGCCACCTGATTTTTCAGGCGCGGCGATGTTGAATATCCAGCACACGATGGCTGGAGAAGCGCAAACGGAAGCATTCCGATTGCGTGTCGTGCGGGAGGGCCGAGCTTGTAATGAGCGACGCCCGTCGAACCGCTAACCCTGGCGATTTGAGCCTTTCGTCGAGGCCATCTTGCCGTAAACGCTAGAAGGGGAAACCATGGCGAAGAAAATCGACGGTTATATCAATCTGCAGGTGCCGGCTGGTGCTGCCAACCCATCGCCGCCCATCGGGCCAGCGCTTGGTCAGCGCGGCGTCAACATCATGGAATTCTGCAAATCCTTCAACGCCAAGACGAAGGAAATCGAGCAGGGCACGCCGATCCCCGTCAAGATCACGGTGTTTTCGGACCGCTCCTTCACGTTCGAAATGCGCACGCCCCCGGCAACGTTTCTGATCAAGAAAGCCGCTGGCATGAAGCCGACCGGGAAGCCCGGTTCGGGTTCGAAAGAGCCAGGCCGCAACTTCGTCGGTCAAGTCACAATGGCTCAGCTGCACGACATTGCCAAAATGAAGATGAAAGATTTGAATACGAGCGATATGGATGCCGCCGCCCGCACACTTGCTGGCAGCGCCCGCTCGATGGGCCTCAAGGTGGTGGAGTAATCCGATGAGCGATATCAATTCAGCGGTCACCGCCGAGCAGGCTAAAGAGACGCGCAAAGCCGGTGGCAAGCGTATGGCGATCGTCAAGAAGGCCTTGCCCGCTGGCAAATCCTATTCCGTCGACGATGCCATCAAAATCATCAAGGCGCGGGCCAAAGCGAAGTTCGACGAGACTGTCGAAATCGCGATGAACCTTGGCGTTGACCCAAAGCACGCAGACCAGATGGTGCGCGGCGTTTGCAATTTGCCTAACGGTTCGGGCCGCACAGCGCGCGTCGCAGTGTTCGCCAGGGGCGTGAAGGCCGATGAAGCAAAAGCTGCCGGCGCTGATATCGTCGGCGCTGAGGACCTCGTCGAACTGGTATCGAAAGGCACGATCGCCTTTGATCGCTGCATCGCCACGCCCGACATGATGGGTCTGGTCGGACGTCTTGGTAAAGTGTTGGGCCCGCGCGGCCTGATGCCAAATCCGCGCGTCGGCACGGTGACGATGGATGTCGTTGGTGCCGTCAAGGGCGCCAAGGGCGGCTCGGTTGAGTTTCGCGTCGAAAAGTCCGGCATCGTTCATGCCGGCGTCGGCAAGGCAAGCTTCACCGAAATGGCTCTGGTCGAAAACATCAAAGCGTTCGTAGACGCGGTGATCAAGGCCCGCCCGCAAGGGTCGAAGGGTACGTTCCTGAAGAAGATCTCGGTGTCGTCGACTATGGGCCCAGGCCTCAAACTCGATGCGACCACCGTTGCCTCGGGGCCGGTGAACTAGAGACATCGAAGTATTCCGGGGCAACCCGGAAAATCCCAGACCGGAGCTGTCAAAAGCAACTGGTCTGGAACTGTCCGAGATTGTGGGCGCCAAGAGGAGGCAACTTCTCAAAGCCTAAGTTCCCAAACTTCAAGGGAGCCTGCATGAGACAGAAGACGAAGCCGGGTTTCGGGCACCGCCCGCGAAACTGGTTTGAACCTTCTGGGTCAGCACCGTGCCGCCTTGCAAAAGGTACACGGGGTAAGGACAGACCGACCGTCGCTTGAACCTGAAAAAGGATCAGGCGGCAAGGTGCAACCCGCGGGAAAGTTTCCCGCAGCAAGGAGTGAAGACGTGGACAGAGCCGCGAAACGTGAGCTCGTTACCAACTTGCACCAGGTGTTCAAGAACACCGGCGTGCTCGTGGTGGCCCACAATACCGGCATGGTGGCCGCTCAATCGGCAGACTTCCGCAAGCGCGTCAAAGACGCTGGCGGATCTGTCAAGGTCGCCAAGAACAAGCTGGCACAACTCGCACTCAGGGATACCGACAGCGAACAGCTCTCAGGTTTGATGAAGGGGCCAACGATCTTGGCTTATTCGAAAGACCCGATCGCTGCCGCCAAGATTGCCGTCACGTATGCCAAGGGGAACGACAAGCTCGTCATCCTCGGCGGCGCGATGGGCAAAACGATCCTTGATGCAAAGGGTGTGAAAGCGCTCGCCGAACTGCCCTCACTCGATGAACTGCGCGCCAAACTCATTGGCCTTCTCAACGCGCCGGCGACCAAAATCGCTCGCACCGTCAAGGAGCCAGGAGCCAAACTCGCACGTGTCATTCAGGCCAAAGCAGCCAAAGGCGACGCCGCTTAAATCGTGGGGGACCTTCACGGGTCCCGAAAAGCTCAATGCAGCCAAGCGTGCTGCTCATATCTGATTAGGTTCAAACCAGAGGTAAGTATTCCTATGTCTAAGATCGAAAAAATCGTCGATGAATTGTCGAGCCTGACGGTGCTCGAAGCTGCCGAACTCGCCAAGATGCTCGAAGAAAAGTGGGGCGTTTCCGCCGCCGCTGCCGTTGCCGTTTCGTCAGCGGCTCCTGCCGCTGCCGCTGTCGAAGAGCAGACCGAGTTCACCGTTATCCTGAAGTCGGGTGGCGAGAAGAAGATCAACGTCATCAAAGAAGTTCGCGCCATCACCGGCCTTGGCCTGAAAGAAGCCAAGGACCTCGTCGAGGCCGGCGGCAAAGCTGTCAAGGAAGGCGTGTCCAAAGACGAGGCCGCCAAGCTTCGCAAGCAGCTCGAAGATCAAGGCGCTGTTGTCGAAGTGAAGTAATGACTTTGCCCTCTCCCCGTTTTGCGATGGGGAGAGGGTTTATCGACGACGGTTTTCCGGAGGGTCTTTCAAGGGTGAACACCCTGAAAAAGACCTTCCGGTGAGCCGTTTCGGGACTTCTTCGCGAAGCCCATCCGGCGCAACGATTACGACTTTGAAATCACTTTGGAATCTTGGGGCCCCCCGGCCCTGGCAACATAGGGAGCTTACATGGCTCAGACCCTGAACAGCCGCCGGCGCGTTCGCAAGCAGTTTGGCTCGATTGCAGAAGTCGCCGAGATGCCGAACCTCATCGAGGTTCAAAAAGCATCTTATGAAGACTTTCTGATGGTCAAAGAACCGCCCGGTGGCCGTCCAGACGATAGCGGCTTGCAGTCGGTCTTCAAGTCCGTGTTTCCGATTTCCGATTTCTCGGGCAAGGCGACGCTCGAGTTCGTGCGCTATGAATTCGAAGCGCCCAAGTTCGACACCGACGAGTGCATGCAGCGCGACATGACCTACTCGGCACCGTTGAAGGTCAAGCTGCGCTTGATCGTGTTTGACGTCAACGAAGAGACCGGCTCGAAGTCGATCAAAGACGTCAAAGAGCAAGACGTCTACATGGGCGACATGCCGCTCATGACCTCGAACGGCACCTTTATCATCAACGGTACCGAGCGCGTCATCGTCAGCCAGATGCACCGTTCGCCAGGCGTGTTCTTCGACCATGATCGTGGCCGCACGCATTCGTCCGGCAAGCTGTTGTTTGCTGCCCGCATCATTCCGTACCGCGGTTCGTGGCTCGACTTCGAATTCGACGCCAAGGATATCGTCTATGTCCGCATCGACCGGCGCCGCAAGCTGCCGATCACGACGATGCTCTACGCGCTGGGTCTCGACGATGAAGAGATCCTGACGCACTTCTACAAGCACATTCCGATTAAGGAATCCAAGCGCGGCTGGAAGATGCCGTTCGTCGCCGAAAAGTTCCGCGGCATGACCCCGCAATCGGATATGGCAGACGCCAAGACCGGCGAAGTCATCGCGCGCCAGGCTGAGAAGATTACCGCGCGACGGGCGCGCGAACTGGCGGAATCCGGTCTCAAGGAAATTCTCGTTTCCGCCGAAGATCTGACCGGACGGTTCATCGCCGAAGACATCGTCGACATCGAGACCGGCAAAATCTTTGCCGAAGCCGGTCAAGAACTCGACGCCGATCTGCTCGCCGAACTCAAAGAACAAAAGGTCAAGGAATTCCCGATCCTCGACATCGACTATGTCAATACCGGCGCGTTCATCCGCAACACGCTGAACATCGACAAGAACGCCAACACGCAAGAAGCCTTGATGGACGTCTACCGGGTGATGCGCCCGGGCGAGCCGCCGACCATCGAAGCTGCGACCGCGCTGTTCCACGGCTTGTTTTTTGACTCAGAGCGCTACGATCTCTCGGCCGTCGGCCGTGTAAAAATGAATATGCGGCTAGAACTCGACGCGCCGGACACGATGCGCGTTTTGCGGCCAGAGGATATCCTCGCGGTCGTCAAGACGCTTGTCGATCTGCGCGACGGCAAAGGCGATATCGACGATATCGATCACCTCGGCAACCGGCGTGTGCGCTCGGTCGGCGAGTTGATGGAAAACCAATATCGCGTCGGCCTGCTGCGCATGGAACGCGCGATCAAAGAGCGGATGTCGTCGGTCGATATCGACACCGTCATGCCGCAGGATCTGATCAACGCCAAGCCGGCGGCGGCCGCCGTGCGCGAATTCTTCGGCTCATCGCAGCTGTCGCAGTTCATGGACCAAACGAACCCGCTGTCGGAAATCACCCACAAACGCCGCCTCTCGGCTTTGGGCCCGGGTGGTTTGACGCGCGAACGTGCAGGCTTTGAAGTCCGCGACGTGCATCCAACCCATTATGGCCGTATCTGCCCGATTGAGACGCCTGAAGGTCCAAACATCGGTCTGATCAACTCGCTAGCGACGTTCGCTCGCGTCAACAAATACGGCTTCATCGAGAGCCCTTATCGCCGCGTTGTGCATTCCAAAGTTACCGACGAGGTCGTCTACCTCTCGGCGATGGAAGAAATGCGCCACCACGTCGCTCAGGCCAACGCTGTCATCGACGGCAAAGGCAAGCTGACGGGTGAGTTCATCACCTGCCGCTTCAACGGCGACGTGCTCCTGGTTACGCCAGATAAGGTCGACTTTATCGACGTGTCGCCAAAGCAGCTCGTGTCGGTTGCTGCCGCTCTCATTCCGTTCCTTGAGAACGACGACGCCAACCGCGCGTTGATGGGCTCGAACATGCAGCGCCAAGCCGTGCCGCTGATCAAAGCGGAAAGCCCGCTTGTCGGCACCGGCATGGAAGAGCGTGTGGCGCAGGATTCGGGTGCTGCTATCGCGGCCCGCCGGACCGGCGTCGTCGATCAGGTCGACGCGACGCGTATCGTTGTGCGCGCCACGGAAGAACCAGATCCTTCCAAGCCCGGCGTCGATATCTATCGCTTGCGCAAATTCCAGCGCTCGAACCAGAACACCTGTATCAACCAGCGGCCGCTGATCAACGTCGGCGACTACGTCAAAGCCGGCGATATCATCGCTGACGGTCCCTCGACGGAGTTGGGCGAATTGGCGCTCGGCAAGAATGTGCTCGTCGCGTTCATGCCGTGGATGGGCTACAACTTCGAAGATTCGATTTTGATGAATGAGCGCGTCGTCTCCGAAGACGTGTTCACCTCGATCCACATCGAGGAATTCGAAGTGATGGCGCGCGACACCAAGCTCGGGCCGGAAGAAATTACGCGCGATATTCCAAACGTGTCGGAAGAGGCGCTCAAGAACCTCGACGAAGCCGGCATCGTCTATATCGGCGCTGAAGTGCATCCCGGCGACATTCTCGTCGGCAAGATCACGCCAAAGGGCGAAAGCCCGATGACGCCGGAAGAAAAGCTGCTGCGCGCCATCTTCGGCGAAAAAGCCTCCGACGTTCGCGATACATCGTTGCGGTTGCCGCCGGGCGTCTCCGGCACGATCGTCGAAGTGCGCGTGTTCAACCGTCACGGCGTCGAAAAAGACGAACGCGCGATGGCGATCGAACGCGAAGAAATCGAGCGTTTGGCCAAAGACCGCGACGACGAGATGCAAATTCTCGATCGTAACGTCTACGCGCGTTTGAAGGACGCGCTGATGGGCAAGGAAGTTGCCAAGGGTCCAAAGGGCGCCCGCAAGGGAACCAAGATCGACCAGGCGATCCTTGACGATATTCCGCGCAGCCAGTGGTGGGAAATCGGGCTTGCCGTCGAGAAGGCGCAAGCCGAAGTCGAAGCCATTAACAAGCAGTACGAAGAAGCCAAGAAGGGTCTCGAGCGCCGCTTCGTCGATAAAGTCGACAAGCTGCAGCGTGGCGATGAATTGCCGCCGGGCGTCATGAAGATGGTCAAAGTCTTCGTCGCCGTGAAGCGCAAGATCCAGCCTGGCGACAAGATGGCCGGCCGTCATGGCAACAAAGGCGTCGTGTCGATGATCGTGCCGAGCGCGGACATGCCGTTCCTCGAAGATGGCACGCCGGTCGATGTCGTTCTCAACCCGCTTGGCGTTCCAAGCCGTATGAACGTCGGACAGATCTTGGAAACCCATATGGGCTGGGCTTGCCGCGGTCTTGGCCGCATCATCGATGACGCTCTGCAAAAATATCACGAGACCGGCCACGCCAAGGTTCTGCGCGAGCAGATGGCGCGGATCTATCAGAACGGCGAAATCAAAGCGTCTGCCAAAGACGAAGAGCTCGTCGCGATGGCCGACAACCTGCGTAACGGCGTGCCGATTGCAACGCCGGTATTCGACGGTGCGCGCGAAAAGAACATCGTTGAAATGCTGGAGATGGCGGGCTTCGATAGTTCAGGCCAAGTCCAGTTGCACGACGGGCGCACCGGCGAGCCGTTCGATCGCAAGGTAACCGTTGGCTACAAGTACGTTCTGAAGCTGCACCATCTCGTCGACGACAAGATCCATGCCCGTTCGATCGGGCCTTACTCGCTCGTCACCCAACAGCCGTTGGGCGGCAAGGCGCAGTTCGGCGGCCAGCGTTTCGGAGAAATGGAAGTCTGGGCGCTCGAAGCTTACGGCGCCGCGTACACCTTGCAAGAAATGCTTACCGTCAAATCGGACGACGTCGCGGGCCGCACCAAGGTCTACGAAGCGATCGTCAGAGGCGACGACGCGTTCGAAGCTGGCGTGCCGGAAAGCTTCAACGTTCTGGTGAAGGAAATGCGCGCGCTGGGTCTCAACGTCGAGTTGCTCAACTCAGAGCTTCCCGGCCCCGAGGCTGAAGTCGAAGAGCCCAAGCCGTTGGCGCAATTGCCGCCGGCAGCCGAATAAAAAACCTTCCTCTCCCCATCGCCTAAGATGGGGAGAGGCAAAACGACTGAAATTTAGGAACCCAGCCGATGCCGCCCCCCGCGGGTTCCACGAGGAGACAGCTGATGAACGAAATCACGAACATCTTTAAGGCGCAGGCGCCGCTCCCGACGTTTGATCAAATCAAGATTTCGATCGCCTCGCCCGACGACATTCTGTCGTGGTCGTTTGTCGAGATCAAAAATCCAGAGACGATCAACTACCGCACGTTCAAGCCCGAGCGCGATGGCCTGTTCTGCGCCCGCATCTTCGGGCCGATCAAGGATTACGAATGCTTGTGCGGCAAGTACAAGCGGATGAAGTATAAAGGCCTAATCTGCGAAAAGTGCGGCGTCGAAGTCACGCTGGCTAAAGTGCGCCGCGAGCGCATGGGCCACATCGAGCTTGCCGCACCCGTTGCCCACATCTGGTTCTTGAAGTCGCTGCCAAGCCGCATCGGTTTGCTGCTCGATATGCCGCTGAAAGATCTCGAGCGCGTCCTTTATTTCGAGCACTACGTCGTGATCGAGCCGGGTGTCACGCCGTTTGCTGAAAAGCAGCTGCTGTCGGAAGAGCAATACAACCAGGCGATCGAAGAGTTTGGCGCCGATAGCTTTACCGCCGGCATCGGCGCGGAAGCTATTCGCGAAATTCTGTCGGCGATGGATTTGCCCAAGATCGCGATCGAGTTACGCGTCGAAATCTCCGAAGCCACCACCGAATTAAAGCCCAAGAAGCTCGGCAAGCGCCTGAAGGTGATCGAAGCCTTCATCGACAGCGGCAACCGCCCTGAATGGATGATCCTGACGCAAGTGCCGGTCATCCCGCCAGAGTTGCGCCCGCTCGTGCCGCTCGATGGCGGCCGCTTTGCGACCTCGGACCTGAACGATCTCTACCGCCGCGTCATCAACCGTAACAACCGTCTGAAACGGCTGATGGAGCTGCGCGCGCCAGACATCATCATCCGCAACGAAAAGCGGATGCTGCAGGAAGCGGTCGATGCACTGTTCGATAACGGCCGCCGTGGCCGCGTCATCACGGGTGCCAATAAACGTCCGCTGAAGTCTCTGGCCGACATGCTGAAAGGCAAGCAGGGCCGCTTCCGCCAGAACTTGCTCGGCAAACGCGTCGACTATTCCGGCCGCTCGGTCATCGTGGTTGGGCCGGAGTTGAAACTGCACCAGTGCGGGTTGCCAAAGAAAATGGCGCTCGAACTGTTCAAACCCTTCATTTACGCGCGTCTCCAGGTGCTCGGACAAGCCGCAACCGTCAAGCAGGCGAAGAAGCTTGTCGAGAAGGAAAAGCCGGAAGTCTGGGACGTTCTGGACGAAGTCATCCGCGAGCATCCCGTGTTGCTCAATCGCGCGCCGACCCTGCATCGCCTCGGCATTCAAGCGTTCGAGCCACAACTGATCGAAGGCAAGGCGATCCAGCTTCACCCGCTGGTGTGCGCGGCCTTCAACGCAGACTTCGACGGCGACCAGATGGCCGTGCACGTTCCCCTGTCGCTCGAAGCGCAGTTGGAAGCGCGCGTCTTGATGATGTCGACCAACAACATTCTTCATCCAGCCAACGGCCAGCCGATTATCGTGCCCTCGCAAGATATCGTGCTCGGTCTCTATTATCTCTCCATCATGAGCGATAAGCAGGTCGGCGAGGGCATGGTGTTCGGCTCGGTGTCGGAGATCTATCACGCCATCAACGCCGGCGCCGTGACGCTGCATTCCAAAATCCGCGGCCGTTTCCGCACCGTCAACGACAAGAACGAGCCGATCATCGAGATGCACGATACGACGTGCGGTCGGTTGATCCTGGGCGAACTGCTGCCTAAAAAGCCGGGCGTCAAATTTGCGCTCGTCAACCAGCTTCTGACGAAGAAAAACATCTCCGGCATGATCGACGCCGTCTACCGTAACTGCGGTCAGAAGGAGACGGTGATTTTCTGCGACCGCATCATGCAGCTTGGCTTCCATCACGCGTTCAAGGCCGGTATCTCGTTCGGCAAGGACGACATGCAGATCCCAACCAGCAAGGCCAAGATCGTCGAGAAAACCAACAACGAAGTGCGCGACTTCGAGCAGCAGTATCAGGATGGCCTGATCACGCAGCTCGAAAAGTACAACAAGGTTGTCGATGCCTGGTCCAAGTGCACCGATCAGATCGCCAAGGACATGATGGACGTCATTTCCGCGGTTCAAAAAGATGCCAACGGCCGCGACAAGCAGATCAACTCGATCTACATGATGAGCCATTCCGGTGCGCGCGGTTCGCCAGCGCAGATGAAACAGCTCGCCGGTATGCGCGGCCTGATGACGAAGCCTTCGGGCGAAATCATCGAGACGCCCATCATCTCGAACTTCAAAGAGGGCTTGTCGGTTCTCGAATACTTCAACTCGACCCACGGCGCCCGCAAGGGACTGGCCGATACCGCGTTGAAGACGGCAAACTCCGGCTACCTGACGCGCCGTCTCGTCGACGTCGCGCAAGACGCGATCATCTCAGAAGAAGATTGCAAGACGGACGCGGGCATCAACGTGCAAGCGGTTGTCGATGCCGGCCAAGTCATCGTGTCGTTGGCGGCGCGCGTTCTGGGACGCACCGCGGCTGAGGACGTCAAGCATCCGGTCACCGGCGACATGATTATCAAGAACGGCGATCTGATCGAGGAACGCCATGGCGAATTGATCGGCAAGGCGGAGCTCCAGGAGCTGCGCATCCGCTCGGTTCTGACGTGCGAGGCCGAACAAGGCGTCTGCGGCAAGTGCTATGGCCGCGATCTGGCGCGCGGAACGCCGGTCAACATTGGCGAAGCGGTGGGCGTCATCGCTGCCCAGTCGATCGGCGAACCCGGTACTCAGTTGACGATGCGTACATTCCACATCGGCGGCACGGCCAACCTCGTCGACAGCTCGTTCATCGAAAGTAACTTTGTCGGCACCATCAAGATCAAGAACCGTGCGATCTCGAAGGACAGTAAAGGCCAGAACGTCTCGATGAGCCGCATCATGTCGATCCTCATCATCGACCAGACCGGCAAGGAACTCGCCGCCCACAAGATCACGTACGGCGCGCGCACGTTCGTGGACGAAGGCGATGCGGTGAAGCGCGGTACTAAGATCGCGCAGTGGGATCCCTACACCCGGCCGATTTTGTCGGAAGCCAACGGCATCGTCGATTTCGAAGATCTGATCGAAGGCGCCTCGGTGCGCGAGAAGACCGACGAAATGAAGGGCACGTCCAACCGCGTCATCGTCGACTGGCGCACCAGCCCGCGCGGCAACGAGCTGAAGCCGGCGATCGTCGTCAAGGACAACAAAGGCAAGCACATCAAAGTCGCACGCGGCGGCGATGCGCGTTACCTGCTGTCGGTCGATGCCGTTCTCTCGGTCGATCGCGGCGCGGAAGTCAAAGCCGGCGACGTGCTGGCGCGTATTCCAACCGCTGCCGCCAAGTCGGGCGACATTACGGGCGGTCTGCCGCGCGTTGCAGAACTCTTCGAAGCTCGCCGTCCTAAGGATCACGCCATTCTGGCCGAAATCTCGGGCACGGTGGAATTCGGCAAGGACTATAAGAATAAGCAGCGCATCCACATCAAGCCCGACGACGACACCAAAGAGGGCGTCGAGTATCTCATTCCGCGCGGCAAGAGCTTAGCCGTGCAGCATGGCGATCGCGTCGAGCGCGGCGACTTCGTTTACGACGGCAACCCTGCGCCGCACGACATTCTGGCGATCAAGGGCGTAGAAGAACTCGCCAACTTCTTGATCAACGAAATTCAGGACGTCTATCGTCTGCAGGGCGTGACGATCAATGACAAGCACATCGAAGTCATCGTTCGCCAGATGCTGCAGAAGGTGGAGATCACCGACATCGGTGAAACCGATATGATCAAGGGCGAGCAGCTCGACCGGACCGAATTCGACGAAGTGAACCTCGCGTTCGAAAAAGCCGGCAAGCGTATTGCAACCGCCAGCCCGGTTCTGCTTGGCATCACTAAGGCGTCGTTGCAGACCCGGTCGTTTATCTCGGCTGCCTCGTTCCAGGAAACGACACGCGTCCTCACCGACGCCGCCGTCAACGGCAAGTCCGATACGCTCGAAGGCTTGAAAGAGAACGTCATCGTCGGCCGCCTGATCCCGGCCGGTACCGGCGGCATGCTGCGCAACTTGCGCAAGATCGCCGCCAAACGCGATGAACTGATCGCTAAGGAGCATTCAAAATCGACCAGCATTCCAAGCCCGGAAGGCTCTGCTGGCAGCCCGACGCGCCGCCGTCGCCGTACTGTCACCGGCGAAGCGGCATAGTTTCGAGCTCACTCATCTGACGACATTGCAACGGCCGTCCCTCGCAGGGCGGCCGTTTTGCTTTTGTCCCGTTTTATGCGTTTCGGCGGAACTGAAATGCAAATTGGCGTGTTGCCGAGATGAGTGCCGAAGTCCACTTTTGCGCCGATGCAACAGGACGGTGAGTTTGAAACGCACGATTGCCAGCGGAGAAGTTAACATCGACGGGCGGCTGGTTGCGGTAGAATGCTATCTGCGCAGCGATGGTCGGCAAGTCGTCAAAGTCGGCACGAATTCCAAACTAGCTCAGGCGGGCGCTGATAGTGAGCCATTCGATTTTCGCGCCGAACTCAAAGCCGAGCTCGAACGCGTGCGCAACCGCCGCTAGGTCGATAAATCGATCAGCGTGCGCCAGACACTCTGCAGACACTCTGCCGCACACCGTTTTCTCCTAAGCTTCACTGAGCTAGTGCAAAATTTTTTCTCCCCCGAGACGCGAAGCAGTTGACCAATGTTAAAGCCGTGTATATAGCTCGCCCACTCTCACGGTAGGTGGTAGGCCACTTCGGCGCTCTGTCATGGAGCGACGCCAGCCTAAACACTGCCGTAAACGAAAGCAGAGAACATCGACGGGCCACGATCTAGCGACCCCCACGGGCTGCCAGATCCTCTGGTTATTTCATGCTAGGGGCGAATCTTCGCCACCTGGCAGGTTTGCTTGGGCGTATCCGCTGTTTGGATGCGTCTCAGCCAAAGACGTTAAAGCAGGATTTGGCATATGCCGACGATACAACAATTGATCCGGAAGCCCCGGGAACAAAAAACCTACCGCGAGAAGTCGCGTCACATGGGTGCGTGCCCGCAAAAGCGCGGCGTTTGCACGCGCGTTTATACGACGACGCCGAAGAAGCCAAACTCTGCGCTTCGTAAGGTCGCCAAGATCCGGCTGACCAACGGCTTTGAAGTCATCGGATATATTCCGGGCGAAGGCCATAACTTGCAGGAGCACTCTGTCGTGCTTATCCGCGGCGGCCGCGTCAAAGACTTGCCCGGCGTTCGCTACCACATCATCCGTGGCGTGCTCGATACGCAGGGCGTCGCCGCCCGCCGTCAGCGCCGTTCGAAATACGGCGCCAAGCGTCCGAAATAATTCTTTGCGGGGGCCTCGTTACGTTGGCCCTCAAGTCTAAATGAAGATTTGAAGCTGAGGGCTCGTAGGCATGTCTCGTCGTCACGCGGCACAAAAGCGGGAAGTCATTCCCGATCCGAAATTCAACGACCTCGTCGTCACCAAGTTCATGAACGCGGTGATGAAAGAAGGCAAGAAGTCGGTCGCTGAGCGCATGGTCTATGGTGCGTTCGAGAAGATGGAACAGAAGGGTAAGTCAAGCCCGCTGGATCTCTTCAAAAGCGCTCTCGAAAACGTCATGCCAGCGGTCGAAGTCCGTTCGCGGCGCGTTGGCGGTGCCACCTATCAGGTGCCCGTCGAAGTCCGCACCGAGCGCCGTCAGGCTCTCGCGATCCGCTGGATTATTGCAGCTGCCCGGTCGCGCAACGAAACGACGCTGATCGACAAGCTGTCTGGTGAACTTTTGGACGCCGCGAACAATCGCGGCACGGCGGTTAAAAAGCGCGAAGACACGCACAAGATGGCGGAAGCCAATCGCGCGTTCTCGCATTACCGCTGGTAAATTAGATCTTTCGGAGCGCATTCCTATGCCGCGCGAATACGCCATTGAAGACTATCGTAACTTCGGCATCATGGCTCACATTGATGCTGGTAAGACGACGACGACCGAGCGCGTGCTGTATTACACCGGCAAGTCGCATAAGATCGGTGAAGTGCACGACGGCGCCGCCACCATGGATTTCATGGAGCAGGAAGCCGAGCGCGGTATCACGATCACGTCGGCAGCAACCACGTGCTTCTGGCCTGGCCGCGACAAGCGCATGCGCCGCCTGAATATCATCGACACGCCGGGCCACGTCGACTTCACGATTGAAGTCGAGCGCTCGCTGCGCGTTCTCGACGGCGCCGTTTGCGTCCTCGATTCGAACCAAGGCGTTGAGCCTCAAACTGAAACCGTCTGGCGCCAAGGCGACAAGTACGGCGTACCGCGCATCATCTTCTCCAACAAAATGGATAAGACCGGCGCCGACTTCTATATGTGTCTTGACGACATCAAGGAAAAGCTCGGCGCGCGTGCGATCCCCATTCAGCTGCCGATTGGTGCTGAAGCCAATTTCTCCGGCGTGGTCGACCTTATCACTATGACGGCCCTCGTCTGGGACGGCGACGGCAAAGACGCTAAGATGGAAGTGAAGCCCATCCCTGCCGATCTCGTCGACAAAGCCAACGAATTCCGCGCCGCGATGATCGAAGCCGCCGTCGAAATGGACGACGACGTGATGGCGACCTATCTCGATGGCGTCGAGCCTGATGCAGACACATTGCGCCGCCTTATTCGCAAGGCGACGGTGACGCGCGCCTTCTATCCGATGATGTGCGGTTCGGCCTTTAAGCATAAGGGCGTGCAGCCGTTGCTCGACGCGGTTGTTGACTTTCTACCTGCCCCGTCTGATCGCGAAGCTTACAAGTGCATCGACGTTAAGACTGGTGCCGAAACCATTCGCCGCCCGATCGATAGCGATCCGCTGTCGATGATCGCCTTCAAGATCATGTCGTTCCCGCACGTCGGCTCGATCACGTTCTGCCGCGTCTATTCCGGCAAGCTTGAAAAGGGCATGGCACTCGCTCAGACCACGCGCGACAAAAAAGAGCGCGTTGGCATGATCTACGAAATGCACGCCGACGACCGCAAACCGATCGATGAAGCCTACGCGGGCGACATCGTCGCGCTCGCCGGTCTCAAAGACACGCGTACGGGTGAAACGCTGTCTGACACGGGCAAGCCAGTGCTGCTCGAAAAGATGGACTTCCCCAATCCCGTCATCGAAATGAAAGTCGAGCCAAAGACGAAGGCCGACCAGGAAAAGATGGCGACCGTTCTGCATATGCTGTCGGTTGAAGATCCTTCATTCCGCGTCTCGGTCGATCATGAATCGGGCGAAACGATCTTGAAGGGCATGGGCGAGCTTCATCTCGACATCAAAGTCGATATTATGCGCCGCGAACCGCACAACATCGCGGTCACGGTTGGTGCGCCGCAGGTTGCCTATCGCGAAACGCTGGCGCGTGCAGCCGACATCGATTACACGCACAAAAAGCAAACCGGCGGTACGGGTCAGTTCGCGCGCGTCAAGCTAAAGCTCGAGCCCAATGTCACGGGCGCTGGCAACGTGTTTGAGAGTGTTGTCGTCGGCGGTACGGTGCCGAAGGAATATATTCCGGGCGTCGAAAAGGGCATCGAATCCGTTTGGAACAACGGCGTTCTGATCGGCTTCCCGATGGTCGACATGAAAGTCACGCTCTACGACGGTGCCTACCACGAAGTAGACTCGTCCGCGATCGCGTTCGAAATCGCCTCGCGTTCGGCGATGAAAGAAGGCTGCGAAAAAGGCGGCGTCAAGCTGCTTGAGCCGATCATGGACGTCGAAGTTGTCAGCCCGCAGGATTTCGTCGGTGGCGTCATCGGCGACATCAACTCGCGCCGCGGCCAAATTCGCGATCAGCAAATGCGCGGCAACGCGGCCGTCATCCGTGCCTTCGTGCCGCTCGCCAATATGTTCGGTTACGTGAGCCAATTGCGTTCGTTCAGCCAGGGCCGCGCGTCCTACACGATGCAGTTCGCTCACTACTCGGAAGTTCCGCGCAACGTCGCCGACGAAGTGAAGGCGAAGTACGCATAAACGAAACAGTCACTGGTGGCGGACAAGCGGTCTAGCTGGCGGGATTGAGAAGACCAGGTTTTGGAAATCCTTGGGGCTTATAGCCTTGGATCTAGTTCGAGCGACGAAGGAGAGCCTACGATGGGCAAAGCAAAGTTTCTGCGGGATAAGCCGCACTGCAACGTTGGCACAATCGGTCACGTCGACCACGGCAAGACGACGCTCACCGCGGCGCTAACCAAGGTCTCGCATGACCGTGGCTGGACCTCGACGGCGATTGCATACGACGAAGTCGCCAAGGCTTCCGAAAGCCAGGGCCGCCGCGATCCGACCAAGATTTTGACGATCGCAACGAGCCACGTCGAATACGGCACGCCCAACCGTCACTATGCCCACGTCGACTGCCCGGGCCATGCCGACTACGTCAAGAACATGATCACGGGCGCTGCTCAGATGGACGGCGCGATCCTTGTCGTGTCCGCTGTCGACGGCCCAATGCCTCAGACGCGTGAGCACATCCTGCTCGCCCGCCAGGTTGGCGTGCCCAAGATCGTCGTGTTTTTGAACAAGTGCGATATCGTCGAAGACCAGGAACTCCTGGATCTCGTCGAAATGGAAGTGCGCGAACTGCTGACTAAGTACAATTTCCCTGGCGATGATACGCCGGTGATCCGTGGCGCCGCCGTTAAGGCGCTTAACGGCGAGAAGGGCCCGCTTGCTGACGAAGCCATCATCGCTCTCTACGATGCGCTCGACACGTTCATCCCGATCCCAGAGCGCGCCATTGACCAACCGTTCCTGATGCCGATCGAAGACGTGTTCTCGATCTCTGGCCGTGGCACGGTCGTTACCGGCCGTATCGAACGCGGCGTCGTCAAGGTTGGCGAAGAAGTCGAAATCGTCGGCCTGCGCGACACTCAGAAGTCGGTTGTCACCGGCGTCGAAATGTTCCGCAAGCTGCTCGACAGCGGCCAGGCCGGCGACAATGTCGGTTGCCTCCTGCGCGGTATCGATAAGGAAGCCGTCGAGCGCGGCCAAGTGCTGTGCAAGCCTGGCTCCGTCAAGCCGCACAAGAAGTTCGCGGCCGAAGCCTACATCTTGACGAAAGACGAAGGCGGCCGTCATACGCCGTTCTTCACCAACTATCGTCCGCAGTTTTACTTCCGCACGACCGACGTGACGGGAACCGTGCAACTCGCCGAGGGCACCGAAATGGTGATGCCTGGCGATAACGTCTCGGTCACCATCGAGTTGGTGCAGCCCATCGCCATGGAAGAAAAGGTCCGCTTCGCTATCCGCGAAGGTGGCCGCACCGTTGGCGCGGGCATCGTCGTGAAAATTCTCGAATAGTAGCCTTCAATGAGGGGAAGCGTTCCGGATCCGGGCGCTTCCCCCGGTCTGTTTAGAAGTGCCAGTTTTCTCAGAAGTGAAAGCGATACCATGCACGGCCAAAACATCCGCATCCGGCTCAGGGCGTTCGACCATCGCATTCTCGATGCTTCGACGCGCGAGATTGTGAACACGGCAAAACGCACGGGCGCGGAAGTGCGCGGACCCATTCCGCTGCCGACGCGCATCGAACGCTTCACGGTGAACCGCTCGCCACATATCGATAAAAAGAGCCGCGAGCAGTTCGAAATGCGTACGCACAAGCGCTTGCTCGACATCGTCGATCCGACACCGCAAACGGTAGACGCGCTGATGAAGCTCGATCTTGCCGCCGGTGTCGACGTCGAGATCAAGCTCTAAAAATTGAATTTCGGGCCCTATACCATCCATGATGGCACGGCCCCAACGATAGGAAGGAATGCCTAAGATGCGTTCCGGTGTTCTAGCACTGAAGGTGGGCATGACCCGCATCTTCACGGACGCGGGCGAACATGTGCCCGTAACCGTGTTGAAACTCGATAACCTGCAAGTGCTTTCGCATCGCACGGTTGAGAAGAACGGCTATACTGCGCTCCAGCTTGGTGCTGGCACGCGTAAAGCATCGCGTCTCACCAAAGCCGATCGCGCCAACTTCGCCAAAGCTGAAGTTGAGCCAAAGCGCAAGCTCGTCGAGTTCCGGGTTTCGCCAGACAACCTGATAGAAATCGGTGCCGAAATTACGGCAAACCACTTCGTTCCCGGTCAGTTCGTCGATGTGACGGGCACGAGCCAGGGCAAAGGTTTCCAAGGCGCCATGAAGCGCTGGAACTTTAGTGGTCTGCGCGCGACGCACGGCGTCTCGGTTTCGCATCGCTCGCACGGTTCGACCGGCCAGCGGCAAGATCCCGGCAAGGTGTTCAAGGGCAAGAAGATGGCCGGCCACATGGGTGATGACCGCATCACCACCCAGAACTTGGTCGTCGCCAAAGTCGACGTCGCACGCGGTCTCGTCATGGTGCGCGGCGCAGTGCCTGGCTCCAAGGGCGGGTGGGTGTTGGTTCGCGACGCCGTCAAGAAAGCCGTTCACAAAGATCAGCCAAAGCCGGGCGCCTTCAAGCCCCGGGTCGCGGCCAAGAAGGAGGGTGCGTGATGAAAACATCTGTCACCACACTCGACAACGGTAAAGCCGGCGACATCGAATTGGCCGATGCAATTTTTGGTCTCGAGCCGCGCTCGGATCTGATCCACCGCATGGTGCGCTATCAGACGCTGAAGCGGATGGCGGGCACGCACCACGCGCAAGACCGCTCAGAGGTCGGCGTCACGGGTAAGAAAATGTACAAGCAGAAGGGCACCGGCGGCGCCCGTCACGGCGACAAGTCGGCGCCGCAGTTCCGCGGTGGCGGCAAGGCGTTCGGCCCCAAGCCGCGCAGCCACGCCGTCGACATGCCAAAGAAAGTGCGCGCGCTGGCGTTGCGTCACGCGCTGTCTGCTAAAGCGAAAGCCGGCGAGATCGTCGTGCTCGACAAGGCGTCCTCGACCGATGGCAAGACCGGCTCGCTGAAAGTTCAGTTCGCCAAGCTTGAATGGAACAACGCACTCATCATCGACGGCGCCGAGCTCGAGCCGCACTTCGCGCGCGCTGCCCGCAACATTCCCAACATCGACGTGCTTCCGATCCAAGGCCTCAACGTCTACGACATTCTTCGTCGTAAGAAGCTGGTGCTGACGAAGGCCGCTATCGTCGCGCTGGAAGCACGCTTCCAAGATGCGCTGGAGGCGCGCTCCAAATGACGACAACACGCACCGCCTACGATGTTATCATTTCGCCGGTCATCACCGAAAAGGCGACGCTCGCTTCGGAATCCAATCAGGTGATCTTCAAGGTCAACCCGAAGGCAACCAAGCCCGAGATCAAGGCTGCCGTCGAAGCCTTGTTCAAGGTCAAGGTCAAAGCGGTCAACACGATTGTACGCAAGGGTAAGCTCAGAGCGTTCCGCGGTATCCGCGCGCTTCTGAGCGACACGAAAAGAGCTATCGTCACACTCGAAGATGGACACTCCATCGACGTGACGACGGGTCTATAGGAGTTAAGGGAACATGGCGCTTAAAACATTCAGCCCGACGTCTCCCGGCCGTCGCCATCTGGTGCTCGTCGACCACAGCCATCTGTGGAAGGGCGGCCCGATCAAGAAGCTGGTCGAAGGCTTGCGGAAAACCGGCGGTCGCAACAGCGATGGCCGCACGACCTCGCGCTTCATCGGCGGCGGTCACAAGCAGAGCTATCGCAAGGTCGACTTCAAGCGCCGTAAAGCCGATATGGCGGCGAAGGTCGAGCGTTTGGAATACGATCCAAACCGCACGGCTTTCATCGCGCTGATCAAGTACGAAGACGGCACGCTGTCATACATCCTGGCGCCGCAGCGCTTGAACATCGGCGACAGCGTCGTCTCGGGTGCCAAAGTCGACGTGAAGCCTGGCAACGCGATGCCGCTGGCCGCTATGCCGGTCGGCACGATCGTCCATAACGTCGAGACCAAGCCTGGCAAGGGCGGCCAGTTCGCTCGCTCCGCCGGCGCCTTCGTACAGCTCGTCGGCCGCGACAGCGGCTGGGCCGTTCTGAAGCTCAACTCTGGCGAAACCCGCAAGGTTTTGGCCGACTGCATGGCAACCGTTGGTGCTGTCTCCAACCCCGACCACATGAACGCGGTCGTGGGTAAAGCTGGCCGTACCCGCTGGAAGGGCCGCCGTCCGCACAACCGCTCGATTGCAATGAACCCGGTCGATCATCCAAACGGTGGCCGGACCAAGGGCGGCAAGCACTGGGCAACGCCCTGGGGCAAGCCGACCAAGGGTTACAAGACGCGCAAGAACAAACAGACTACGAAATTTATCATTCGCGCCCGCCAGAAGGCGAAGTAAGCGCGACACTGAAGGAGACGTATTTTGGCACGTTCAGTCTGGAAAGGTCCGTTCCTTGACGGTTTCATCCTGAAGAAGGCGGATAAAGTCCGCTCTTCGGGACGCAATGAAATCATCAAAACGTGGAGCCGCCGCTCGACAATCCTGCCGCAGTTCGTCGGCTTGACGTTTGGCGTTCACAACGGCCGCAAGCATATTCCCGTGACCGTGACGGAAGACATGATCGGGCACAAACTGGGCGAGTTCTCGCCGACCCGGACCTTTATGGGTCACGGCGGCGACAAGAAATCGGTGAAGAGATAATGGGCAAGCCAAGTCACGAGCGCCGGCTTCCGGAAAACGAGGCGCAAGCCATCGTCAAGAGCCTGCGTATTTCAACGCAGAAGCTCAACCTCGTCGCCACGATGATCCGCGGCAAGAAGGTCGACAAGGCTCTGGCCGAACTCGAATTCAGCCAGAAGCGCATCGCCAACGACGTGCGCAAGTGCGTGATGAGCGCGGTCGCCAACGCCGAAAACAATCACGGCCTCGACGTCAACGATCTCGTTGTGTCTGAAGCCTACGTCGGCAAGAACATGGTCTTGAAGCGCTTTCATGCGCGCGGCCGTGGCCGAGGGTCTTCGATCTTAAAGCCGTTCTCGCAGTTGACCGTCGTCGTCCGTCAGGTCGAAGCCGAAAAAGAAGAAGACGCGCCCAAGAAAAAGGCCGCAGCGAAGGCTAAGCCTGCCGCCGCTCCGCGTCAGCTCCAGGAGGCCAAGTAATATGGGTCAAAAAGCAAACCCCGTCGGCCTTCGCCTTGGCATCAACCGCACGTGGGACAGCCGTTGGTTCGCCCGGACCGGCGAATACGGCAAGCTTCTGCACGAAGACATTGCAATCCGCGCGCAAATCATGAAGGACCAGCGCGAAGCTGGTATCTCGAAAGTCGTCATCGAGCGTCCGCACAAAAAGTGCCGGGTCACGGTTCACACCGCGCGTCCCGGCATCTTGATCGGCAAGAAGGGTGAGAAGATCGAACGCATCCGTTCCGATCTCGCCCGTCTCACGGCTTCGGAAGTGCATTTGAACATCGTCGAAATCCGCAAGCCGGAAATCGACGCGACGCTGATTGCCGAAAGTATCGCTCAGCAGCTCGAACGCCGCGTCGCGTTCCGCCGCGCCATGAAGCGTTCGGTTCAATCGGCACTGCGTTTGGGCGCCGTCGGGATCCGTATCAACGTTGCTGGCCGTCTGGGTGGCGCTGAAATTGCACGTACCGAATGGTACCGCGAAGGCCGCGTGCCGCTGCATACGCTGCGCGCCGACATCGATTTGGGTATCGCGCGGGCTGTCACGGCTTACGGCATCATCGGCATCAAGGTCTGGGTCTTCAAGGGCGAGATCATGGAACATGATCCTATGGGCTCTGAAAAGAAAGCCGCCGAGATGCAAGAGGGCGGCAGCCCACGTCCGCGCCGCGATGAAGGCGATCGTGGCGATCGTCGGCAACCTCGTGGTGGCCGTGGCGGACGCGGTGGCGGTGGTGGTCGCGGCGGCGGTGGCGGCGGTCCAGGTGGATCCAGCGGCGGTGGCGGTGACGTCACGACCGAACCGGCCAGCGAGACTTAAGAGAAATTCGAGGCAAATAGACCATGCTGCAACCGAAACGGACGAAGTTCCGCAAAGCTTTCAAGGGCCGCATCCACGGCAACGCCAAGGGTGGCACGACGCTGAATTTCGGCGAAGTGGGCCTGAAAGCCGTGCAACCTGAGCGCCTCACGGCACGCCAGATCGAGGCGGCTCGCCGCGCCATCGCACGTCATACCAAGCGTGCGGGCCGGTTGTGGACGAGGGTGTTCCCGGACGTGCCGGTATCCAAGAAGCCAGCCGAAGTGCGCATGGGCTCGGGCAAGGGTTCGCCGGAGCTTTGGGTGGCACGCGTTAAACCGGGCCGCATTATTTTCGAACTTGGCGGTCTCAACCATCAGATCGCTAAAGAAGCGCTGATTTTAGGCGCGGCCAAGTTGCCGATCAAAACAAGAATTGTGACGCGTCTGGGCTAATGGCCCGGTAAGCAGCGCACGACGATACGAGTGAGGACGAACATGGCAAGCGAGTTTAGCGACAAGTCGCTCGATCAGCTCGACGATCAACTGGTGAAGCTGAAGAAAGAGCAGTTTAATCTGCGCTTTCAGCGGGCTTCAGGCCAGCTAGAGAACACAGCACGTATCCGGCATATCCGCCGTGATATTGCACGGGTTAAAACCGCAGCGCGCGTCAAGCGCGCTGGCAGCGCCTCTAAGGGCGCGTAAAGGAGAGACTTAAATGCCCAAGCGCGTGCTGCAAGGCGTCGTGGTGTCAGACAAGAACAACAAGACCATTGTGGTCCAGGTTGAACGCCGCTACACCCACCCGCTACTGAAGAAGACTGTGCGCCGTACGAAGAAGTACCACGCGCACGACGAGAAGAACGTTCACAAGATTGGCGACAACGTCTCGATCGAAGAGACGGCGCCGATCTCGCGCAACAAACGTTGGATTGTGCTCGAAGCCAAGACTTAAGATGTTGTCGCATTCGAGCGACTGCTAAGACTGCTAAAAACCTGCCTTTGAGCCGCCGGAGCGTTGGGAAATCCCCAAGACCCCGGGAGCGACTAGGGCCCCGAGACGAACAGCTAAGCCGCCCGCTACTAGCGGCCAGAAGAGAAGGAACGAAGCGATGATCCAGGTGGAGAGCAATCTCGACGTCGCCGACAATTCGGGTGCGCGCCGCGTCCAATGCATCAAGGTGCTTGGCGGGTCGAAGCGCAGGTACGCAACTGTCGGCGATACCATCGTTGTGTCGGTCAAAGAGGCGATCCCCAAGGGTCGCGTTAAAAAAGGCCAGGTTATGAAGGCCGTCATCGTGCGCGTCGCCAAGGGCGTGCGCCGTCCGGATGGCTCGCTGATCCGTTTCGACCGCAACGCGGCCGTCCTGATCAACGCCAACGGCGAGCCGATCGGCACCCGCATCTTCGGGCCGGTGACGCGCGAACTGCGCGGCAAAAACCACATGAAAATCGTCTCGCTCGCGCCGGAGGTGCTGTAATGGCCTCGCTCAAGATTAAAAAGGGCGACAACGTCGTTGTGCTGACCGGCCGTGATAAAGGCAAGCGCGGCGAAGTCGTCGAGGTTGTCCCCAAAGAAGGCCGCGCGTTCGTTCGCGGCGTCAACGTCGTGCGTCGCCATCAGCGCCAGTCGGCGAAGCAAGAGGGCGGCATTATTTCCAAAGAAGGCCCAATCCAGCTTTCCAACCTCGCGCTCGAAGATCCCAAGGACGGCAAGCCAACACGCGTTGGCTTCAAGATCTTGGCCGACGGCAAGAAGGTTCGCATCGCCAAGCGCTCGGGCGAGCAGATCCCGGAGAAGAACTAAGCCATGGCTGACAAAGATAAATTCGCCAAAGGCGGTAAGAGCCAAGCCGGCGGCGACGCCAAGGCTCCCAAGGTAGCGAAAGCTGCCGGCAAGGGTGGAGACAAAAAGGGCGCAGCATCTGCCGCGCCTAAAGTCGCCACGCCGCGCCCAAAAGATTATAAGCCACGCATGAAAGTGCACTACGAAAAAGTCGTGCGCGAAGCGTTGCAGAAGAAGTTTGCCTACAAGAACGCGATGCAAATTCCCCGCGTCGAGAAGATCGTTCTCAACATGGGCGTCGGCGAAGGCGTCAACGATCGCAAGAAGGTCGATACCGCCGCTGGCGATCTGGCGCTCATTGCCGGTCAAAAGCCGGTCATCACGCGCGCCCGCAAGGCGATCGCGGTCTACAAGCTGCGTGAAGGCATGGCGATCGGCGCCAAGGTCACGCTGCGCGGCGACCGGATGTATGAATTCCTCGACCGCTTGGTCACGATCGCGCTGCCGCGCGTCAAGGACTTCCGCGGTTTGAACCCCAAGAGCTTCGACGGCCGCGGCAACTTCGCGACCGGCCTCAAGGAGCATCTGGTGTTCCCAGAAATCGACTACGACAAGGTAGATAACGTGTTGGGCCTCGATGTCATCGTGTGCACCAACGCCAAGTCCGACGATGAAGCACGCGAACTGTTGCGCGCTTTTAATTTCCCGTTCCGCAGCTAGAGGACCTCGGCTTTAGAACCCGAAAGGCCTTTGGAGGAGACTAAATGGCAAAAACCAGCTCGATTGAGAAGAATAACCGCAGACGCCGGACGGTGGAACATCACGCCCCCAAGCGTCGGCGCTTGAAAGAAGCCGCCAACGACCGCACGAAGTCGGCCGAGGAGCGCTTTGCGGCGCGCCTCAAGCTGTCGGAAATGCCCCGCAACGGCTCGAAAGTGCGCATTCGCAACCGCTGCGAGATCACCGGCCGCGCCCGCGCTTACTACCGCAAGCTCAAAATGTGCCGCAACCAGCTGCGCGAACTCGCCAGCCAGGGCCGCATTCCGGGCATGACTAAGGCGAGCTGGTAAGGAGGGCGCACACGATGATGATGAACGATCCCGTCGGCGATATGCTGACACGTATTCGCAACGCCCAGATGCGCCGCCGTCCAAAGGTGTCGACACCGGCTTCGAGCCTGCGCGCGCGCGTGCTCGACGTGTTGACGGACGAAGGCTACATTCGCGGCTACACGCGCGTCGAACTCAAGGGCGAGCACCCTTCGTTCGAAATCGAACTCAAGTACTACAATGGCCAGCCAGCGATCCGCGAAATCGAACGGATCTCAAAGCCCGGCCGCCGTGTGTACTCGCCTGTGAAGGACATCCCGACCGTTGCCAATGGCTTGGGCGTTGCAATTCTGTCGACGCCGAAGGGCGTCATGTCGGATAGCAAAGCGCGCGAAGCCAACGTCGGCGGCGAAATTCTTTGCAACATTTTCTAACACGCGAAAGGACCGGCCCGGCCGGTTTTTGAGAGGTTTTGAGGTCCCATGTCGCGCATCGGTAAAAAACCCGTTCCTGTTCCTTCGAGCGTCACAGCGACGGTTGCGGGCCAGACGGTAAAAATGAAGGGTCCAAAGGGCGAGCTTTCGTTCAAGGTACCCGAGATTTTGAAAGTTGAGAAAACCGACGCTGGCGTCGTTGTTTCGCTCATCGAAGACAACAAGCCGTCACGCTCCATGTGGGGCATGTCGCGCACTCAGATCGCTAATTTGATCAAGGGTGTGACGGACGGCTACAGCCAAGATCTAGAAATTCACGGCGTCGGTTTCAAGGCGTCGATGAAGGGCCGCGATCAGCTGACGTTGTCGGTTGGCTACAGCCACGACGTGGTGCTGAAAATTCCAGCGGGCGTCGATGTCAAAGTCGGCGGTGCTAAGCAGGAATTGCTCAACGTCTCTGGCATCGACAAGCAGGCCGTTGGCGAAATGGCAGCGGTTATCCGGGCCTCGCGCAAACCCGAGCCTTATCAAGGCAAGGGCGTGCGCTACAAAGGCGAATACATCTTCCGCAAGGAAGGCAAGAAGAAATAAGGACGGCAGGTTATGGCCAATACAACCAGTCTATTTTCGAAACGTCGCACGCGCGTGCGCAAGTCTTTGCGGCAGAGCGCACACGTTCGGCCGCGCCTTTCGGTGCACCGCTCGTCTGAAAATATCTACGCCCAGGTGATCGATGACACCAAAGGCACGACGATCGCTGCCGCTTCGACGCTCGAAGCGGGCTTGAAAGGCGCGCTGAAGACGGGCGCCGATAAAGCGGCGGCTACCGCCGTCGGCAAGCTCGTTGCCGAGCGCGCTGTCAAAGCGGGTGTCACTGACGTCGTGTTTGACCGCGGCGGCTTCTTATTCCATGGGCGCGTTAAGGCGCTCGCTGATGCCGCCCGCGAGGGCGGCCTGAAATTCTGACCTCGAGAGGATAAATCGTGGCACGTGGACCCCAAAGAGAACGCGGCGGACGCGATCGCGAAGAGCGCGATAGCGAGTTCACCGATAAGCTGGTGCACATCAACCGCGTCGCCAAGGTTGTAAAGGGCGGTAAGCGCTTTGGCTTTGCAGCACTCGTCGTCGTCGGAGACCTGAAAGGCCGCGTCGGCTTTGGTCACGGCAAGGCGCGCGAAGTGCCCGAAGCGATCCGCAAGGCGACGGAAGCCGCCAAGCGCGCTCTGGTGCGCGTGCCGTTGCGCGATGCCCGCACGCTGCATCATGACAGCGTCGGTCGGCACGGTTCGGGCAAGGTTATTTTGCGCTCGGCACCGGCTGGTACCGGCATCATCGCGGGCGGCGCCATGCGCGCCGTGTTCGAGATGGTCGGCGTCCACGACGTTGTGGCCAAGTCGCTCGGTTCGACCAATCCCTACAACGTCGTGCGGGCAACGTTCGACGCTCTGAAGGCGCAGGAAAATCCGCGCGCCGTAGCTGCGCGGCGTAACAAGAAAGTCTCAGACATCGTTTCGCGCCGTCGCGACGGAACGGCAATTGACGCCAGCGCCGAAGCATAAACGGCGACTATTAGAGCTTGAGGTAACGACATGGCCGCTAAGACGACGATCACTCTTGAGCAGTTCCGCAGCCCTACCCGGCGGCCGGAACGCCAGGTGGACACCTTGAAGGGCTTAGGGCTCAACAAGCTGCATCGCCGCTCGACGCTTGAGGATACGCCCTCGGTGCGGGGCATGTTCAACAAGGTTCAGCACCTTGTTCGCGTCGTCGACGACAAGAAGTAATTCGACTTTTAATTTCTATAGGAGCTTTGGCCCCATGCGGCTTAACGGCATTAAAGACAACGCAGGCGCGCGCAAATTCCGCGTCCGCATCGGGCGGGGCATCGGCTCTGGCGTTGGCAAGCAGGGCGGCCGCGGCGGCAAGGGCCAGACCGCACGTTCGGGCGTTGCCATCGGCGGCTTCGAAGGCGGCCAGATGCCATTGCATCGTCGTCTGCCAAAGCGCGGCTTTAATAAGTGGCGGCCAGAGAAATTCAACGAGATCAATGTCGGCGCGCTGCAGCAGGCGATCGACGACAAGCGCCTCGACGGCGGCAAAGC
Organism: Hyphomicrobium sp.; assembly: GCA_031367425.1. GTDB lineage: Bacteria > Pseudomonadota > Alphaproteobacteria > Rhizobiales > Hyphomicrobiaceae > Hyphomicrobium_B. The sequence continues at coordinate 37,091 of JANLPU010000062.1, forward strand.
TCTCGACCTTGCAACGCTCGTTGCAGCAGGCGTTCTGCGCCGTCCGAAAGACGGCCTGCGGTTGTTAGGTGAAGGCGAAATCAAATCCAAGATTTCGATCACCGTCAACCACGCCAGCGCCAAAGCAAAGGCGGCGGTGGAGAAGGCTGGCGGCAAGCTCATCGTCATCGAAAAGAAAATTCTCGCAGCCGACGTTGCTAAGCGCAACAAATCAGCTGCCAAAAAGGCTGCCAAGGGCCAAAAGGCCGGAGCTAAGACGCAAGAGGCCGGAGCTAAGACGCAAGAGTAAGGCCCGCGCGCGGGCTTGCCAGGTACGGGGCGCAGCGCCACATCTGCTGCGAACCGGCTAGGCGCCGGTCAAGCGCGCGTTTGGTCTAGGAGAGACGATAATGGTATCCGCTGCCGAGCAGCTTGCTTCGAATATGAACTTGGGCGCGTTCGCCAAAGCCGAAGATTTGAAGAAGCGGCTTTTGTTCACCCTCGGCGCTTTGATCATCTACCGCCTTGGCACGTTCATTCCGATGCCGGGCATCAATGCTGCAGCTTACGCTGCAACGTTCAAGAGCCAATCCAGCGGTATCCTCGGCCTGTTCAACATGATGGGCGGCGGCGCGCTCGAGCGCATGGCCATTTTCGCTCTCAACATCATGCCTTACATCTCTGCCTCGATCATTATGCAGTTGATGAGTTCGCTGTCGCCCAAGCTCGAAGCCTTGAAGAAAGAGGGCGAGGCCGGCCGCAAACAGATCAATCAATACACCCGTTATTTGACGGTTATCCTGGCGGCGTTCCAAGCCTACGGAATCGCTGTCGGACTTGAAGGAACGACGCGCGGCGGGGCCGGCGCAGTCGTCGATGCACCGGGTTTGTATTTCCGTGCCACGACCGTGATTACACTCGTCGGCGGCACGATGTTCCTGATGTGGCTGGGTGAGCAGATCACGCAGCGCGGCGTTGGCAACGGCACGTCTTTGATTATCTTCGCGGGTATCGTGGCCAACTTGCCATCGGCGCTGGTGCAGCTGTTTGAGCTCGCCCGCACAGGCAGCATCTCGACACTAACGCTGATCGCTTTTCTGATCCTCGCCCTCGCAGTGGTTGCCGCGATCGTGTTCTTCGAGCGCGCGCAGCGGCGGCTTCTGGTGCAATACCCGAAGCGAAACGTGGGCAACAAAGTCTTCCAAGGCGACAGCTCGCATCTGCCATTGAAGCTCAATTCGTCTGGCGTCATCCCGCCGATCTTTGCCTCGTCGCTGTTGCTGCTGCCGATCACGGTCGCGCAGTTTTCGGCCGGCAACGGTCCTGACTGGCTGAGTAATGCCGTTGCCATGCTTGGCAGTGGTCAGCCGCTTCACATGCTCATTTATGCGATGCTCATTCTGTTCTTCGCGTTCTTCTACACGGCCGTCGTCATCAATCCGAAAGAGACCGCCGACAACCTGCGCAAGTACGGCGGCTTCCTGCCCGGTATTCGTCCAGGCGACAAAACCGCCGAGTACATCGATTACGTTTTGACCCGCATCACCGTCATCGGCGCACTTTATCTGGCAGCCGTCTGCGTGCTGCCGGAAATCCTGACCGCCTACGCCGGCATCCCGCTCTACTTCGGCGGCACGTCGTTGCTCATCGCGGTCAGCGTCACGATGGACACGGTCGCGCAGATCCAGAGCCACCTGCTCGCGCATCAATATGAAGGTCTGATCAAGAAGGCGAAGCTGAAGGGCTCGCCGAAGGGTCGTCGATGAACTTAATCTTGTTGGGACCACCGGGTGCTGGCAAGGGCACTCAATCGCAAATCATCGCCCAGAAATTCGGTATCCCCCAGCTTTCGACCGGCGATATGCTCAGGGCCGCTGTTAAGGCTCAGACGGCGGTCGGTCTCAAGGCCAAGAAGATCATGGCCGATGGCGGACTGGTCTCCGACGCGATTGTAATCGGCATTATTGCCGACCGGATCGCCGAGAAAGATTGCTCGCCAGGTTTTATTCTCGACGGCTTTCCGCGCACGCTAACGCAGGCCGCCGCATTAGACAACTTACTGAAAACGAACAAAAAAAGACTGGATGCGGTGATTGAACTGAAAGTCGATGACGGCATCCTGGTATCGCGCATCGAAAAGCGCGCGGCCGAGACGCTGGGTGCGGGCGGTACCGTTCGCGCCGACGACAACGCTGAAGCACTGCGAACGCGCCTGATGGCTTACTACCGGGAAACAGCAGCTTTGACGGGCTATTACTTCGCCCACGACTTGCTGAAAACCGTCGACGGAATGGCAGCTATTGACGCGGTGACGGGCCAAATCGATGAGATTTTGGCACATTGCCGCGTAGTTTAAGAAAACACTGGTGTCGAATTGACGAAGGCCCTATGTCCGGGCTACAACACCGGCGATTTTCTTATGAAGGCACATGGCGATCCGGACCGGGGCGAAAGCTCAGGCAACGGGGTCGTTGCGCTTTTTGAATGACGTCTAATCGTGGCAGCCAATTCGTGTTGCCGCTAGAGAATACGAAGAATTCGGATAGATTACGGCAGGAGACGAACGTGGCCCGCATCGCAGGCGTAAATATCCCCACAGGCAAGCGCGTCATCATCGCGCTTCAGTACATCCATGGCATTGGCCCGAAGTTCGCCAAGCAGATCTGCACCAAGGTCAACATTCCCGCCGAGCGCCGGGTCAGTCAGTTGACAGACGCAGAAGTCCTGCAAATTCGCGAGTCGATCGATCGTGACTACACGGTCGAGGGCGATCTGCGCCGCGAAGTTCAGATGAACATCAAGCGGCTGATGGATCTGGGCTGCTATCGTGGCCTCCGTCATCGCAAGGGCTTGCCCGTTCGCGGTCAGCGCACCCACACCAACGCCCGCACCCGCAAGGGTAAAGCCGTGGCGATCGCTGGCAAGAAGAAGGCGGCGAAGTAAGTTTTCATCCAATTTAAGGGCGCGCGCTACGGTTGCGTTTCCTTGTCCGACATTGAGGGCCCTGAACCGTTGGGGCACGAGGAGCACTGAAAGATCATGGCTAAAGAACCGTCGGCGCCTGCGGGCAAGGGCAAAGGCAAAGTCAAGAAGCGCGAAAAGAAGAACATCACGTCTGGCGTCGCCCACGTCAACGCGTCGTTCAACAACACGATGATCACCATCACGGACGCTCAAGGCAACACCATTGCCTGGTCGTCGTCGGGCACGAAGGGCTTCAAAGGCTCGCGCAAGTCGACGCCTTATGCGGCCCAGATGGCCGCCGAGGACGCTGCCAAAAAAGCGCAAGATCACGGCATGAAAGTGCTCGAAGTGGAAGTTTGCGGTCCGGGCTCGGGCCGCGAGAGCGCGTTGCGCGCGCTGCAGTCGGTTGGCTTGCAGATTACTTCGATCCGCGACGTGACGCCGATCCCGCACAACGGTTGCCGTCCACGCAAGCGCCGCCGCGTCTAGTCGATGGCGTCGGCTTCTCCGATGAGCCGGCGCGCTTAGCCGCATAAATCCCCCCGATGGCGTGCGCGAGCACTTTTGCCCCGCGCCAAAACGAGATGAGGCCCCCCGTGGTGAACGTTCTGCAGAAGAACTGGCAAGACCTGATCAAACCGTCCAAGCTCGATGTCCAGCCTGGCCGCGACCGCTCGCGTATTGCGACCGTCGTTGCCGAGCCGCTGGAGCGTGGCTTTGGCATGACGCTTGGCAACGCGCTGCGCCGCGTGCTGCTGTCGTCGCTGCAAGGTGCTGCGATCAAGACGGTGCAAATCGACGGCGTGCTGCACGAGTTCTCGTCGGTGCCCGGCGTGCGCGAAGACGTTACGAACATCATCTTGAACATCAAAGAAATCGCGCTGCGCCTGCACGTCGATGGCGTCAAGCGCATGGTGTTGAAGAAAGAGGGCGCAGGCCCCGTCAAAGCCGGCGACATCGAAGGCTCGTCCGATCTCGAAATCCTCAATCCGGAACACGTCATCTGCCATCTCGACCAAGGCGCGTCGATCCGGATGGAATTCACCGCCGACATGGGCAAGGGCTACGTCGCCGCCGATCGCAACCGTCCCGAAGACGGCCCGATCGGTTTGATCCCGGTCGATAGCTTGTACTCGCCGGTCAAGAAGGTGTCCTACAAGGTCGAGAACACCCGCGAGGGCCAGATCCTCGATTACGATAAACTGACCATGACGGTTGAAACCGATGGTTCGGTTCGCGCCGAAGATGCCGTCGCACTCGCTGCGCGCATTTTGCAAGATCAGCTCGCCGTCTTCATCAACTTCGAAGAGCCCAAGAAGGCCGTCGAAGAGCGCGCCCACCCAGAGCTTGCGTTCAACGCCGCGCTGCTGAAGAAGGTCGACGAACTCGAGCTGTCGGTGCGTTCGGCCAACTGCTTGAAGAACGACAACATCGTCTACATCGGCGACCTCATTCAGAAGACCGAAGCCGAGATGCTGCGCACGCCGAACTTCGGCCGCAAGTCGCTCAACGAGATCAAGGAAGTTTTGGCCACGATGGGTCTCCATCTGGGCATGGAAGTTCCCAACTGGCCGCCCGACAACATCGACGAGTTGGCCAAGCGTTTCGAAGACCAGTATTAGAATTTCCCTCTCTCCATTCCTTCAATGGGGAGAGGGTTAGGGTGAGGGTGAGGGTGAGGGGCGGTCGCGTGCTTAGATCGTGTCGCCGCCCCTCATCCCAGCCTTCTCCCGGTTAAGGTTGGGGAGAAGGAGCGCCCCGGCGAAGTTGGGGAAAAGCAGAACGGCGAAGGTGAGGCCATAGAACCTCCCGCGCCAACCGGGTGAAAGCCCGGTCACTACCAAGCCTCGCGCAACATGCTCGCGGCCAACAATGTAAGGATGAAGACCAATGCGCCACAAAAAGATGGGCCGCCGTTTCGGCCGCCAGCCGGGCCACCGCGCCGCGATGTTTTCCAACATGGCCGCCGCGTTGATCCGTCACGAACAGATCATCACGACGTTGCCGAAAGCCAAAGACTTGCAGCGCGTCGTCGATAAGTACATCACGCTCGCCAAGCGCGGTGATTTGAATTCGCGCCGTTTGGCAGCCTCCCGCCTGCGCGATGAAGACATGGCTAAGAAGCTGTTCGATATTCTGGGACCTCGTTACAAGACGCGCGCCGGTGGTTACACCCGCGTGTTGAAGGCCGGTTACCGCTATGGCGATAACTCGCCGCGCGCCGTCATCGAGCTCGTCGATCGCGATGTCACCGTCAAAGGCGTCGAAGACAAAGCGCGTCATGAGGAAATGCTGAAATCTCAGGAGGCCACGGCCTAAGCCAGCGCTTAAAAGTTTCAGTCTTCCAATCCTTAAGAATTCAAAACGCCCTGGTGCCACAAGCACGTACGCCCCCGGCGAGAACCGCCTTGCGGCGTCGTGACGAACTGGTCTGATGATGACGTCGTTGGTCATTGTTGGAGATAGGCACGTGCCTAAGTCTGGAGATATGTCTTCGCGGGATTTTTCGGTCGTGGCGGCACGGCGGATTTGGAGCCCAGCCGAAAAGCAGCGGATCGTTGATCAGGCATCGGTTCCGGGCGTCAACATTTCTGCCGTTGCTCGCAATAACGGCGTTGCGCAGAGCTTGCTGTACCGTTGGCGCAAAGACGCTGCAGCGGCCAATCCGAAACCTCCAGCCTTTGTTGCCGTAGCAATGCCGCCACCTCAGACAAACGCCGTCGAACATTCCCGCCACTTGCCAAGCCTGATCGAGATCGAAGTTTCCGGCGGACGCAAACTGCGTGTTGGAACTGGTATCGATATTGAGCTTTTGAAACGGATTGTTGTGGCGCTGGAGACATCCTGATGATTCCGGTGCCAGCCGGTGTTCGGGTA
>JANLPU010000061.1:0-74195 GCA_031367425.1 Hyphomicrobium sp.
CCGTGAAACCGGCAGCAGCTCAAACCCAAGTTATCGACGTCTCGACCGACGCCCCGCGCTCCCCATCCACCAATCTTCCCCCCACCCCCTTATCGTCGCCCTCCGATCACAAAACGTTGACTATACCGACCGGTCAACTCATGACATATAGAGTTTGTAACAACCAATCTCAGGATGGAATTAAATGAACAAAATCATCCCATTGAGCTTCGCGATCGGAATGGTCGCCACAACTTCGGCGTTGGCACTCGATGCTAAAGTCGCAAAAGATTCGACCGCACCCGCAGAGGCTTCATGGGCCGCAGTTGGTGATTTCTGTGCGATTTCGACTTGGCATCCGGCCGTTGAAAAATGCGTGATGTCCGAGAAGGACGGCACGACCTTCCGCACGCTGACGCTCAAGGGCGGCGGCACCATTTTGGAAAAGCAGCTCACCTTCGACAAGGCCAAGATGTCGTATTCCTACACCATCGAAGAGAGCCCGCTCCCGGTCGCCAATTACAAATCGACGTTGCGCGTCGTGCCCAAGGACAAAGGCTCGACGATCGAATGGAGCGGCACCTTCGACGCCAAGGGTGCGCCGGACGCCGACGCCGTCAAGGTGATCACCGGCATCTACGACGCGGGCGTCAGCGCTCTTGCTGGCAAAGCGAAGTAAGTTCGGTGGCTCATGACACGCGCCTTGGGATGCCCACTCTGCATCCGGCGCGTGTCATTGCGCCTTGGGATGCCCACTCTGTTTCCGCTAGCTTACCTGAGAGCGGCGCAGCGTCGTCGACTGTGCGATGCAGATACAGGATCTTGGCTGCAGATTTCGATGGGTGTTCAAGATTCCGGATCAGCGCCGAAGCAATGAAAATTGCCGAATCGCATCCGGAATGACGGGTACGTATAGGTTTCGCCCCAATCATTTAAATCCAGCTTCTATTCTGATTGGCGCCGACCTAGACTGCGAGCAACACTGCCCGCCATCCGGATCACCCTCACGTCATGTCGCCGCTCTCGTCTTTCATAATGCTGATGGTCGGGAACTTATGGACCTGGTTGCCGATCGGCTTTGCTATTGGCTACTTGTTGGGCGCAATCCCGTTCGGTCTCATTCTGACGCGCGCCGCAGGCCTCGGCGATGTCCGCGCCATCGGCTCGGGCAACATCGGCGCGACAAATGTTCTGCGCACCGGCCACAAAGGACTAGCTGCCGCGACGCTGTTGCTCGACGCCCTCAAGGGCACCGCGGCCGTGCTCATCGTCGATCACTGGTTTGGACAAGTGCCCGCGATGCTCGCCGGGCTCGGCGCATTCCTCGGCCACATCTATCCCGTCTGGCTGCGCTTCAAGGGCGGCAAGGGCGTCGCGACCTACATCGGCGTCATGGGCGGATTGTTCTGGCCAGCAGCCGTCGCGTTCTGTGCCGTCTGGTTGGCGGGCGCGGTTGCCTCGCGCACCTCATCGCTTGGCGCACTGCTCGCCAGCATCGCGACGCCGGCGTTTCTGTGGTTTTCCGGCAAGCCGGAACTGGCGGGCCTGGCGGCGCTCATGACTATATTATTGCTATGGAAGCATCGCGCCAATATCGGCCGACTAAGTCGTGGGCAGGAGCCAAAGATCGGTGCCAAAGCCTGATCGCCCATCCGCTTCGCGCGACGATGCGCCATCGCTGTTTTCCGCAGCACCCTTGCCCGTGACCAAACTGGATGATGCCGAACGCCTCGCCTGCCTGCGCTTGATCCGCTCTGAAAACGTTGGCCCCGTAACATTCCGGCAGTTGATCAACCACTACGGCGGTGCGGTGCAAGCGCTCGAAGCCCTGCCTGAACTTTCAAAGCGGGGCGGCAAACGCCGGCCGATCACCATTTGCACCAAGGCCGCAGCGCAAGCCGAATTGCAGGCCGCCGCGAAGTTGGGTGCAACACCCGTCTTTACCATCGAGCCTGGGTATCCAAAATATTTAGCCAGCATCGATACGCCGCCCCCGATGCTTTACATCAGAGGACGCGAGGAGCTTCTTTCGCGCCCCGGCATCGCCATTGTCGGATCGCGGCAGAGTTCGGCCGCCGGCGTTAAACTCGCACAACTGTTCGCCACTCAACTGGGCGAAGCTGGCTACGCTATCATCTCCGGCCTCGCGCGCGGCATCGATGGCGCCGCGCACGCAGCTTCGCTTGGCACGGGCACGGTTGCGGTTCTGGCTGGAGGTCTCGATAATATCTATCCTCCCGAACACGCAGGCTTGTATCAACGGATTGGCCGTGAGGGCTGCTTGGTGAGCGAACAACCGCCAGGGTTCACACCGCGCGCGCAGGATTTCCCCCGCCGCAACCGGATCATTTCCGGCATTGCTCTGGGCGTTTTGATCATCGAGGCGGCGGCGCGTTCAGGCACGCTCGTCACCGCGCGCTACGCTGCCGAACAGGGCCGCGAAGTTTTCGCCGTGCCCGGCCACCCGCTCGATCCGCGCGCTGAAGGGACCAACCGCTTGCTGAAGTCTGGCGCGACGTTGGTCACCGAGCCGGAAGATGTTTTGAGCGCATTGCGGCCGCTGACCGGCTGGAGCGAGGGTCCGCGCGAGCACGGCGAAGCTAACGCCGACTTCGCGTTCGCCAATCGAGCTTCTCTGTTCAGCACCAGCCCGGGAGGGCATGTCGAAACGCTGAATTCCGAACCCTTGCGTCCTCCGCCTCTGCCGCACGATCCTGCAGCCTATTTGGAGACGGCGGATCGCGCCAAGATCTTATCCGCGCTCGGGCCAGCGCCCGTAGACTTGGACGCGATCGTCCGGTGCACGGGGCTGGCCCTGCGTACCGTTCAGATTGGACTGATGGAACTTGAGTTGGCTGGCCGGTTGGCCCGGCCTGGGATAGGTCTCATCGCGCTCGTGACAGATTGAAAACGATGTTCAGGAAGGTTTGTCGGCTTGCAGAGTCGCTTCCGTATGGCTCAGCCAAAGCAGACCCGCCAAGGTCGTGCAACCTTCCCGCTCGGCAATAGTTTGAAGTTCGCGGACCATGTCGGCCAGATAATGGAGACGATCCCGCCGATCGCTATTGGGCTCAGAGCCAACGTTCTTGAGTTCTGGCGGAGCTACGGCTTGTCCCTGTAAATACTTCATATTGTTCGTCCTTGCCAGCGATTTAATCGCACAGGTTGCGTTGTCAGCATATAATATTCTACCAATAGTTGCAACTCGCATCGGAATAATCCACGTCACAGTTTTGTACGCTCGTTTGACACTGGGGCCTTCATCACCCATGTTCCCCCGCCATCGAACAGGACCGCCCTGACAAGACGGCCCGCATTTGGCGCGGGCCAATCCGCAGCCATTGTCCGCCCCCCATTGTCCGCCCCCATTTTCCGGCCGTTGAGCGAAAGCCCCATATGAACGTCGTTATCGTCGAATCCGCCGCCAAGGCGAAAACCATCAATAAGTATCTGGGCGCCAACTATAAGGTGATCGCCTCGATCGGCCATGTTCGCGATTTGCTCGCAAAGGACGGCGCGGTCGAACCCGATAACGATTTTGCGATGCATTGGGACGTGCAGGATCGCGGCAAGAAGGTGATGAAAGATATCGCCGACGCCGTGAAGGGTGCCGACAAGCTGATTCTGGCGACCGACCCCGATCGCGAAGGTGAGGCCATTTCCTGGCACATTTTGGAAATTCTTAACGACCGTAAGGTTTTGCGCAAAGGCCTCGAAATCGAGCGCGTCGCTTTCAATGCCATCACCAAGCAATCGATTTTGACCGCACTTGAAAATCCACGCCAGATCGACCAGCCGCTGGTCAAAGCTTATCTGGCGCGGCGCGCGCTCGATTACCTCGTCGGCTTTACACTCGCGCCCGTTTTGTGGCGCAAGCTGCCGGGATCTCGTTCGGCTGGCCGCGTGCAATCCGTTGCTTTGCGTTTGGTCTGCGACCGCGAAGCCGAGATCGAAGCCTTCCGTACCGATGAGTACTGGACCATCGATGCGGTCATGAAGACCGCCAAGAACGAAGAGTTCGAAGCCCGCCTCAGCGCCATCGCCGGCAAACGTCTCGACAAGCTCGACATCAAGGACGAAGCGTCGGCGACCGCGATCAAAGCGGCCATCGAGCGCGGCGACTTCAAAGTCGCCCACGTCGAGAAAAAGCCCGTCAAGCGCAACCCCTACGCACCGTTTCAGACCTCGACGCTGCAGATGGACGCCTCGCGCAAACTTGGCTTTTCCGCCAAGCAGACGATGCAGATCGCCCAGCGCTTGTACGAGGGCATCGACGTCGGCGGCGATACCGTCGGCCTTATCACCTACATGCGAACCGACGGCGTGACGATTACGCCCGAAGCCATTACCTCGATCCGCTCGATGATCGCCAAGGAGTATTCGCCTAGGTACGTCGCGCCCTTCATTCGCGAGTACAAAACCAAGGCCAAGAACGCTCAAGAAGCGCACGAAGCGATCCGCCCGACAGAAGTGACGCGCCGCCCGCAAGATGTTGCCCGCCACCTCGATAAGGATCAGGCCCGCCTCTACGAACTGATTTGGAAGCGCGCTGTCGCCAGCCAGATGGCCTCAGCCGAGCTTGAGCAAACGGCAGTTGACATCGAGGTCAAGGGCCGCGACGGCAAAGTCTATACGTTACGCGCCAACGGCTCGGTCGTGCAGTTCGACGGCTTCCTCAAAGTCTACGAAGAAAGCCGCGACGACCGCTTCCGCTACATCGAAAAAGGCAAGGAAGACACGACGCCGGAGGAAGCCGATAGCCGCATTTTACCGCCGCTCGCGCAAGGCGATAAAGTGAGCGACAAGAGCATCGAGGCGAGCCAGCATTTCACCCAGCCACCGCCGCGCTTTTCGGAAGCAACCCTCGTCAAGCGCATGGAAGAGCTCGGCATCGGCCGACCATCGACGTACGCCTCAACCATGGCCGTACTCGTCGAACGCGACTATGTCAAAATTGAAAAGAAGCGCCTCGTGCCGGAAGACAAGGGCCGCATCGTCATCGCGTTCCTAGAAAATTTCTTCATGCGCTACGTCGAGTATGATTTCACCGCCAGCTTGGAAGAAAAGCTCGACCTCATTTCCAATAACGAACTGGAATGGAAAGAGGTCCTGCGCGATTTCTGGCGCGACTTCATCGGCGCCGTTGGCGACATCAAGGATCTGCGCGTCGCCGAAGTGATGGACGCGCTGAACGAGATGCTCGCGCCGCACATTTTTCCCGAGCGCGAAGACGGCTCCGATCCGCGCATTTGTCCGGTCTGCAAAGCAGGCAAGCTGAGCTTGAAGCCAAGCAAATTCGGCCCGTTTATCGGCTGCGGAAATTATCCAGAATGCAAATTCACGCGCCAGCTCACGGGTGACGGTGCCAATAACGCCGGCGATCGCGAGTTAGGCTTTGATCCAGAGACCGGCTTGGCCGTCGTCTTGAAGACCGGCCGCTTTGGACCCTACGTCCAGCTCGGCGAAGGCACGGACGATGAAAAGCCAAAGCGCTCGGGTCTGCCCAAAGGCGTGGACGCCGCCGACATCGATTTCGAACGCGCCATGCAGTTGCTGTCTCTGCCGCGCCAAATCGGCATGCACCCCGAAACCGGAACAGCGATCACAGCGGGTCTCGGGCGCTACGGGCCTTTCATTCTGCATGACGGCACCTACGCCAACCTCGAGAACATGGAAGACGTCTACAGCGTCGGGCTCAACCGTGCCGTCGATCTGCTCGCTGAAAAGCGCGCGGGAGGCGGCAAGAGCCGGTTCCAGCGTAACGCACCAGCCGTGCTCGCCGACCTAGGCGATCATCCAGACGGTGGCGGCAAGATCCAAGTTTTATCTGGCCGCTATGGTCCCTACGTCAGCCACAACAAAGTCAACGCCACGGTTCCCAAATCCAAGGAGCCAGAAAAGCTGACCGTGCAGGAAGCGGTCGACCTTCTCAACGAGCGGATCGCCAAAGGCGGCGGCAAGCCAGCGCGCAAAGGCGGCTTCAAAAAGAAGGCGCCAGCGTCCTCTGAAGGCAAAGATAAAGCTGCAAAGCCCGCCGCTAAGAAAGCACCGGCGGCTAAAAAGGTAGCAGGCGCTGCGCCGAAAGCTTCAGCCATGGCCAAGCCTAAAGCGAAAGCGCCCCCAAAAGCCAAAGCTCAGGGCTGATCCTCAAGATAAGGCATTGCCCTGGTGGCTCCCAAACAAAAGCAGACGCGACAACCCGCAGACGGCGGCTTGCCAACCAAAGAGCAGATCGTCGACTTCTTGGGGTCTGCTCAAGGCAAAGCCGGCAAGCGCGAAATAGCGCGCGCCTTCGGTCTGAAAGCGGGCGCCCGCATTGCGCTCAAACGGTTGCTCGCTGAAATGGCGGCCGATGGCACGCTGGCTGGCAACCGCAAAGACTTGCGCGAGAAGGGCAAGATGCCTGCCGTCACGACCTTGGAAGTCACCGGCCGCGACCGCGACGGCGATCTGATTGCCAAGCCCGTTGTATGGGAAGAGGCCGACGGTCAACGGCCTGCCATTCGCGTCGTGCTTTCGGTCCACCCGCTTGATGCCGAGATCGCGATCGGCGACCGGATGCTAGGCAAGCTGACGAAGCTCACCTCCGAGCGCGGTGGGGCGACGTATGAAGCCGTTCCGATCAAGCGGTTGGCGCGCGAAAAACGCCGGATGCTCGGTATCTACCGCTCACCACGGCGCGGCACCAGCGGCAGCATCGAACCGATCGACCGCAAGGAATTGAAGAGCTGGGCGGTTTTGCCGGGCGATGAGGGCGGCGCCAAGGACGGCGATCTGGTGCGCTTCGATCTTATCCGGCGCGGCAAATTTGCGACCCCGAACGCGACCATTCTGGAGTGTCTGGGTAATCCCACCGACCAACGGCAAATTTCGCTGATCGCAATTCATTCGCATGGCATCCCGGAGGATTTCCCAGAACGCGTGATCGCCGAGACCGCGCACCTCGAACCGCCCGACATGGCGGGGCGCACGGACTTGCGCGCAACGCCGCTACTCACCATTGATCCCGTCGACGCACGCGACCACGACGATGCCGTCTATGCCGAGCCCGACACCGATCCGAAGAATGCCGGCGGCTGGATCGTCATCGTCGCCATCGCCGACGTCGCGCATTATGTGCGGCCAGGCTCCAAGCTTGATCACGAAGCCCAATTGCGCGGCAACTCGGTCTATTTTCCAGATCGCGTCGTGCCCATGCTGCCGGAAAAAATCTCCAACGATCTATGCTCGTTGCGCGAGGGTGAAGAGCGCGCCTGCCTTGCCCTTCGCATGGTGTTCGACAAGCACGGCGAGAAGCGCAGCCATACGTTCATGCGCGCCATGATGCGCTCGGCCGCTAAACTCAGCTATCAGGAAGCGCAAGCCGCCATCGACGGCAACGTTTCGGCAAAGTGCGCGCCGCTGATGGAGCGCGCGCTCAAACCGTTATGGCAAGCTTACGCAGCGCTCGCCAAAGCGCGCGACAAGCGCGGACCGCTCAACCTCGACTTGCCAGAACGCAAGATCGTGCTCGATGATCAGGGCCGCGTCGCCAAAGTCATCACGCCGGAGCGCCTCGACGCGCATCGCCTCATCGAAGAAATGATGATCCAAGCGAACGTCGCGGCCGCCGAAAGCCTAGAGGAAAAGAAGTCTCCTCTCGTCTACCGAGTGCACGACGTGCCGAGCCAAGAAAAGCTCAAGGGCCTCAAAGATTTTTTAGCGACGCTAGATATGCAGATCCCGCACGTTGGCGCGCTAAAGCCCGCGGCCTTCAACAAGATCTTAGCGGAAGCCAAAGATTTGCCCGTGCCCGATCTCGTCAACGAGATCGTTTTGCGCTCGCAGATGCAGGCTGAGTACAATCCGCGCAACATCGGACACTTCGGTTTGAACCTCGCGCGGTATGCGCATTTTACTTCGCCCATTCGCCGTTATGCCGACTTGATCGTGCATCGCGCTTTGATCCGCGGTTTGAAGCTCGGGGCCGACGGCTTGAGCGACGACGAGATCAACCGGCTCACAGCTGTGGCGATGGCAATCTCGGGCACAGAGCGGCGCGCGATGGCGGCCGAGCGCGAGACGACGGACCGGCTGATCGCAGCACATTTAGCCGATCACATCGGCGCAACGTTTGCAGCGCGCGTTGCCGGCGTCACGAGATCGGGCCTTTTCGTGCGCCTGAAAGATACCGGCGCTGACGGCTATATTCCGGTATCCAGCCTCGGCAACGACTACTACCAGCACAACGAACAAGCGCACGCGCTGGTCGGCTCGCGCACCGGCGAGGGCTACCGGCTCGGCGATATCGTCGAAGTCAAGCTGATGGAAGCGATCCCGTCAGCCGGAGCGTTGCGGTTTGAGATGCTCACCCCCGGTAAAAAGGGCAATTTCGGCAGCCTGAAAAGCGGGCTAGGTCGCAAGCCGCCGCGCAATAAATTCGGTGTGCGGCGTGCTCGGTAATCTCCCGGTTTGTTCGAACGGCCTGCGGCAACCTCAAACCTTGACTTTGAGGGCCCTCCTGACAATTTATGTGTCATGGCGATAATCAGCGAAAACCCTATCGGCGGTTCTGTTGAAGCTCCTCGTCCGGTGTGGGATGCGGTGAAGTCTGGCTGGCGACAGAAGTGCCCGGCTTGCAGACAAGGCGCGCTCTATCGCCAGTATCTCAAGGTCAACGACGCGTGCCCTGCCTGTGGCGAGGAACTGCATCACCACCGTGCCGACGATGCGCCGCCCTACTTCACGATGCTGATCACCGGACACGTCATCATCGGTGGCATTCTGGCCGTTCAACAAATCTATGCGCCGGAGACGTGGGTGCAGCTGGCGATCTGGATGCCGCTATTGGTCATCCTCAGCTTGTTCTTGTTACCGCGCGTCAAGGGCGCGCTGATCGGGTATCAATGGGCTTGCCGGATGCACGGCTTTGGTCATCTGCAAGTCGAGGGTGCAGACTTAGCCCCGGCCGAACCGACGCCACACCAGCAATAGCTAAGCGCGGGCTCTGCACAGCCAGACTTTAAAGGGCGAATATTTGGCACACGATCCGCAGCCCATATTTGATGCAGCGGTCGTCGTGCTCGTCGACATCGCGCCGGGCCTGGAGCCAAAAATATTCCTCGGCCGCCGCCGAGCCGATAACGTGTTCTTGCCCGACAAGTGGGTTTTTCCAGGTGGCCGCTGCGAAGCGGAGGATCAACATGTTGCAACGGCCGGACGCCTCAGCGACGTGGACTTGGTCGCACTGGCCTGGGGTGCCCACTCGTCAAGCCAGCAGAAGGTCGCTGCGAGTTTAGCCGTGACCGCCGTGCGCGAAGTTTTCGAAGAGACAGGCTTGATCATCGGCGAGGTCGGCGAGATATCGCCACCACCGCCGGAGAGCTGGCAAGCGTTCGCAGCGTCGGGATACCGGCCAAGTGTTGCTGGCTTGAAATTCCTGGCGCGCGCGATTACGCCGCCTGCTCGGCCGCGCCGATACGACACGCGATTCTTCATCGCGCCAGCCAGCGCGGTCGTCCACAACGCCGGGTGCCACGACGGCGAGTTCACCGAACAAGGATGGTTTACGTTGTCCCAATGCCGCGCGCTCGACATCCCCAACATCACACGCCTCATACTGGACGACGCCTGCGCCCTGATCGAACCAGATAAACTGACCGAAACTGCCGGAATTCCATTCTACTACCAGGACGGCTCAGCCTTCCGACGCGACCTGATTGCGCGGCGTTAACGCAGCAGCGGCGGCCTTGACACAGAGCGCTCCGCGAGTAGAGTGCGCGCTCAATCCTGACATCGACGCGAATTCCGGAGCCCGAGAGCCGTTATGGCAAAGCCTGTCACCCAAAAAATCAAATTGTTGTCGACGGCCGGAACCGGCTTCTTCTACGTGACGAAGAAAAATCCGCGCACGTCCACCGAGAAGCTTGTTTTCAACAAGTACGATCCGGTTGCGCGCAAGCACGTCGAGTTCAAAGAAACAAAAATCAAATAAGCACGAGGTTCCGTGCAGAAATATACGACAAGCTGGCCAATTCTGAGCCGTCGCTTGAAACTAATCCTCGATTGCAACGTAACCGTACTGGTGGGCTTTGGCGCTGAAAGATGCGATCAGGGTCCGAAACTCACTCGGCAGCGGGGTAAATCGTCCGAGACCGTTTCGAAACCCTGATCATCACCGGGTAAGATTCAAAGAGGGCGTTGTCCCCTACCCGGCTGCGCGATCAATCCTGTACAACCGTAGAGGAGGCCACTCTTCT
Organism: Hyphomicrobium sp.; assembly: GCA_031367425.1. Classification (GTDB taxonomy): domain Bacteria; phylum Pseudomonadota; class Alphaproteobacteria; order Rhizobiales; family Hyphomicrobiaceae; genus Hyphomicrobium_B. The sequence continues at coordinate 10,218 of JANLPU010000061.1, forward strand.
GGTCACTTGGATTGATCAACCCACGCTATTAGGTTTTGCGGCGGACCCAACAGAGCGGGAGCTCTAAATTCAGACCTCGAGCGGGGATGTGCAAAAGTTGCGCTGATTTTCCGCAAAATAAGAATTATCCCCGTTCAATTGCCGCGAAATTGGCAGACATAAACTAAATTGGCAAGAACTCGTTTGCACTGTGTCGCAATGAACACGAATCAGTTCTTCACGAGAAACGTGCTTTCCGTTAAGTCGTTATTTCTACGTGAGAAGTTTACAGCCTGAGTATATGGTAGTTGTATTGATGTAACCTTTAGGTTGTAATATTTCTATGCTGCGTCTGCGGCAACGCGGTTCCGGCCACGACGTTTAGCGGCATAAAGCGCATTATCAGCCCGCTTGAACATGGTCTCTGGCGTATCGTTTGATCGCTCCAACGTACCGATCCCGACGCTCGCCGTAACCCGGATCGCTAACTCGGGATTGATCGGGAATGTTGAAGCGGCAACTGTCGCGCGTAAGCGCTCAGCCACCTGATAGGCGCGCGCAATATCCGTATCCGGCATGATGATGACGAACTCTTCGCCACCCAACCGGCACGCGAGATCGATGCCGCGCGTATTGCGCTTGAGACGGACGGAAAATTCCTTCAAAACGATATCACCCGCGTCGTGGCCATACGTATCGTTGACCAATTTGAAATGATCGATGTCGGCAATGAGCATCGACAAGGTACGGCCGCTGCGGATCGAATCCGTCACCAGCGTTTTGAGATGCCCTTCCATATACCGCCGGTTATGCAGCCCGGTCAGCGGATCGGTGATCGACTGCTCAACCGTTTCGGCAAGCCTGTGGCGCAGAAAATCTGAATGGCGCTTGCGTTTGATCTGGGTTTTAACACGCGCCAGCAGCTCGTGCCTATCGATCGGGCGCATAAGGTAATCGTTGACGCCCATGTCGAGGCCGCGCATCAGGCGCGCTTCGTCGCCAGGCTCAACCAGAATAACGATCGGCAGATGCCGGGTGCGTTCCAGCGAGCGCACTTGCGAGCACAGCCGCAAGCCATCGGCGCCGTTGAGCGACAGGCTGACCACCAGCAGGTCGAAGTTATGCTCGGCAAGTTTGATGAGGGCGGCTTGCGGATCGCGCTCGGCGAAGGCATCGTTGGTTTTCGACAAAACCTCGAGCAACCGCGCCGCGGAACGTGGATGATCGTCGACCACCAGCACGCGTCCTGAGCGGCCAGACAGTGCCTTTTGCAAGGCACCGTCGTCTGGGATGCCCATTTGCTTGCCAGTCGAGGCGCGCATCAGCATTTCGTCGTTGAGCATCTTGAGACGCGCCAAATTCTTGACGCGCGTCACCAATGCGATGTCATCGACGGGCTTGGTCAGGAAATCGTCGGCGCCGTTTTCCAAACCCTGAATCTTGTCGGCTGGCTGGTCAAGCGCCGTCACCATCACCACCGGAATGTGGTGCGTGAGATTGTTGGCTTTGATGCGGCGGCAGACTTCAAAGCCGTCCATGCCCGGCATCATCACGTCAAGCAGCACCACATCGACGCGCTCACGGGCCAATACTTCCAGCGCTTCCTTGCCGCTGAAGGCGGAAAGCACTTCAAAGTATTCAGCCTGCAGCCGAGCTTCGAGCAGCTTGACGTTGGCCAAAATGTCGTCGACTACGAGAACCCGCGCTGTCATTTGCTACTTGTCTTGAAAAGAACCGCAACTTAAATCAAACGTTTCCGGCAAACCGGCGCACCGTATCTAGAAAGGTGAGCACGGAAATCGGCTTGGAAATGTAGGCTTCGCATCCACCCGAGCGGATGCGCTCCTCATCGCCTTTCATGGCAAAGGCCGTCACGGCGATCACGGGGATGTGCCGCAATTCGTCGTCTTCCTTCAGCCATTTGGTAACTTCGAGCCCGGAGACTTCGGGTAATTGGATGTCCATCAAAATAAGATCGGGGCGGTGGGTGCGCGCCAGTTCCAGCGCATCGAAGCCGTTGCGCGTCTGAATGGTGCGGTAGCCGTGAGCCGCGAGCAGATCATGAAACAGCTTCATGTTGAGCTCGTTGTCTTCGACAATCAGCACCGTTCGCACGCCAAGCCTCGGATCAGCGCCGCGGCGCTCGACGGTATTGGTGATTTCCTGATAAGTCATGGCGCTAGGTGGTCCGGTTCCATCAGGTTGTTTTGTGCACCGATTCTCTTGCGATGCTGCGGGGGAGTTTGCCCTCTAAGCCGTAACCAACAGTTAAAAACGAACCCCGAAAGGAGCTAATTCGAAGCGCCATGGCTCTTAAACAGAAGTCTGCGATGTCACCCGAATTGGCCCAAACCCTAGCGTTGCAGGGGCTGACGTTTTTGGCCTCCGACGGCCAGCGCTTAGCGCGCTTCCTGGAGCTGACCGGCATCGGCCCGCCGGAACTGCGCGCCTGGGCCGAAACACCGCGCCTGCAAACGGCAGTGCTCGAGCATCTGCTTGCAGATGAAAGTCTCCTCCTCGTTTTTGCCAGCGAGGCCGGATGTGCACCTGAAGCCTGCGCCAAGGCGCTGACCATTTTGCAAGCTGGCCGCGCCGCGCATGAGCGTTGACCCGATCGCGGCGCGCATTGGGATCGATCTCGGCGGCACAAAAATCGAGGGGATCGTTCTGGGTCCTGATGGCGCGGCATGCGCCCGCCTGCGCCTGCAAGCGCCGCGCGACGACTACGGCCAAACGCTCGACGCGCTTCAGTCTGTCATCGCGCAGCTCGAAGACGCGAGCGGCCGCAGCACGCTGCCGGTTGGGCTGGCCATTCCAGGCTCGATCTCCAAGCGCACGAGAACCGTCCAAAACGCCAATTCGGTCTGGCTCAACGGCCAAGCACTTGATCGCGATCTGGCATGCCGCCTCGGCCGCCCGGTACGTGTCGCCAACGACGCCAATTGCTTCGCTTTGTCGGAAGCGACCGATGGCGCGGCGGCGGGTGCCGCATCTGTCTTCGGCGTGATTTTGGGAACGGGGACCGGCGGCGGATTGGTCATCGGCGGACGGGTGCTCGACGGACCGTTGGGTATCGCGGGCGAATGGGGGCACAATCCGTTGCCGTGGGCAGACACCAGCGAGACGCCCGGCGCGCAGTGCTGGTGCAGCCGCTTCGGCTGCATGGAAACCTGGGTCTCAGGCCCAGCCATCGCCGCCGATCATGCCCGCACCGTTGGCCAAAAAATAAGCACCGAAGACATTGTGCAGCAGGCATTGCATGGCGACGCCGACGCGCGCGCAACGCTCGACCGGCATCAGAACCGCTTGGCGCGCGGACTTGCCCATGTCGTCAACATCTTCGATCCAGATGTCATCGTTCTGGGTGGGGGACTATCCAAGCTCGGCCATCTTTATTACAGCCTGCCTGGGCTCATGAAGCCATACATTTTGGCGGATGCTCCGTTCGTCGACGTTAGGCCGCCAAAGTGGGGCGATGCCAGCGGTGTCAGAGGTGCGGCTTGGCTCAATCCAGCGGTCAACGCCTGACACTCAGCCTTACTCAGGGCACTTGCCGACATCGTGAAACGCCAGATCTTTCAATTCGCCGTGCAGAGCAAACTCGCCATAGTCGATCTTGAGATCGGTCGTCACGCCGTTTTCATAATAGCGGAACGACAATTCGTACGCTGGCGCACTATCCTGCTTATCCTGTCCGACATCGAAATAACTGATCGAGATCGGCCACGAGGCAAGGCCTGCAAGACGGCCGGCTTCCTTGAACGACGCCGTGTTCTTCACCGCGCCGGGCGCGAACTTCTTACCGATCACCGCCGTCGTCATGTAGTATTTGTCGCCCTTTTCCGAGCCATCATACAGCTTGGCGGACAAGAACGTGCGGCCCTGCTTGGCAGACTGGATCAGCGCAGCGGCGTGCTGCATAGGGAAATAGATATCGGCCGGCAATGCGACGTGCTTCTTGCCTGGCTTGACCAGATCGGCGGCGAGCGACGTTGCGCCCTTGGCATGGCCAGCATCGCCTTGGCTCGCTTCGGTCAGCGCGTCGTTTTGATATTGGGTAGAGGAAAAGCGCAACCGGTGCTGGGCCAATTCTTCCCAGCTCGACGTCCGCAGGTCGTTGAGAGTGTCGGTGCCTTCCTGGTTGGTCATACGGGTCACAAACCGCATGTTCTGGGTGTAGCCCTCACACGACGAACCACCCAATTCATAGACCATTCGGCCAGCCATGTCGGTGACGCCCGAACCCGCAACCGCCTTGGCCAACGAGATTTCGTAGACGGCGCGGTGGGGTGCAAATTGCGTGGCATTGCCAGCCCAACTTAACGGCGCTTGACCGGCGACGGCGGCCACCGTCGCAACGGCGATAATGCTATGACGCAAACTCAACGAATTCATGAAAAACCTCTCGCGACCGTCGCGCGTATCCTTGCACTTTATGATTTCCAAGCGCCATTGCAAAGTGGCCTTAAGACGGCCAAAAGTTCAACGCGTTCTATAACAATCGGTGAGGATGCAACATGGCCGAAGACATCCAATCCCGTTTGAGGGCGCTCGGCGTCGAACTGCCCGATGCGCCCAGCGCCATCGCCAACTATGTGCCCTGGCAACGGTGCAGCGAGATGCTTTATGTTTCGGGCCAGATTTCGCGCGACGGGCACGGCCGCGTTCTGGCCGGACAACTGGGGTCAACAACAACCATCGAGCAAGGCCAAACGGCTGCTCGTTGGTGCGCGCTCAGTATTTTGGCGCAAGCCCAAAGCGCTTTGGGAAGCCTCGACCGGATTGCTCAAATCGTTCGTCTCACGGGCTTCGTCGCGGCCACGCCCGAATTTCGCGATCACCCGCAGGTACTCAACGGAGCATCAGATTTTTTGATCGCCCTGTTAGGCGACAAAGGGAGGCACACGCGCGCGGCCGTTGGCGTCGCAAGCTTGCCGCTCGGCGCCGCTGTGGAGATCGATGCCATTATGAGAGTGCTCTGAACATGCTCGATCGCGGTGCTTTCTGTCGTCCCATCGCCCATCGCGGGCTGCACAATACCAAGAAGGGTATTGTCGAGAACACAGCGCCTGCATTCGAGGCAGCTATCCGGCACGGTTACGGCATCGAATGCGATTTGCGGCCGGCCGCTGGCGGCTTGCCAATCGTGTTCCACGACGAGACGCTTAATCGATTGGTGGAAGGCCGAGGCAGCGTGGCGCGCCTTTCCGCGTCCGACCTTAAACGTCTGACCTACAAGAAAAGCGATGTCAGAATTTCAACGTTGGCCGAGTTGCTCGATCTCGCTGGCGGTGCGGTGCCGCTGTTGATCGAGGTCAAAAGCGAGTGGCAACCGCCTGATAAAGATTTCCTCGGTGCGATTGCCAAACAGGCTCAGCGCTATCGCGGACCGTTAGCGCTCATGTCGTTTGACCCGGCCGTGATGGCAGCGCTGAAAATCTTGGCGCCCGGCATCCCGCGCGGCATCGTTTCCGGCAGCTTCCTGGGACCTGGATGGTGGCGGCCGCAAATCGGCAGGGCACGCAGGGCGGCGTTGCGCGACCTGTTGGAATCTAGTCCAGCCGCGCCCGATTTTTACGCCTATCAAGTGAGCGCTTTGCCGACGCCGGTGACGCAATTCGTGCGCGAGGTTTTGGGGCTACCGCTTTTCACCTGGACGGTGCGCAGCTCCAAAGACCGCGCGCGGGCCCAGAAATGGGCCGACGCCATGATCTTTGAGGGCTTCCAACCGTGAAACCGGCTGAACGCCCGATCAATTCTGCCGGTTGCCCTTGGCCGCCTCATAGAGCGGCATGACGTCTGGCAGAGTGGCCTCGATTTTCTTAATCCGGGCGGCACTCGAGGGATGGCTGGAAAACCATGCCGGCGGCGCGCCTTTGGCGGCTTCGGCCATTTTTTTCCACAGTGTCAGCCCCGATCGGGGATCATAGCCAGCGCGCGCCGCCAGCTCCATGCCAATGAGGTCGGCTTCCGTCTCATCGTCACGGCTGAATTTCAGCGTCAATAAACCACCGGCTTGGGCGCCCAGATATTGCCCGGCTTGGCCAAATAAAATCGCCCCGATGATCTGACTGCCGTAATTTGTAATGGCACTTTTGGCCATGCGTTCGCGCGCATGTTCGCGCAGCGCGTGGGCGATTTCATGCCCCATAATCATTGCGATTTCGTCATCGCTCAATTGTAATTTATCAATGATTCCTGAGAAAAATGCAATCTTGCCGCCGGGCATGCAGAACGCATTGAGGGTGTTGGAACGAATGCCGTTGACTTCCCACTTCCAGGCCTTGGCGCGTTCGTTGAACTTGTAGGAATGTGGCAGAAGATCTTGCTGAATGCGCTTGAGGCGGATGAGGTCGCGATCGCTGTCGCTGAGCAAAGCGCCCTTCTGGCGTGCTTGGCGCACGAGTTGATCATATTGCTGAACGGCCTGATTTTCGACGATGGAAGCTGGAACCAAACGGCCAACGTAGGAGCTATGGCCAATCTTCACGCCGTCGCTGTCTTTCGCCTGCACAGCCACGGACGCGACGGTACATAGCATCGCAAGCGCAAAAGATAAGGATATCGGTCGGCTCATGGCGCTCAAGTCTCCAATATTTCGGCAAACGGCGTCGTGCCTCAACTTAAACCACGACCCGTCGACGCGCGCGGGCGAAATCTCGCATACTCTCACGTTTGATCTAACGCCAGTCCTGGCCGTAATATCTCTTCTACTGTAGCGCCTAATGTCGCGCCTACTGTAACGACATGAGAGCTGATGATCCCTGCACCCCCAGTCATTGTAAAAGTTGTAGGCTCACTTGCCGAAATCAAGGCGCAAGCGTGGGATGCTTGCGCCAATCCTGAACCGTCACGGTCCAATCCCTTCGTGTGCCACGCCTTTCTCAAAGCGCTCGAAGATGCCGGTACGGTCGGCCTTAAAGCTGGATGGATCCCACGATATTTAATTTTGGACGACGGCAAGGGTGGCATCGCTGCCGCGGCCCCCTGCTATGTAAAAACCCACAGCCAGGGCGAATATGTTTTCGACCATGGCTGGGCGGAGGCCTACGGCCAAGCAGGCGGGCGCTATTATCCCAAACTGCAGATCGCAGTACCCTTCACACCCGTTCCAGGCCCGCGCTTTCTGGTCAAGCCCGGCGCGAGTGCCGCCGCCGACGAGCAGGTTTTAGCCTCTGCCGCGATGGAACTTGCAGACCAGGGTGGTTTGTCGTCGATCCATGTCACATTTCTGGATCGCGGCGCGCAGGAGCGGCTTTGCAGCCTTGGATTTCTGCCGCGCACGGGTCAGCAGTTTCATTGGCAAAATCAGGGCTACGCAGATTTCGCGCAGTTCTTGGAAACATTTAGCTCGCGCAAGCGCAAGGCTGTCCGGCGCGAGCGCTTGGAGGCTCTGTCGGACGAGATCGCGATCGAACATATCGCCGGGCGCGACATTACGGAAGCACACTGGGACGCGATGTACGAATTCTACGTTGATACTGGCAACCGCAAATGGGGACGGCCCTACCTTAACCGCGCATTCTTTTCGCTGCTTGGCGCGGCAATGCCCCAACAATGCCTGTTGATATTCGCCAAACGCTGCGGGCGTTATATCGCGGGTGCGTTGAACATCATCGGTGGCGATTGTCTGTACGGGCGCTATTGGGGATCGATCGAGCAGCATCCCGCGCTGCATTTCGAGATCTGCTATTATCAGGCCATCGACTACGCCATCGCGCACGGGCTGTCGCGCGTCGAGGCCGGCGCGCAGGGCGAGCACAAACTCGCGCGCGGCTACCTGCCGGTCGAGACCTATTCGGCCCATTGGATCGCCGATCCCGGGTTACGCAAAGCCGTTGCACGCTATCTCGAACAGGAACGCCGCGTTGTTGCCAACGATACCGTTGAACTGACGCAAATGGGGCCCTACCGCAAAACTTGAGGGCGCTCCAAAATGTCCGTGCTTTACGGGCATCCCGCAATGGGTTTTAACGACGCCTTGCATCGCGAGGCCCCGCCCATGAGTTACGACGCGTCAAATATCGTCGCCAAGATCCTGCGCGGCGACATCCCGTGTCACAAAGTCTACGAGGATGGCGACATAATCGCGTTTATGGATGTCATGCCGCAAGCGGCTGGTCACACGCTGATCGTCCCCAAGGCTCCGTCGCGTAACCTTCTCGATGCCGATCCCCTCGTGCTGGCTAAGATTTTGCCCGTTGTTCAAAAGATTGCAATCGCCGCGAAAAAGGCGTTCGAGGCGGACGGCATAACGGTCATGCAATTCAACGAGCCGGCCGGTGGGCAGACCGTGTTTCATCTGCACATCCACGTTATTCCGCGCCACGATGGCGTCGCGCTGCGGCCCCATACCGGCAAAATGGAAGAGGGCGCGGTACTGACCGCTCACGCTGAAAAGCTGCGTCAAGCCCTGGGTGCCTGAGCCAAACCAGCTGATCGTCGGCGGCCTTGCCGATCTTATTTCACCATTCGGCCACACCGGTCGTGCTCTGTAGCTTTGAATAATCTAGTGGATCGAGTTTCGAATGGTCGTTCGCGTTGCAATTGCAAACCCCAAGGGCGGCGTGGGTAAGTCAACCACCACGATGATGGTGGCTGAGGGCTTGGCGCTGTTTTACGGCCAGCGCGTTCTCGTGCTCGACATGGACCCGCAAGCGATGACGACCAAGATCCTCGTCGGCAAGGGCGCGATGGACGAGCTGCGCCAGAAGAAAATGGGACTAGCGCAAATCTTGTCCGGGTGGTCGAAGGGCATGCGCGTCGACCTCGCCGAACATCGCGTCGAGGCCAGCGACCTGATCGAACTCAAAGGCGCGACCGAAAAAGGCTATCTCCACCTCATCCCGTCCAATCATGAGTTGCTTCGCGATCTCTCCGCGCTCGAATACACTTTACGCAACTTGAAAGCCCGCCAGCGCGTCGACGTCACATTGGCTGCCCTCTTCGACGCCGAGCTGACGCGGCTGCACGGCGACTATGACGTCATCATCTTCGATTGCCCGGCAGGCCCCGTACCCTTAGCTCAAGCCGCGATCCGCTTGGCCCAGCACATCGTCGCGCCAACCAACCTCGAGGAAAATTCCTATTCGACGCTGGCGGATTTCGTGCGTCTCATTTTGGAAGACGACATGAAATTGGCCGACAAGGTCAAAATGCACGTTTTGATTTCGATGTTCCAAGGCACCAACCGGCTGCAGCAAAAGATGCTTTATCACATCCAATGCGGCCTCTACGATATCAACGCCATCGAGCGGCCAATCCCGATGATGACAGCCATCCAGCGCGCGCAAGCCCACGCTGGCCCGCACGTCTTCCGCAGCGCGCGCGACAAATACGACACCGCGTTGAAGGAGGTGCAAGCGCTGGCCAGATCGATGTATCAGCGTTTGGAACTTGGCAAAGAACGGCTTTAGCCACCCACCGCTACGGCGCACGAGGCGGCACATTTACCATGGCCCGAAGCAGCGCTTACAAACTTGTGGTTTTCTTGGCCCAAGCTGCGCAATAACATGGCATCATAAACTTGATTGCGCTTCGGCCGCCGCACGGCGACCGCAGCCAAAGCGGTGTGCTTCGAGCAAATAATGAAACGTATCATCGCATGTCTTTTGCTCGCGCTGTCAGCCTGCAAACCATTGCCCGCTCAAGAAGCGGAGAAAGCCACCGAGCACGAGAGTAAGCCAGAGATGGCGGAGGCTGTCGTGTCCGTTGTCGCCTTGAAATCCGAAACGCTGGCGCAAGCCGTCGAAGGCACGGCGACGGTTCTGGCATCTGACACGCTCATTCAGCTCGATGCCGATCTCAGAGCGCAAAAAATTGCCGGCGACTTTAGCAAGGCACAACGGGCGCGTTCGGAAACTTTGTTCAAGGATAAGGTCACCATTTCACGCCAGGACATGGAGACTGCAGCGCGCCAATCGGAAACGGACGCTGTGCAATTGTCCTTGCTTGAAAACCGCTTGCGAATGACATGGGGCGACACGGCGCCGTTTCTCGACGCCGACCGCCGCCGCGATGTGATTGCCCACCTCAGTACCGGCCAGCTCAATATTGTGCGCCTGGATTTTCCTAATATCGATGCGCATGAACCGCGCAACATCAAAGTCATGCCGTTGTCTGGCAGCGGCTCCGTCGCGATCGAAAAGCTGTGGCCAGCGCCGCAAGGCAATATGGCGATGCCGGGATCATCTTTTCTGGCGCTGCTGCCGACCGCACCGGGCTTAAGGCAGGGCGACCGCGCGCGGGCCGTGGCCGACAACGGCGACAACGCCACCGGCGTCGTTATTCCAAGCAGCGCCATCGTCATCACCGAAGGGCGCGCTTGGGCCTTTATTCAAAAGCGCGCCGATAAATATGCCCGCCGGCCTGTCCCTCTCGAAAATCCAGTCGAAGGCGGATATCTGGTCAAGCTTGGTTTTGCAGACGGCGACAGGATCGTGATCCGGGGCGCTGGCCACTTGTTGGCGCGCGAAGCCGAGCCAGAAGAAGACGATAAATAGCCATGAACGCAATCATCGCTTGGTCGATCCGCAATCGCGGCCTCGTTGCAGCTTTAAGCGCGGTTTGGCTCGCGGTCGGCACGTGGATCGCGCTCCACGCCGCGCTCGATGTGTTTCCCGAATTCGTGCCACCCACCGTCACCGTCCAAACCGAAGCAGCAGGGTTGTCGCCAGAGCAGGTCGAACAGATCGTTACGCGGCCGGTGGAGGCAGCTGTCAACGGCGCGCCGGGCCTAGACACGCTGCGATCGGAATCGAAATACGGGTTATCCGCCGTCACCATCACCTTCGACGAGCACGCCGACCCCTACACATCGCGGCAGGGCATCTCCGAACGCCTCGCCGCGTTAGCCGGCACCCTGCCGTTGGGAGTGGCGGCGCCGAAATTGTCGCCGCTGACATCGAGCACGATGGACGTGCTCAAAGTCGGTCTCGTTTCCGACACCATCGATCCGTTCGAGCTGCGCGATATCGCCGAGTGGACCTTGAAGCCACGGCTGCTCGCGGTGCCAGGCATTGCGCGCGTCAACGTGTTCGGCGGCGCTATCCGCCAAATTCAAATTCAACCCAAACTTGAACGGTTGAACGCGCTCGGACTGACCATGGCAGATGTTGTATCGGCCGGGCGGCAGGCTCTTGCCTTGCGAGGCGCGGGCTTCATCGACACCGGGCCCCAACGCGTCACCATCGAGACGCCCTCGCCAGATGCGCTGCCAAAAAATTTGAGCGATGCTCTCGTCACCGTGCAGAACAATCAGCCGATCAAGCTCGGCGATGTTGCAACCGTGACGATAGCGCCGGGATTGCAATTCGGCGACGGCCTGGTGCAAGGTCAGATGGGCGTGCTGCTGACAATTTCCGGTCAGTTCGGCGAGAATACGCTGGCGGCGACCCAAGGCACCGAAGCCGTTTTGGACGAGTTGTTGCCGACGTTAAAAACAAAAGGCGTGACGGCCTATCCAGCATTGCACCGGCCCGCAACGTTCGTGCAGCGATCGCTGTCTAATCTCGAGCACGCCTTGCTGCTTGGCGCGGCACTGATCTTGACCGTGCTCTACGCTTTTCTGCGCAACGTCCGCACCGCGCTCATTTCGTTTGCAGCGATCCCGTTGTCGCTGCTGGCGGCGATCGCTGTGTTGAGCGCGATGGGCCAAACCCTCAATACCATTACGCTTGGCGGATTTGCCGTCGCCCTCGGCGTGCTCGTCGACGACGCCATCATCGACATCGAAAACATCATGCGGCGCTTGCGGCAAGGCGCAGCGCTTGGCAACACCGATAGGCTCGATATCATTCGAGAAGCTTCAAACGAAGTGCGCGGCTCAATGTTTTACGGCACCGCTGCGGTCATTTTCGTTTTTCTACCCGTACTGCTGTACGGCGGCGTGCAGGGCCGTCTCGTTGGACCTATCGCGTCGGCGTTCATTTTAGCAGTCGTTGCATCGCTCCTGGTCGCCCTTACAGTAACGCCGGCGCTGGCCGCCATCCTGATGCCGGAGGGAGAAGAGCTCAAAGAAAGCGGGCTGATCCGTTTCTTAAAATGGTTGCACGCGATCGCTTTGAAAATCGTGCGGCGCACTTGGATCCTGCTGGCGCTGCTGTTGATCGTCGGCGCTGCCGCCGCCATCATGGTCATGCCGAAACTCTACAGCGAATTCATGCCGCCGTTTCGCGAAGGCCATTTCGTCGTCCAAGTGACGAGCGCCGTGCCTGGCACATCGCTGGATGAAATGACGGGGCTGGGGCGGCGCATCAGTGCGAAAATATTGCAATTGCCGTTCATCGCGACGGTCGGCGCACAATTCGGCCGCGCGGAGCTGGGCGAAGATACTTGGGGGCCTGACCGCGGAGAATTCCACGTCGAGTTGAAATCCGATCGCAACGTCAAGGAAGATGCCGCGCAAGAACAAGTGCGCGCGATCATGAAAACTTTTCCCGAGGTGCGCACCGAAACGCTGACCTTCCTCGGCGACCGCATCAGCGAAAGCATTAGCGGCGAAACCGCTCAAGTCGTCGTCAACGTCTTTGGCAACGACCTCGATGCGATTGAAAAAACGGCCAGCACAATTCATGACGAAATTAAAGATGTTGCCGGTATCGCCGATTTGCGCACTTCGCAAACCAATGCCGCGCCAACCATGTCGGTGCGCTTCGATCACGCCAAGCTCGCGGCCTATCAATTGACCAAGCAAGAAGCCGTCGAGGCGCTACAAACGGCATTCGCCGGCGTGACGCTTGGACAAGTCTACGACGGGGCGCGCACACTCGACGTCGTCGCGATATTGCCACCCCAGCAGCGCAATCGCTTGGACAGCATTGCCCAGCTGATGATCGGCAACGGCCGCACGCGCGTAGCGCTCGGCAATGTCGCCGACATCGGGCCACGCGAGGGGCGCTCGACCATTCTGCGCGAAACCGGCCAGCGGCGCGTTGGCGTCACGTTCAACGCTGAGGGGCGCGCGCTGCAAGATGTCGTCGCTCAAGTTCGAGAAAAAGTTGCCAAACTGCCTTTGCCGAAAGAGGTCTACGTCACGTTCGCTGGCCAAGCCGAAGCCGAGCGCGAGGCGCAATTCCGCCTTGCGGGATTGGGTGCCATCAGCTTCGTCCTTGTCGTGCTCGTCACGATGCTGGCCTTTAGGCGCAGCCGCTTGGCGCTTCTTGTGCTCGTCAATCTGCCGTTCTGCCTGATCGGAAGCATCGCCACCATTCTGATCGCCGGCACCGGCTTAACACTGGGCAGCATGGTTGGCCTCGTCACGGTGTTCGGCGTCGGCGCGCGCAATTCGATCATGATGCTGGCTCACGTCGAACACTTGGTCGATGTCGAAGGCGAACCATGGTCGCGCGAAACCATCAGCCGTGCCGCGTCAGAGCGGCTCGTGCCAATTCTCATGACGGCACTGATGGCAGCGCTCGGCCTCGTGCCGCTCGCGCTTGGCCTGGGTCGCGCCGGCTATGAAATCGAAGCACCGATGGCCATCACCGTGTTGGGCGGGCTGACCACAGCGACGCTTCTCAACTTGATTATGTTGCCGGAATTGCTGACGCGATCTGGACGCTGGCTTGGCCTGTCAGAAGTTTCGCGAGAGTGATGCCGGTCCCTTCGCGGCTGCAGCGTGCGATCTTCGACAACGGGCCAGCTCTCCTCGTGCTGACGACGCTGTTCTGGGCCGGCAACATGATCGTCGGCCGCTGGATCGCAGGGCAAGTGCCACCCGTGACGCTGGCCTTTCTGCGCTGGCTAGGAGCGAGCTTATTTATCCTGCCGCTCGCATGGCGCCACCTTCGGCAAGACTGGACTGTCATCCGCGCGCATCTGCCGGTCCTGGTCGTTCTTGGCATCACGGGCAGCGGCTTGTTCAACACTTTGCAGTATGCAGCGCTGGTGACGACAACAACCACGTCGGCCGGCGTGATCTACGCATTCGGCCCGATCATGATCTTGTTGATGAGCGCGCTTTTGAACGGGGAGCCTATCCGTGGCGCGCAAGTCGCGGCGGTCGCGATCTCGCTGGCCGGGGTCGCAACCATCTTGACACACGGCGCGCCACAGGATTTGGCGGCAACCGTGATCAATCGCGGCGACCTCATAATGCTTGTCGCGGTTGCCGTTTGGGCGTTCTACACGGCCTATCTCACCCGCCGGCCACCGCTCCATCCGCTATCGTTCGCGGCGGTCACTTTTTTTGTTGCCGCAATTTTAAATTTACCGCTGTCGGCCATCGAGCTGGCGCAGGGCGCACACTTTATTTTGAGCCCCAAGACCGCGCTCGCGATTTTGTACACTGCGGTTTTCCCGAGCCTTCTGGCCTATCTGTTTTACAATCGGGGCGTCGAGCTGCTTGGGCCCTCCAAGGCCGGAGCCTACATCAATCTCGTGCCGCTGTTTGCGGCAGCACTGGGATTGTTGCTTTTAGGCGAGCAGCCGCGCGTCTACCACTTCGTCGGTTTTGCACTCATCTTGAGCGGCGTCGCGATCGTCAACGGCACGCGCACGGGCGGCCCTACCGCGCTCCAAAAGTAATCGGCTTGGCGCCGGGCCATGAGATGCGATAGCCGTATTCGATAATTTTTTCCTCATCCGCTTCGAGCTTTTGTTCAAAGCTTATCACGCCGCGCTTGTCATCGACGTTCTGTTTGGTCGGCGTAACTTTACCGACGTACTCGACCTTGATCTCCTGGTTTTGCGAGACCGGTATTTGATCCATGACGGTGACCGTCATCGGCCGCTCGTGCATGTTTTTTACAATGACACGGAAATTCCGGCTGTCCGTGTGCACGGACGAGATGAGCCCGGTTTCGCCGCGCTTCTCATCGACGACGGCATGCCTGATTTTGACTTGATCGTCGGTGCCAAAGCCAAGGTCGTGATCTTCGCCCGGCGATAGCAATGGCAGCGATCCGATGCCGACAAACGTGCCATCGCGAAACAAGTAGACCTGCCCCGGCAAAAGACGCGTGCCTTTCGCCAATGCAATTTTGGCGTAGAGATACGCTTTGGGATTGGCCTTGGGAACGGTGCGCACGGCTAACGCGGGCTCGAACTGTTCGGTCAAGAGCACCACGCGCTTATCTTCACCCGTGCCCGACACCGAAACGCGACCGTTGACAGCAAATGTCGCCTCGAACGGCGCCGCCGTCACTGCGGCTTCTTGAACGACAGCAGTTTCTGGTTGGGACGGCCGGGCTGGCGGGGCCGCTACTCCGGCACCTTCGGCCAGCGCCAAATTCTCGTCATCGCTCGCGCCGTCAGCTTTGGATTTGAGCACACGGCGCACCGCCATTGAGGCTATCGGCACGGGCTTTGGCGCGTCCGCCTCGAAGTCAACCGTTTGCGTTTGTAATTCGGGCGCCGCCGCCCCGGCACTAGGCCGCGCCGTCGATAGCTGCAGCGCGACGTTATCCCAGCCTTCGCCGGAGCGTTGCGAGACAGCCGCCCGGCGTACCAAATCGAGCTTTGGGGCTGACGTCTTGGAGCCCGTAAGAAGACGCGCGTCATAGAGAGGAACCCAGCGCGCCTCGGCCACCTGATAGCGCACCGTCAAATCGGCCTCCAGCGGCGCTGCCGCCTCGACATGCACTTTAATTTCCGTCTGCTCCGTCTTTGGCGGTGCCAACGCCTTGAGCTTGTTCTCTGCATCCTCGATTTTGCGATCGGTCTCGCGAATTTTGACTTGTGCATCGGTCGCGCCGCGCGCCGCATCAACCGAGCCCTGGCTGATCAGCGCAAGAATTCTTGCCCAATCTTCGCTCTGGCCATTGGCACCTGGAGTTGCCGGGCGCGTTGGCAATTGCGCGAGATTGGTGATCAGATTTTTTTGCGTCTCAGATCCCAGCAATTGTGCTTCGAGCGACGTTTTCTGATCTCTGAGGGTGTCGAGTTCGTCTTCAAGTCGGCGCCGCTCGGCATCAGCTGCTAACCCATCGGCGCGCGCAAGAAACGTGCGGCGCGTGTCCACAGAGCCGATTTCGAGCTTGCCCGTCGCTTTGCCATCCACTCTGATGGACCCCGGCACAGCACCGGCTGGAACGTCCGAGATGATGAGCGTGTGCTCGCCCTTTTCCAATTTTATTTTGCCAACGCGCGTGATCTCCGCGCCAGACATGAACACGGTGACAGCGTCGACCTTAGAGGACACTGGAAGGTCGGCTGCAGCGGCACCGGCCGTTAGAATGCACAGGCCTGCGATCGAAAGAGCAATACGCATAACGCAACCTTTTTGTTGATCTTCGCAGACCGGGCTTCACGCAACATTCGGCACCAAGTTTATAGCCCCGGTTTATAGCCCCGGTTTATAGCTATGACGGCGGCCGCCCCCAAGAGCTTTGGATTATGGCCGAGACGGCGGCCCCCCGAAAGCCATTGACATTTCGCATCGTTAATTGAAGCCGGACTTCGGCCTCATGCGCCCCGTTGAGCTTCAACCTCGTCATGCGCCCAATCGATCCATGCTGTCAAAGCCTTGACATCGCTACTTTCGATAGTGGCACCCGTCCAAATCCTAAAACCTGCGGGAACGCCGCGATAGGACGCGATATCGAAGGCAGCATTCTCCTTCGCCAAAAGTTCGCACATCGCTTTGGTTTTTTTGAGAGCGATCTCATCAGATGGCTCTCGCCCGTCCGCCCCCGTGTAGCGCAGGCAAATGGATGTGTTGGAAAGCGTCGCTGGATCTTTTGCCAAGGGTGCGACCCAGGGCGTGCGAGCGATCCAGTCGTAGACGACCTTTGCATTTGCATCTGAACGCGCGATCGTGCCGGACAAACCGCCAACATCCTCGACCCAGGCCAGCGCGTCGAGATAATCTTCGACGCACAGCATCGAAGGCGTATTGATCGTGACACCCTCAAACACATCGTCTGAAGCTTGAGCGGCTCTGCTCAATCGCAGAATTTTTGGTATCGGCCAAGTCGGCGTATACGTGCGCAGCCGCTCAAAAGCTCGCGGCGATAAAATCAGGATGCCGTGCGCGCCTTCGCCACCCAAAGCCTTCTGCCAGGAATAGGTCAAGACGTCGATTTTCGAAAAGGCGATATCCTGCGCGAAGATCGCCGACGTCGCGTCGCACATCACTAAGCCCGCGCGATCGTCAGGGATCCAATCTGCGTTTGGAACCCGGACGCCGGTTGTCGTACCGTTCCAGGCGAACAAAATATCGCGATTGAAATCAGCTCGGGCCAAGTCGGGCAAGTGGCCCCAGTCGGCGTCGAATGTTCTCAGATCCGGCAGTTTGAGTTCGGCGACAGCATCACGCAACCAAATGCGGCCAAAAACCTCCCATGCGAAAACATCCGCGCCGCGCGCACCAAGCAAGTTCCACATCGCCATTTCGAACGCGCCGGTATCAGAGCCCGGCACGATGGCCGCCCTGTAGCCCGCCGGCAGACCGAGCAACGCTACGGTTTTGTCGATCGCAGATTTGAGGCGCGTGCGCCCTTCGGAGGACCGGTGCGAGCGGCCCACCAGCGCGTGTTGCAAACACTGCGGCGACCAGCCAGGGCGTTTCGCACAAGGGCCAGATGAGAAGCTCGGGTTTTTCGGCCGCACATCGGGTTTTGCCCGGCGTTCCATGATGTCTTTTGAACCTTATCCTGAGAATTGCGCACGAAGCTCGCTATGCTAGCGACCGGCATCGGGCAAGTCACGAGGACTTTAACAATAAAAAAAGCGGGTCCCTTGTGGAACCCGCCTTTTGAATAGGTCGAAAAAACGTCAGTTGAAGTTGAAGCGCAAGCCAGCGCGAACTTGATGCACGTTCTGGTCGCCGATTTTAACGTGCGAATGATCGCCGTTAATATCCATCGAAATTTCTGTGCCGCCCAGATGCAGATAGCGATACCCAACGTCGATTGTGGTGATATCCGAAATGTCGTAGCTGACGCCGGCCATCAAGGCTCCCGCCAACGTTGCCCGGTCGAGCGCTTTGTCTACGACGGTCGATGAAACAGCGACCGGCGTGGCGCAAGATGGTACCGTCGTCGTATCGCACGTCGAAACGTCGCTCTCGTGTTTGCGGGTAATTACGTTCCACATAACGCCAGCGCCAGCGCCGACATAGGGCGTAAAGCCGTGCGACGTGAACAGGTCGTAATAAGCGTTGGCCATCCAGATCGTGCCGTCGAGCTTGGTGCGGTCGTTGACTTTGATGGTTGTTCTTCTGTCGCCGATGCCATCTTTGTTGGCATCGATCAGGGCGTAGGTCGTGCAGCCGCCGCAGCTCTTAGAATAATCGTAAGACGACCAGCTATCGCTGCCGTCGATCTGCGCCGTGTTGAGCGAGCGCTTTTCAACCGTCAGGTCGCCGCGCCAGCCGCTGCCGAAGGTGTAGCCAAGTCCGGCGCCCACGGTCGAGAAGGTATCGAAGTCGCCATTGAACCAGGATGTGTTGAGAGTGATGGGATCGGCGGGGCCGGTGACCGGTCCAGGGCCGTCGTCCTTACCATAGATGAAGCCTTGTTCCGTCATACTCGGCTGGCTGATGACACCAACGCCGGCATCAAAACGGAAATACCAGCCGCCGCGATATTCTGGGATCGGAACGGGTGCAGGCACGGGGATCGCTGCGGGCACGCCGACGTCCCTGTAACTCTCGCTGCGCGCGCTGCCACCGCTATTACCGAAGTCTGCAGCGTGTGCCGGCTCGATAACAATTGATCCCAATGCCAAACCTAGTGACAGCCACGCGATCTGAACTTTCATATGCGTCGATCCCTCAAATGGAGCCAGCGTCAGCCTTTGCTGTGCGGCCCTGAACTCTAATCCACGTAAGCCGCATCAACGCTGATGCGGCAGCCGGAAGCAGAGGCGTTCGGGTACGAGGTTCCCGGGCACAAAAAGCTGCGCCATACGCAAACGAGACACGAGGGAGATCGAACACAAAGCCTGGCGAAAAAAAAATCTGCGTCTTCGGCATTTTTTTGGGAAACCGGGCAACGTCACATCGTCGCCCGATTATGATCTATGAACAGGGCAAGCGCGCCTAAGAGCGCACCTGCCATCGTGCAATCACTGGATGTCGTAGCGCAGGCCGAGACGGAATTCGTGGGCGTGGATTTCATCGACCGTCGGATCGTTGGCAACCGTCGAGCCGACGCCGTTGGCACCGTGAACCGCAGTGAAGGTTGCGTTGACCGCACCGGTCTCGACTTCGCCGAGATAGAGGAAGCGATAGCCGGCATCGAACGACAACCGTTCGCGCAATTTGACCGAGAAGCCGGCCATCACTGCGCCAGCCGCGTGGGTCGTGTCGCCGCCGTCAATCGTGCCGCTCAAGCAGCCGCAAAGATCGGTGACCGTACCAGCGCCGGTTTTGTTCTTCGTGACGCCAAGGCCAACGCCCAGATATGGCGTGAAGCGATTGCCCATATCGAAGTCGTAGTAGAGGTTGGCGAGAGCCACCGTGCTCGACAGCGAGAACTTGCGTTCGCCGGGAAGTGTCGCTTTCACATCGCCCAGCGTTGCTGAAACGTCGGCGTCGAAATTGTGGTCGACCGTGATATCGCCGCGGAAGCCGTGACCGAAGTAGACGCCTATACCTCCGCCGACGCCCCAGACGTTGTCGATCGAGCTATCGGTCAGATCGTAGATGCCGTTTTCAGTAACGTTGGGCTCATCAAAAGCGGCGTAGCTGCCGTCGATGCGAACATACCAAGATGGCGATGCAGCCTGCATTGGCGCGACCATCGGGCCGTCTTTGAGAGAGCCGCCGTAAAGATCGGCAGCCGACGCGCCCGCAGCACTGCCGAGGACGAGGGCCGCGCCGAGAAGAATTTTTGCGCGCGTGGAGGCCATTTTAGTTCCCTTTCAGGTGTTGGCCCGGCGCTTGAGAGGCGCGAGCACTTAGAGGTCAGATAGTCGTGTTCCCTCACCGACTATCGCCAACAACACTTAAAGGAGACTTAAGCCCCGCACCGATTTGGCACGGATTGGGCCACGCGATGAGCCCAACCGCGCGATTAGGGCCTATACGGGGCTTTTTATGGCAGCTCAGTGACGCAAGTATCCGCAGTATCCGCAGCGCTGGATCAAGCAGCGGCGGCGGAGCGGACGGCCTCGACGATGTCGCCGACGACGCTCGACACCATGCCTTCATCGTCGCCTTCGGCCATCACGCGAATGACGGATTCGGTGCCAGATGGCCTGATCACCAGACGGCCGTTTTCGCCGAGCCGCGCCTTGGCGCCTTCAATGGCTTGCAAGACGCGCTTGTCTTCGAGCGGCTTACCGGTTTCGTAGCGAACGTTTTTCAGAATTTGCGGCAACGGTTCGAACCGATTGCAAATTTCAGACACTGGCTTGCCGGTCGAGACGACGCAGGCCAGAACTTGCAAGGCCGAGACGAGGCCATCGCCCGTCGTCGTGAAATCGGACAACACGATATGGCCGGACTGCTCACCGCCCACGTTGAAGCCGTGCTTTCTCATGTGCTCGGTGACGTAGCGATCGCCAACGGGCGTGCGCGCCATCGTCAAGCCGATGCCTTTGAGATAGCGCTCGAGCCCCAAGTTCGACATGACGGTGGCGACAATGCCCCCGGCTGCAAGCTTGCCGCTGCGCTGCCAGCTGTCGGCAATCACCGCCATCAATTGATCGCCATCGACGATCTGGCCTTTTTCATTGACGATCACGACGCGGTCGGCGTCGCCGTCCAAGGCAATGCCGATGTCGGCGCGCAGCTCTTTGACTTTTTCGCGGAGCGCTTCGGGCGCCGTCGAGCCGCACTTGTGGTTGATGTTGCGGCCATTGGGATCGACGCCGATCTTGATGACTTCGGCGCCCAGTTCCCACAGCGCTTCGGGGGCGACCTTATAGGCCGCGCCATTGGCGCAATCGATGACGATGCGCAGGCCGTCGAGGCGCAGGTTCTTCGGCAGTGTCCGCTTGGCAAATTCGATGTAGCGCTCTTGCGCGCTTTCAACGCGGGTCGCCCGCCCGATCTGGTCGGCTGGAGCGAGCAGCGTCGCGGTATCGGCTTCGATCAACTCCTCGATTTGGCGTTCCATATCGTCAGACAGCTTATAGCCATCGGGATCGAAGAGCTTGATGCCGTTATCTTCAAAATGGTTGTGCGAGGCCGAGATCATGACGCCAAGGTCGGCGCGCAGTGAGCGGGTCAGCATGGCGATCGCCGGCGTCGGCATCGGGCCGAGCAGGAAAACGTCCATACCGCCGGCGGTAAAGCCAGACATTAGGGCAGCCTCGAGCATATAGCCCGACAGCCTCGTATCTTTGCCGATGACGACGCGGTGCCGGTGAGCGCCCGAGCGGAACACTTTTCCCGCCGCCATCCCCACCTTCAGCGCCACTTCCGAGGTCATCGGAAACTGATTTGCCGGTCCCCGAATGCCATCTGTTCCGAAATAGCGGCGCGACATGCCTGTTCCTCAGCGGGACCGTTTTGCGTTGAATGAACGGGATTGATCCCTAAAAACCGTTCATTGGGCGGCATTTATAGTCGCGGGCCCTGTAAATCATTAGGGCCGATCGGCCAGGACGCCACACATCGAAACTACTTCACGAACATTGCGCTTCCGTAGTTGAGCCTAGGCAAGTTTCGCACCAATTTCGTGTCTTGGTTGCATCGGCATGGTACATCGCCGGTCTGCCGGTCTTGAAGCATGGATGCGGGCCATCGAATCGGCCCATACGTCCATTAGCTGACAGTATCGACGAAAGCGCAATTCTGGCGTCCCCAAGTTCCCGAGGGCGTCCACATGAGGGGTGAGGGTTGTATGGCATTCTTTTTAGCGGTCGCCAATCGTAAGGGTGGCGTAGGCAAATCGACAGTTGCGGTCATGTTGGCCCATGCGCTCAGTGTCTATGGCGGCAAGCGAGTCCTCGTTCTCGACCTCGATTCCCAGTGCAACGCTTCGCTCATCTTGATGGGCGGCCAGGGCTGGAACGAAGCCCGCAAGGCTGGGCGCACCATTTCGGACTACTTCTATGACCTGTTCGACGGCATTCCCGCGCAAGCGCGTGACTACGTCGTGCGCAACGTCGGCGGCGTTTGGGGCGCGGGCGGCAAACCAGCCCAGGTTTCGCTGGTGCCGGGTTCTCTCCTTCTTGAGGACATCCAAGGCGAGCTGTATCTGAAGCAGGCCAACCAGAGCAACAATCCCGATGTCGTGGCCAACCGTGTTCGCGGCCGCATCGAGGGGTTGATCCGGCGCTTCGAAGGCGACTTCGACGTCGTCATCCTCGATTGCCCGCCGGGCTTGTCATTCGCAGCGTTGGCAGCCCTCAAAGCCTCAGACAAGGTCATCGTGCCGTTCCGTCCGGATTACGTTTCGCAGCTGGCCGTCGACCGCATTGCGTTGCTGATCGAGGACACGCGTAACCTCGACGACCTCGCCGCCATTCCGTTGGCCGACCGGCGCTACGCGTGCGTTGCCAATTACGTCCGCGACGACAACAAAGATTACATGTTGATCGAGGAAATCGCGCTCGTCCACCCGCTGCTCGACACGTTCCTGCCGCAGCGCGACGGCATTGCCAACGCCTTCGACTGGATCTCTGAGCCACGTTCGCTCGAAGCCAAGTACGGCGACGCTGCAGGCGACGTCAAAGAGTTGCACAGCGAAGTTGCCAAGATGATCGAAAAGACTAATAACAGCGCTAAAGCAAAGGTCCCGGCGCAGTAATCCATGACCAAAGGCACGCAGCTCTGGCCGAATGATCGGATGCGGGCATTCTTTCACGCCCACATCCGGCGCGAGACCGCACTCGATGACGCGGCGGTTGACCGGTTGACAGCATCGCTTCTGAAAGCGGTCAACCGGATGCTGGTGTGGGAGATGCCCGAGCCGGTGGCGGCAGATGTTGCCCCGGCTGTCGTCGCCGCGCCGCCAACGCCGCCCGCTGGCAAAACGAAAACCAAAGGCGGCGGCAAAGTTCCAGTTGCGAAAGCTGGTGACGGAAAGGCCGCCGAGAGCAAGCAGCAACCACCGCAGCAAGTGCCGCAAGGCATCCCTGGCGGGTCGTCACGCTCGCAGCTGGCACAAACCCGCGCGCTCGATAGCAAGGCCGCTGCAGGCTCGGGGGCTAACGGCTTTGATCCGTACGCCTTCAGCGCCACAGTCGTGCTCGCCAAGACGGGCCGCGAGGGATTGATCAGGCGCCTCGCCGACATCAAAACCGTCGAGCACCTGAAAAAGTTTGCCGACGCCCAGCACCTCGGCATCGACCGCAACCTGGCCAAGGCCGACGAGCTACGCAAAGCCATTGTCGCGGCCGCCGAACAGCGCCTCGCCGACCGCCGCGCGGCGGCCAGCTGACTGCAGCGCTGCGGTCAGCCGATAGCGACTGCCTGGGGTCCGGGCTAAGCCGCACGAATTCAACCGATTAATGCCATATTCTCCAAGTCTTATGTGCATCTGCCAGCGGGGCGGTGCGGGGAAGTTCTTGAAAAACCTTCCAGCGCTTTTGTTTTCGTTTTTCGTTCAAGCACCCGCGCGAGCCCGATGCACAATTTGAACGCCATCACCCGAATTTTCCCATCGGCGCGGCAGCAGATATTCGCCGCGGCTGTTCGCTTGCTCGCAGTGTTGGCGTTTTGGAACTCTGGCATATCCGCGCACGCTGGTAACGAACGCATCAGCGACATTCGCGTCAGCGGCGCCGACCGCATTCCAGCCGAAACCGTTTTACAGCAAATCGCTTTGAAGCGAGGCGAGCCTTACACGGCGGTCCAAGCCGATGCTTCGCTGCACACGCTGTTTGCGACACAGCAATATAAAGACGTTAAAATCGACCACGCCCAGAGCGCGGTCACGATTTCGGTCGTCGAAAACCCCATCGTTGCCGACGTCACTTACATCGGCAACACCGAAATAAAATCTGAAAAATTCAAAGACATCGTCAAACTCAAAAAGGGCGCGATCTATTCGGACGCCAAAGCGCACGCAGACACATTGGCGTTGCGCGAAATATATCGCAACGAAGGTCGGCTCTCGACCAAGATTGAAAAGACGCTGACGCCCAAAGCACGCAATAGAGTCGATGTCGCATTCAACATCACCGAGAGCAAGGTCGATAAAGTGTCCTCGATCACCTTCGAGGGTAATGCAGCCTTCTCCGCTTACGAGCTGGAGGGCGTTGTGCGCACCATCCGCTCGAGCTGGCTCGACATCATCAAGTCAGGTTCGACGTTTGTTGCTGCCCACCTCGATGACGATCGCGAGCTGTTGCGCCGTCATTATCTGTCGCACGGCTACGCAGATGTAAAAATTGTCTCAGCCGAAGGGACGCTCGATGCAACCGGCAATGGCTATGCCGTAAAATTCGTTATCGAAGAGGGCGACCCATTCAACTTTGCGAATGTCTCCGTTGAGACGCGCGTAGCCGACGTCGACGTGGCCAAACTGACATCGCTGCTGCAAATTCGCTCGGGCGACGTCTACAACGCCATGCTGATTGATAAATCGACTGAAGCGGTGGCGCTGGCCTTATGGGACAGCGGCCAGCACTTCGCCCGCGTTGTTCCTAAAATTCAGCGCGACCCGCAAAAACGTCAGATTTCGGTCGCTTTCAGGATCGAGGACGGAGCACATACGACGATTGAACGCGTCGAAGTTAGCGGCAATTCCAAAACACGCACCGAAGTTATATTGCGCGAGATGAAGCTGCGCGAAGGCGAAGCTTTCAATCCGCTGATCCTTGAACGCGACAAGAGCCGCATCAAGGCGCTTGGGTTCTTCAAGAATGTCGAGACCACGGCCAAGCCCGACTCGGCAGCCGACAAAGTTATCGTCACCGTCACCGTCGATGAAGACCAAACAATGGTTCTCTCGGTCGGCGGCGGCTACTCGACAACCGACGGCATCCTCGGCGACATCGCCGTCGAAGACCATAATCTGTTTGGCACGGGTCGTTGGGCAAAATTGAAGCTCTCCGGCAGCATGAACAAACTGCAAGCTGAAGCGAGCTTCACCGAGCCACATCTGCTTGGCACCAACGTCGTCGGCGGCTTCGACATCTTCTATAAAGACTACGACGCCTCCAGATTGTCGTCCTACAAGAGCCAAAAAATCGGCGGCGATCTGCGCGCCGCTTACGCTTTGACAGATACGGTCACCGGCTCGGTGAACTACACGTTCACGCAAAACAAAATCTACGATGTCGGCGCCAATGCTTCGACCGCGATCAAGGACGCAATTCCGGGATATCCAACGGCGACGTCGAACACCTACTACACATCGTCGGTCGGCTACTCGCTCGCCTACGACACCCGCAACGCGAAGAAGTTGCCCACGTCCGGCCACTCGTTTGTGCTGGCGCAGGATCTTGCCGGCGTCGGCGGCGACGTGCGTTACATCAAATCCTCGGTTGACGCGCGAACGTACTTTCCGCTTGCGAGCGACGTGACGCTCGTTGGCCGCGCGACAGCTGGCACCATCATGGGCTGGGGAGGGCAAGACGTGCGCTTGCTCGACATGTACTACATGGGCGGCGAAACCGTGCGCGGCTTTGCAGCGTCCGGCATCGGCCCGCGCGATACCGCCAGCGCCAATGCCGACGCACTTGGCGGCAAGAGCTACATTTCAACGACCGCCGAAATGCGTTTTGGATTGCCACTCGTGCCTGAAGGCATCGGCATCAGAGGCGCCGTCTTCGCCGACGCCGGATCGCTCTTTGGCACGTCGAATTCGGCTGGAAGACTTCCCGGTCTCGCAGGCTCCAACCCATCGCTACGCGCTTCCGTCGGCGCCGGCTTGATATGGGACAGTCCGATCGGCGCGCTCAGAGCCGACTATGCATTCCCGCTGGCCAAGCAGACGTTCGACAAAACGCAACCCTGGAGCTTTGGCCTCGCCGCGTTCTGATTTAGAGGAGTCCGGTCTCGCAGCCGGCCGTGCTCGCCCGCCAGACTTCGAGTGCCTGCTTGGTTTCCTTGACATCGTGAACGCGGAAAATCTGCACGCCTTGGGCAGCGCCCGCGATCGTGCAGGCCAGTGACCCCGGCACCCGATCGGCTGGGTCATCGACATTGCAAAGCTGGCCGATCATTTTTTTTCGGCTTGCTCCCAGAAGAACCGGCACGCCAAGGCCATGATAGAGCGACAATCCCGCCATCACGGCAACGTTGTGCTTCAAGTGCTTGGCAAATCCCAAACCCGGATCGGCGACAATCTTTGCTTTGGGGATGCCAGCGGCAACACACGCTTTGATGCGCAATTCAAGCCAATCGAACACGTCGAGCACGACATCGGCGTACTGCGGATCGTCATTCATCGTTTTGGGATCGCCGCGCGTATGCATCAGCATGACCGGCAAACCTGTTTCCACAGCGGTTGTCAGCGCATCTGGATCGTGCGTTAAAGCCGAGACGTCATTCAAGATATCGGCACCCGCAACAGCGGCGCGGCGCATCACTTCCGCTTTGCGTGTGTCGACCGAGATAAGCTTATCCGTTTGGCCGCGTAACCCTTCGATGACGGGAATGACGCGGGCGAGTTCCTCTTGCAAGGACACCGCATCGGACCCCGGCCGCGTGCTCTCGCCGCCGATATCGAGAATATCGGCACCCTCCTGTGCCAACTTCAAAGCGTGCGCGATGGCGGCCTGCGTCGAGGCATGATTGCCGCCGTCCGAAAAGCTATCGGGCGTCACGTTGACGATGCCCATGATGCGCGGCCGGTCGAGCGCTAGGCCGCACAGCCTGGGGCGCGGCGCACTCAACGCTGCAAGAATGTCTGAGGCGGCCAGCCCCTCGCGACCCCAATCGCCACTGAAGGCGTCGCCTAACACCACTGTGCGCCGCTTGGTCTCATCGCCATTGCGCGTCAGAATATCGAGCGCTGCAAACGACAGCCGACCGCCTGCCAACGGCAAGCCGCGCCAGCCGTTGAGTTCTGCCTCATCGAGGCCACGCGGCGATGCGCGGTCCCAAAAGATGCCGGTGGGCTGCAAATAGATTGAACGCTTCATCGGAGCTTTGCCGCTTCCTCAGAGTTTCCGGGGCGGTACTCTTAAAGCACGCGCGGGCCGTGCCGTCGCCCCTTCAGCGACGCCGAGCTAGTAGACGGTTTGCTCAAAACACAAAAAAATCTGGATTGGACAAAGTCTGCTGCCCGCTCGGCAGGGTGATGTGGGCGATGTCGACCGCGGCGAAGGCCGATCCGGTGCCATCTTTGTCGAACCACAATTCCTGCGTCAGTGTATTGAAGATGAATTGCGGGCCCGCTGTTGTCGCAACGCCGTTGGGAGCATTGATCAGTTCCGCCGCATCGAGCGTTGCTCCAATGCCAAACTCAACTCCATTAACGGCCAGCTTGTCGCCGGCCGAACGCGTAAAACCGGCAATCGTGTCGGCGCCCTGGTCATACTGCAAGCCGAAGAAGACCGTTCTGAGCGCGCCGCCGATCAGAGTATCGTTGCCCTCGCCGCCGATTAAAAATGCCCGCGCCACGATCAACTGTCCGGTGGCGTTGCTGGCATCGAGAATGTCGTCGCCCGCACCGCCTTGACCGTTTTCATTACGGCCGAGCAAAGTGATGCGGTCGTTGCCGTTGCCGCCGAGCGCCAGATCTAGAGTGCCGTGCAAGGTAATGTTGTCGCCGCCGCCCAGTCCGCGCAATACGCCATTGCCGACATTGCTTGAAACGAGCACGTCGTCGAATGCACTACCGGTGGCGCTAAGAATTCCTTTGTAGACATCGCCAGCGGCCGCACCACCAGCCGTTCCGGCGAGCAAGTCGATGCTGATACCGGCGGCCGCACCGGCATAGAAAAGAACGTCGTCGCCATTGCCAACGATTGTGTCCAACCCCGCGCCAGGATCGAAAATGACGACGCTGCCGCGCCCAACGCTGGTGTCGGCGAGTTGGTCGTTGCCAAGACCGCCGCGCAACTGGTCGTTGCCGCCGCCGCTGTTGATGGTATCGTTGCCCGCGCCTCCGTCAAGAACGTTGCTTGCGGCATCACCTTGCAGAAAATCGCCAAACTTCGTGCCGACAACATTTTCGATGCTGATCAGCTTATCGCCAGCGGCATCGCCACCTTTAAACACGTGATTTAAGAGATCGACGTGGACGGCTTTTTTGGCATTGCGATCGTTGTAGCTGGCGTAATCCGAACCGTCGCCGCCGTTGAGCCTATCGGCGCCAGCGCCGCCAGCCAACACGTCATCGCCAAGCCCGCCAAAAAGCCGGTCCTTACCGTTGCCCGCGTCGAGGAAGTTGTTGCCTGCGTCGCCAATTAGCGTGTCTGCGAAGTTTGTCCCTTGAACATTTTCGATGTTGAAGAGACGGTCGCCAGCTGCGTCCCCGCCGAACCCTTTATGTTTGAGCAGAGAAACCGTGACGCCTGTGGTCCCATTGGTCGTTAGGTACAGCGCCCAGTCGGTGCCGTCGCCGCCGTCGAGCCGGTCGGCACCTGAGCTGCCAATAAGCAAATCATCGCCGAGCCCGCCATTGAGCTTGTCATCGCCGGACCCGCCAATCAGCGTATCGTTGCCGCCAAGTCCGGAAAGCGTATCGTCACCGCCGAAACCATTTAGGATGTCAGCTTGCGGCGTACCCTTTAAAACGTCTGCCAAGTCAGTGCCGCTTTTATTGGCCATGGGAAGCTCCTTGCAGCCGCGTGCCGGAATTTTCCGTTGCAGCGAACGGGCCAGTTCGCAACACGTGTGTTCACTGACTAACAGCGCCAAACGTAAATAAAGAATGTACCGTCCGGAAGGGCCTAAAGACCCAGGGCATCGGTGCACAATTCCTACTCCGGCACGGCATCAAAAAGGGTCCGGACCGCTGAGGTCCAGACCCTAATGGTAACCCGTCGTGTGAGCGCGCGGACTAACTCTGCGGCTGCGGCTCCAGACCACCCGATGGCTCGCCGCGCGGCTTAGCTTGACGCCCGGCCGTTGGAACAGCCGAACCGGCGGGGCCGCGCGATCCATCATCGTCGTTGCGACGGACGACTTTTTCGCCGCGCATGATGCTGTTGCACTCTTCGCCCGAAAGAGTTTCCCACTCCATCAGCGCCTGAGCCATGGCTTCGAGTTGAACTTTGTGCTCGGACAAGATCTCCCAGGCTCTCTTCTCGCCGGTCGTCACGATGCGGCGAACTTCGCCATCGATCAGATTGGCGGTCTCTTCGCTCATATTTTGGCGCTGTGTAACAGAATGTCCAAGGAACACTTCCTGCTGGTTTTCAGAATAGAGCAGCGGTCCAAGCTTGTCGCTCATGCCCCATTCGCTGACCATCCGCTTGGCGATGTTGGTCGCCTGGCTGATGTCGCTTGAAGCGCCGGTATTCAGATGCTCGGTACCATAGATGATCTGCTCGGCAACACGGCCGCCGAACGCCATCGCAATCTTGGCTTCGCACCACTGCTTAGAATAGCTCAAGCGATCGCGCTCAGGTAAGCTCATCGTCACACCAAGCGCCCGGCCGCGCGGAATGATCGTCACCTTGTGCAGGGGATCGTTGCCCGGCACCAGAATGTTGACGATGGCGTGGCCAGCTTCATGGTAGGCGGTCGCCAGTTTTTCTTCTTCCGTCATGGCCATGGATTTGCGCTCAGCGCCCATCATGACCTTATCTTTGCTGTCTTCGAACTCACCTTGTGTGACAAGCCGCTTGTTACGGCGGGCCGCCAAAAGGGCTGCCTCGTTGACGAGGTTGGCGAGATCGGCACCCGAAAAGCCCGGCGTACCGCGCGCGATCACTTTGGGATCGACGTCAGGCGCCAGCGGCACCTTCTTCATGTGGACGCGCAAGATTTTCTCGCGGCCCAGCACATCGGGGTTTGGCACGACGATCTGGCGATCGAAACGGCCGGGCCGCAGGAGTGCAGGATCGAGCACATCAGGCCGGTTGGTCGCGGCAATGATGATAATGCCTTCATTGGCTTCAAAGCCGTCCATCTCGACGAGCAATTGGTTGAGCGTTTGCTCGCGCTCGTCGTTACCACCGCCAAGGCCTGCGCCACGATGGCGGCCGACGGCGTCGATTTCGTCGATGAAGATAATGCACGGCGCGTTCTTCTTGGCCTGCTCGAACATATCGCGGACGCGGCTGGCACCGACGCCGACGAACATTTCGACAAAGTCAGAACCTGAAATCGTAAAGAACGGAACGTTGGCTTCGCCGGCAACGGCGCGCGCGATCAGCGTTTTACCCGTGCCGGGTGGGCCGACGAGCAACGCGCCACGAGGAATACGTCCGCCAAGGCGTTGGAACTTTTGTGGATCGCGCAAGAATTCGACGATCTCTTCAAGATCGGATTTCGCTTCATCGACACCCGCGACGTCGTCAAATGTCACGCGGCCATGACGCTCTGTCAAAAGCTTGGCGCGAGACTTGCCAAAGCCCATGGCGCGGCCCGAGCCCGACTGCATCTGACGCATGAAGAAAATCCATACGCCGATCAGCAGCAGCATAGGAAACCAGCTCAGCAATACGCTGGCGATCGATTGCACTTCATCTTCGGCGGGGCGTGCGCGAAACTTCACACCCTTCTCGCGCAGCTTGGAGACGAGTGTTGGATCTTCTGGTGAGAACGTCGAAAACGCCGGGCCATTGGGCCCAGCATCGCGCATCGTGCCCGAAATACGGTTGCCAGCCAGAACTGCGTCTACGACATTGCCCTTTTCGACGTTGTCGAGAAATTCAGAGTAGCTGATGTCGTTGGCGCGCCGGGTCTGCGCCGGGTTGCTCACCAAGTTATAAAGCGCGAGCACCAAGACGATCAGCGCGGCCCAAATAGCAAGCTTTTGATAATTAGGGTTCATTTCGGATCCTAAGATCGCCCACCGAAGCCGGGTCGGCGCGATGACTATAGACGGTGCCCACAACAGGAAGCGTTAACATAAGGGCGCGACCTGCCAAGCACAAGTTGCGGTCGGTGCCACGGGTCCTGAGCACTGATAAACACTGTCCCTGGCCTGCCCAGGTCAAGTGGTCCAGGTCAAGCTGCTGCAACTGCCGTGCCGGAGACCACGACCGGCGCAAGATGTTAACAACCGCTGCCGACGTGACGCGCCGGGACGGCCGCAAAGACGGCGGTTTCGAAGCAATTGAGCTGGCATCGCAGACCGTTCAGAGATGGGACAGCCAATAGCGTGTCCGCCGTCCAAAAGGCTGGCAACGCCTCGATCGCCTGCGTGGGCGAATTTAGCACTCGTTTTTCGCCTTTTATGGACAGCGCCCCGGCCACCCCCAATGGCCTGACATCGACTGCGCCGGGAGCGTTGGCCGACACCGTCACCCAAAAGCGCTGATCCCAAAGTGCGCCCGAGCCCGGCGCAAGTGTCAAATTGGCAGCGCCGATACGGCCATGCTCGCGCCAAATTCTGACAAACCTTGTCCCAGCCGATACCACAGCGCCGCCCAGCGCCGCCCGCATTCGGGGGGCGCGCGCAAGCCGGTTCGCCATATCCTCAATCTCTGACAATTGCGCGGGCTTGCTCGCCCCGCCAAAGCGATCCAGGAGGCGCTTGAGCACACGCTGGCGGAGCACAACCGGCCCCTGTTCAAAAGCAGCGCGATCGAACTGGCAGAAAATGTCGTCGTTGAGTGACAGCGCCAATGTGGTTTCGAACTGCTGGCTCGCGTAGTCGAGAGCGGCACGCGCCTCGCCCATGCGGCGCGCACTTGTTGCCAAGGCTCGGGCGCTGACGCCGGAAGCATCCAGCGCTTGCAGCAACTCCCGGACGCGGACGCGCTCGAATGCGCGATCCGAATTCGTCGGATCGTCGAGGAAGGCCACGCCGCGCTCCTGCAAAGCTGCCGTCAAGCGGCTTTTGGAAATTGCGAGCAGCGGTCGCACCAGAGTAATCAATGAGCCATCGTTGACCGGGCGCTCGGCTTGCATCGCGGCGAGTCCATCGACGCCAGCGCCGCGCGCTAGCCGCATCACGAACGTCTCGGCTTGATCGTCGCGCGTATGAGCCGTGGCGATAGCGGTGAAGCCGGGCTTGGACAACGTGGCCGCGTAGGCTTCAAGCAATCCGTAACGCGCCGTGCGCGCCGCTTGCGGAATGCCGGTGGCAGGCTTGTCGCCGCGCCACACCAGGGTTCGATGAGCTAGTCCAAGGCTTGCTGCATATCGCGCAACGTACTCAGCCTCTGAGGTCGAGGCCGCACGCAATCCGTGATCGACTGTCGCAACGCTGATCGCGGGTGCACCCGATCCTAAACGTGCCCGCCATTCGGCGAGCAAGGTCAGAAGCGCGAGGCTATCTGGGCCACCCGACACCGCGACGACAATGTTGGAAAAGCGCGCCAGCGAGGCAAACAGCTCGTCGGCATCATCTATTCCGATCGCCATCTGCGTGCTCACGATGCAAACCTGTCCGCGTTAGGGACAGCCAACGCGCTGCCGTTCCGACTGCGCGCGCGACTTCACGCTGGCGGCAGCATTGGGAAATTTGGTCGATAGCTCGGAATAAGACGAGCAAGCTGCATCTTTTTGGCCGAGCCGGTCGAGCGACATGGCTAGCTTCAATAGGCTATCGGGTGCTTTTGCACCCTCTGCATAACCTTGGTAGCCCTTCAAAAACGCGCCCGCTGCAGCTTTGTATTGGCCGCGCACAAAATGCGATTCGCCCAACCAATATTGGGCGTTGCCGGCCAACGCGTCGGTCGGATAGCGTTTCAGAAAATCATCGAACGCGACTTCGGCGGCGCCATAGTCTTTCTGCAGCAAATAGGCGTAAGCCGTTTGATACAAAAGCTTGGGATCGGCGCCGTCCGATGGTGGCGCGAGCGCGGCGGTCTGAACACTTGCGGGAATGGCCGGCGCTGACTGAGCTTGAGCGCCGCCCGCAACAGCGGGTGCCGCCGCAGTATCACCGATCAATCCGCCAATCGCGTCACCGCCGGGGGTTACGGTCGTTGAACCAAATGATGAGCCCGCTGCATTCGGTGGCGGAGGTGGTGTGAATTCCGAGCGCCGAGGGGTTCCGCCAAGGCTGCGCACCTGATCGTTCAGCTGCTGAATTTGCGCGGACATCGTGCGCACTTGGTTTTCAAGTGCATCGACGCGCGGCCCGTCGGCGCCTGACGCACCAATAGCTGGCGCACCTTTGAATACGGGTGCTTGCGAGCCTCCGCCAGATTTCGCCAGGCTTTCCAGCGTTCCGACAACGACCTGCATGTCGACAAGCTGCTCTTCGAGGCTTTCGACGCGCGACTTCAGCCCGCCATCTGTCGCGGCACCGCCCGTCACCGCCGCTGCAGGTGTCGGCTTAGCGCTGGCTTTAGGCGGCTTGGCATCGGGCGATTGTGCGGACGCCGTGCCGGCCATCAAAAATAGCGCCGCAGCAATCGCGAACGCCGCGATATTGAAAATCCGGTTTGCCCGTTTGGCGAACATCACAGTCGGCATCTCCTGGTATTTCCCCGTTTGCTGCCGACATCGCCGCAGCTCGTCTTATCAACTGAGACAACCACAAACCCTTCGGTTTCGCTTGCTGCCGGTCAGCGCCTCTGGTGTTCCCAACAACCTTTTTCCAGGCCCAGCCGTCGCAGGCCAGCTCGTTTCAACGAGCAACCGGAGGGCCGTGGTCGGTCGGCGCGGCCGCGGCATCCTTGCGGCTATCACCCGGACGGCGGTCGTTGCCGCCGAGCATATTGCTGCCGGGCGAACCGATCAAGGTTTCGACGTGCCGGTTCTGCGCTTGACACAATGAAGTCCGACAGGTTGCGATCGGATCTTGATCGGCGCGCGGCTCAAGCACGATACGAGCGGGCAGCAATCCGAACTCCAACAATTTATCTCGCACGGCTTCCCCGCGCTTGACCGCCAGCGCTTGGGCCGATGCAGCGTTGCCACCATCATCGGCACGGCCGATAAGTTTGATCGTGAGCTCTGGACGGGCTTTCAACCATCGTGCCTGTGATTCTAAAATGGCGCGTGCGCGGCCGCCGATGCTGGCACTGTTCTCAGCAAAGAACACGCGGTCGCCGACTGCCGTCACAAAAGACCGCCGCAGGCGTTTGGCTTGCTGATCGGTGCGCTCTAGGAGAGCTTCGTTGCGAGCCTTGGGATCGGCATCCGGGGGAACGTCGGAAATCAAATCGGCGCTTGCTTCGCCGTCGCCGCCATCCTGCAAGCGTGAGAGCTCTCGTTCGGCGGTCGCCGAAGCACGGGTGTGGGGATAAATTTTGATGATCTTCTGGAAAAACTGGCGCGCCTCGTCTGGTTGACGATCAGCCAACGCCTCAAGCCCTTCGCGCAGCATCTCATCGGACGTTTGCGCGCTTGCGCTCTGGGCAGTGCTACTTGATTGAGCCGATACGCGCGTCGGCAAAACATGGACGCAGAGCACGGCCAATGCACCGCCCCACATCACGACGCCCACCAACCGCTTTAATCCCAGCTGCTTTAATCTTTGAACAAACATCTCATCCACCGCTAGACGATCCGCGTCGCCCGCGCACGTCGGATTAGTCGCGCCGCATTAGGGCTAAACTATGGGCTTTTTCGAATGTGAGCATTTCGACTGGCGTGATAGCAAAACGGCGGAGTTGCCCTCCGCCGTTCAAAAAAATCCGTCGCCAGGCTTACCCGGCTCGTTACCGCTGGCTGACTTGTCCGCCGGTATTCAAAACCGTCTGAGCGCGTCTGTTCTGCGACCAGCACGAAATGTCGTTGCAGACCGCCACCGGGCGCTCCTTGCCATACGAGATGGTGCGAACGCGCTGAGCGTTAATGCCGTTCGAGGCCAGATAATTGCGCACAGTCGTCGCGCGCTTGGCGCCCAGCGCAATGTTGTATTCGCGCGTTCCCCGCTCGTCGGCATGGCCTTCGATGGTGATCGTGAACTGCGGATATTGCTGCAACCACTGCGACTGCTTCAAAAGCGTCTGGGTCGCCTCGGGCGTCAAATCCACGCTGTCGCTGGTAAAGTAAACGATGTCGCCAACGTTCTGGGTGAAATCGCGCTGCGTGCCAGGTGTGGCCGCGCCAAACTTACCGCCGGCACCGTTTAGCGCACCTTCAGGCGACATTTCTTTATTGGCGCACGCGCCGAGCGACAAAGCCAAAGCGCCGACGGCAACCCATCGCATTACGGACGTTCGAGGGAAGATGCCCAACATCACGTTTTTCCTCTTAAGCGGCTTCGGCCTGGCACAATGCAACGGCCGCCGAAGCGAAATTCTCAAATCTCTGAAACGGTCTAACCAAATCATCCGCCAAAAATGTGGCCAATGCTCGAGGTTTCTCGAGATCGCTTGCTTTTCGTGTGGATGATCAGCCTGTTGTAGCAATTCGATAATGGCCAAGCTTGCACACGTGGGTGCACGAGCTGTGTTGCCGTAAATGGCCAATGGTTGCCCAAAGGGCAGAACCGTGGTGCCGTAGCAGCGAGACGATCATCGCTTGAGCGCGCTTTGGTAGCAGGGTTTTAAACCGCCAACCGGGCGCAGTGCAGTATCCTAAAACAAATCAAGACCGAGATGATGGCGAGCTGATCGCCAACAACTCGATCTTGTTGAAGTGTTCGGCAACGTGCCGAAAGCATCAGTTAGCGAGCAACGTCGCCCGAAACCGGTGCGCCGAGCTTCATTGGTGTGTGCTCAACTTCACGACGGCAAGCGCCGAGAGCAACAGCAGCAACGAGCGTAGCGATGAGAATTGCGCTCTTCATAGTAGTCTCCTTTGTTAGAACGTGGCTTGCGCCTAAGTTTAGCGAGCGACCTGATCCGTCGAAGTAGCCGGGCCGCCAAGTTTCATGGGCGTATGCTCAACTTCACGACGGCAAGCGCCAAGCGCCACAGCCGCGATAACCGCTGAAAGAACGATCAGCCCCTTAACACCCTGCATAGTCATGTCTCCTGATACGTTTCCGGCGTAGGCCGTACTCAGGGGTACCTACCCTGAGCGCTTCGATCAAGAACAGAGGCAGCAAATACCTAGTTTTCCACAGCCATAGATGCTAAAATACAACTGCAATGTGTGTGCGCTGGACGTTCGTCTGCCGACCTCGGCCGATGCCGCCAAACCTGCTGAATCGTATTAATAAAACGCTAATATTTTAGACCAGAGCTTGGCCCGCCGAAGGGCAAAAAAGTGTCGCCGACGCTAATTGAGCAACGGCGACCATGCGGGGTCTGAGCCAAAGCCGGGCGTCGATACCTGCCGTTCGTTATAGCCGGTGAGGTCGACGGAATGGATTCGCGGGCCACCCGTCGCCCCTTGTGATTCCCGGAAGAACATCAAAACGCGTCCGTTGGGTGCCCAGGTCGGGCCCTCATTATGAAAACCCTCGGTCAAAACGCGCTCGCCGGTACCGTCCGGCCGCATCACACCGATCAAGAACCGGCCGTTGCTCTGTTTGGTGAACGCAATGTAGTCACCGCGCGGCGACCAGACCGGCGTTGAGTAACGGCCGCCGTCCGCGCTCGATAGCCGGCGCACGCCCGAACCATCGGAATTCATGACGTAAAGCTCTTGGCTGCCCTCGCGATCGGATTCGAATACGACCTGCCGACCGTCTGGCGAATAGCAGGGCCCCGTGTCGATGCCTGACGACTGCGTCAGCCGACGCGACTGGCGGCTGCGCAGATCCAGCTCATAGATGCTGCTCTGGCCGTCCGGGTTGCCGAGGCTCATGATAACTTTTTGTCCGTCGGGCGAAAACCGCGGCGCGAACGTCATGCCGGGGAAGTCGCCGACCAATTCGCGTTTGCCCGTCTCCAGGTTCATGATGAAAACCTTGGGCTGGTCGTTGGTGTAGGACATGTACGCGATTTCTTGGCTGGTCGGCGAGAAGCGCGGCGTCAACACGAGTTCTTGGCCCTGGCTGAGCAGGCGCACGTTGGCGCCGTCCTGGTCCATGATCGCCAAGCGCTTGGTCCGCTTATCCTTTGGGCCCGTCTCATCGATAAAGACGACGCGGGTATCGAAATATCCCTTTTCGCCCGTCAGCCGTTCGTAGACTTGATCGGCAATGAGATGTCCAACCCGGCGCCAGTTCTGCGATGCGGTCGAGAAGCGCTGCCCGGCGAGCTGCTTACCCGACGTCACGTCCCACAGACGGAACTCTGCGCCGACTTTGCCATCGGTACCTTTCGAGATGCGCCCGACGACGAGCGCATCGGTGCGAATGGTGCGCCAGTCTGGAAAGCGCGGCGCGGCATTGACGTCGCGGATCTGCTCTAGGAAACTGGCGCGATCCAACGGCTGGAACAGGCCTGAGCGTTCAAGATCGGCTTGCACGACGTTGGCGACATCGGCGGCGACCTGTGGATCATCACCGAGGAACAACGGAATTGCGATCGGGATCGGCGCGATGCTGCCTTCAGTCTGGCGGCCGCGCAAACCGCCACCGGGCGTCGCCGATGCCCCTGGCACCGATTGCGCTGGAGCGGCGGCCGCTGGTGCGCCAGGTGCTGGCGGCTGCTTGATGCCGAGCTGACCGTTAAAGCCGCCCGTAGGCGGGGGACCTTTGTAACTGTCGTCCGGCTTGCCTTGGGCAAAAGATGCCGCGTGCGAACTGGGCAGCAACACGCACATAAGCAGCAGGCGTTTGATGTGGGGTGATCTCATCGGCGCTTGAAGCATCCTGTTTAAGTTCCAATACGGCGAGGCCGGCCTAGGGAAGTTTGGCAAAGTCTTGGCGCATGTTAGCGAAGTCCCAAGATCTTAGGCCAATCGAAATCCCATGTAATGGTGCTCCATGACGCATATTTGTCTGCGGGCAAGCTCAGCGGCGAACAGTTTTTCACGGCATTCACGGAGGCTTCTGCTGCGATTTTAAACAGCGGCGTGTTCTGCGGATTTTGCACGACCGGTTCGCCATCGAGCGTACCGTCCTGACGCACCCGCCACTGAACGGTGACCACCGGCGTATCGATACCGCCGCCGCCGCCCGGCATTTTCGCGCACCGCTGCAGCTGTGATTTCAACATGCCGGCGAGCAGATCCTGCTCGCGCGCCGACAGAACAGTGTCGTGGCCGTTCGCAACGCCAGCTTCCTTGCCAGATTGGGTCGCGGTTTGGCTGGTACCTGCCGCCAGCTGTCCCTTCTTATTGGGATCCTTATCGAGCAACGCCTTCGGCTGAGCGTCACCCGGTGCCTTCTCGATCAGGTTGGCAAGCGCATTGGGATCGAACTTATTCTTTGCTGCTTCTGCCTTTTTGCGCGCTTCCTCGAGCAGCTTGCGCTTCTTAACGTCCTCGGCAAGCTTCTTTTTCAGAGCCTCGGCAGCCGCCTTTTTCTTTGCTGCCTCCTCAGCCTTCTTCTGATCGTCCTCGGCTTTTTTCTGAGCCTCGTCGGCAGCCTTCTTAGCCGCTTCATCGACTGTCTGCTGAAGCAATTTCTGCTCGTCGGGCGTCGGACCGGGCTCCGGCGGTGGCGGTGGTTGCTTGATCGCTTCGGCGATCGGGTCGGGCTTTGGCGGCTCTGTTTTTACGGGCTCAGGCTTTACGGGCTCTGGCTTGGCCGCTTCAGGTGGCGGCGGTGGCTCGACCTTGGCAACTTCGACAGGTGCCGGGGGTGGCGGCGGAGGCGGAGTATTATCGGCTTTCTTGGTCTCGTTTTTGCTATCGTCGGTCGTTGGTTTTTCCTTGGCCTTGGTTTCGAGGTGCTTGGCGTCTTCAGAGCCCTGCTTCAATCGCAGAAACTCGGACGGCGTGATGAGCTCAGCCGAGATCGATGGCGTTTCCGGCGCTTCAAGCTGACGGGCCGCGTTCGATGGACCGTACGCCCAAACGAGCAACGCCACATGACATACCAGCGAAAAGATGAGCCCGAAGGGCATGGCTGTTAGCCCCCCTTCTCCTCGTCCGTGACGAACGACAATTTGTGAAACCCGCCGCTTTTGATCCGGCCCATGACCTTCATCACTGTGCCGAATGCGACGCCCTTGTCACCGCGCACATAAATCGGCTCATCATAGCCGTTCTTGGCGATGGCCTTGAGCTTGGTGCCCACGTCATCGAGCGTCACCTGCGTTTCGCCGATAAACGTATCGCCGTTGAGCTTGACGGTGACCGCGAGCGGCTCCGTCTTGGGAGCCGGCATCTGCTGGCCGCGCGTTTCGGGTAGATCAACCGGAATGCCGACTTGCAGCAGAGGCGCGGCGACCATGAAGATGATCAGCAAAACTAACATCACGTCGACCATCGGGGTGACGTTGATCTCGCTCATCGGCGCGTGCTTGACGCGGCGGCGCGAACCCCGTCCCCCACCCCCGCCCGATTTAATAGTTGCACCCATGTTTGGCCCGCGCCCTCTGCCTTAGTTGCGAACGTCGATCTGGCGCGAGACAATGGCTGCGAACTCGTCTGAGAACGCATAGAGCCGCTGCGAGATCGCCGAGCTGTCGGCTGAGAACTTGTTATAGAAAATAACGGCGGGAATAGCGGCCACCAGCCCGAGCGCGGTTGCAAACAAGGCTTCCGCGATGCCCGGCGCGACGACCGCCAGGTTGGTGTTTTTCGAAACGGCAATGGACTGGAAGCTCGTCATGATGCCCCAGACGGTGCCGAACAATCCGACGAACGGCGCCGTCGAGCCGACGGTCGCTAAGAACAGCAAGCGGCGATCCAGCCGCTCCATCTCGCGACTGATTGTAACGTCCATGACTTTTTCAACGCGCAACTGAATGCCGCCAAGAGCGCGAATGTTGCCCTCGACAGAGCGCTTCCACTCGCGCATCGCCGCCACGAACAGAGCCGCCATCGTGATGGTGCGGCCGCGCGACAGGCTGGCGTAGAGTTCATCGAGCGACTGGCCTGACCAGAACGTCGTCTCGAAGCGGTCGCTTTCGATGCGCGCGCGCCGGAATGCGAACAGCTTCTCAACGATGATCGCCCACGACCAGACGGAGGCCAGCAGCAGTCCGATCATCACGATCTTGACGACGGGATGGGCTTGCAAAAACAATTCGAAAAAAGAAAAACCGCCCGCCGTGATTGGGGCAACCGCCCCTTGGGCAACTTCAGCGCCGTTCATTGGACCATCCGTCGTGCATACACCTAGGGCGAGCGGGGCTTCCGCACGGCGCTCGTTTCTCACAACAACACGGCGGTCGCGCGACCGCTATGAGCGCAGGGCAAGGCGTTACTCTAAGGTTTCTGGAGACAAAGCCGTGGGCGGCGCGCCCCGCAACGCACCAGTCCGAATATCCCTTGTACCGTCCAATATGACCAAACAAGGGCTCGAGCGCCTTGTGCGAAAGGCCACATGCACCCGTTTATCCACGGAAAAGAACGGGTTTTAAGGCGCCAGCAGCGCTTGGCAACGCTCAGGCACGCGCAACGTGCCCCTCGAAAGCTTCGCGCACCCGGTCGCTCAGTCGCAACGGCTTGCCAGCCATGGAGACTAGAACGACGGTCACCTCAGCTTCAAACAACCGTCTGCCCTGTGCGGTAATGGTCTGCAGCAGGGTCACGCTTGCGCCGCCCAGCGCTTTGACGCGCGTCTCGACTTCGAGCACATCGTCCATCCGGCCAGGACGGAAAAAATCGCAATTCATCCGCCGCACGAGGAAAGCAGCTGGCGCCTTGTTGTCCGAACCATCGATCAAGGCGCGTGCATCGGTGCCAAGCAGGCGCAGGAAATCCGTGCGACCGCGCTCGGCAAACCGTACGTAGGATGCGTGATAAATGATCGCACCAGCGTCGGTATCTTCGAAATAGACCCGGACGGGCAGAACATGGCGGCGGCCAGCATCGTCATCGATAATCCGGCCGGCAAGGTCTGGCCACATGTGCGCACTCATGCCGTGCCTTCGGAGCCTAGTTCGATGAGGACGATTTCTGGCGGTACGCCAAAACGTACGGGAATCATCGACATGCCCACCCCGGCAGAGACGATCAAATTGCGATTGTCTTCGACAACGTGGCCATAGGCATAACGGTTTTTGAACCGC
Organism: Hyphomicrobium sp.; assembly: GCA_031367425.1. GTDB lineage: Bacteria > Pseudomonadota > Alphaproteobacteria > Rhizobiales > Hyphomicrobiaceae > Hyphomicrobium_B. The sequence goes on from JANLPU010000061.1 coordinate 51,024, forward strand.
GATGGCACGACCGGCGAATAGCCGAAAATCCGCAATTGGCCGCCGTGTGTGTGGCCGGAAACGGTCAGCGACACCCGGTCTGGCATTTGTGCAAAAATGTCCGGCTCGTGCGCCATCATGATGACAGGCGCATCGTCGGTCACTTGGGCGAGCGTTCCGTTGAGATCGTGAACACCGATGTAACCGATTTTTCCGTGCCGCTTGAATTCGTCGTACTCGGCGTCCCGAGGCCAGAACGCCCATTGATCGCCAAGCCCGGCAATCCAAAATGGCCGATCGTTTTTGATCAATCGCACGGCCTTGTTTTCGTAAACCGGTATGCCAACAGATTGCAGTGCTAATCCAGCGCGCGTCGGACCTTTGCGATCGTGCTGCACTTGGCGGTCTTCCCACCAATCGTGATTGCCAAGCACTGCGTGAACGCCAAGCGGGGCTTTTAAAGTGCTCAGAGCCGAGGCCCATTCGTTGTGCGGAACGGCGCGGCCCAAGCGTTGTAAGCGGCTGCCGACGACGTAGTCCCCGAGCAATAGAACCGCATCGGGCTTGAGAGCATTCGTCGTGGCGGCCAGATCGGCGATACGCTGCGCCGTCACCCAAGGCTCGCAGGCGTGCAAATCCGCAAGCACTGCTATTTTGAGTTTGAGGCCAGGCGGCCAGCGCGGCGGCGTCAACCGATACTGTGTCACGATATCCCGGAAAGGCTCGGCGAGTGCGTACCCGCTGAACGCGGTCGCGCCGACACCGAACAGCGCCGCAGCTTTGACAATTGTCCGGCGTGTGATCAACAAATCCAAAGTTCCTCATAGACGTCGGGTAGATATATTTTTGAATGCGAAGTTAGAACTCAGAAGAACTGGCTAAAGCGTGAATTTCTGCGGTCAATGGCGCGACAGATCAGCCCGTTCCGCTCTCCCCGTCATTGTCTTCGAATATCGGCAGCTCCGGCGTCGCCGATCGCGCTGGTCCCGAAAGTCCAAGGTGGCGATAGGCTTTGAGCGTCAAAACACGGCCGCGCGGCGTCCGCCCGACGAAGCCTTGCTGCAACAGGAACGGCTCGACGATTTCTTCGAGCGCATCGCGCGGTTCGGACAACGCTGCAGCCAATGTCTCAATCCCGACCGGGCCGCCTTCGTAGTTCTTCGCGATGCAGTTGAGATAGCGGTGATCAAGCGCGTCCAAACCCTCATGATCGACTTCCAACATGCGCAGCGCCTTGTCGGCGACCGCGGCATTGATGACGGGTGCGCCGTCAACGGCTGCAAAATCGCGCACGCGGCGCAAAAGCCGGCCGGCAATTCGTGGCGTGCCGCGCGAACGCTTGGCAATCTCGTGCGCGCCGTCGGGTGCTAAGGGCGCGCCCAGCACGCGGGCGCCACGCGCGACGACCAGTTCCAATTCTGCGACCGAGTAAAAATTGAGCCGCACCGGAATGCCAAAGCGATCGCGCAGCGGGTTGGTCAAAAGCCCCGCCCGGGTGGTGGCACCAATTAGCGTAAACTTTTGCAGATCGATGCGCACCGAGCGCGCCGCTGGCCCCTCGCCGATCATCAGGTCGAGTTGAAAATCTTCCATCGCGGGATAGAGGATTTCTTCGACCGCGGGATTGAGCCGGTGGATCTCATCGATGAACAAAACGTCGCGCTCTTCGAGATTGGTCAAAAGTGCAGCCAGATCGCCAGCTTTGGAAATGACGGGGCCGGACGTCGCGCGAAAGCCAACACCAAGCTCCTTGGCCATGATCTGCGCCAATGTTGTCTTGCCAAGTCCTGGCGGCCCCGCGAACAACACGTGGTCCAGAGCGTCGCCGCGCGCTTTGGCGGCCTGAATGAAAACGCGCAAATTAGCGCGCGCCTGCTCCTGGCCGACGAATTCCGCCAACGACTGCGGTCGGATGGTCGCCTCGAACGCATCGGTTTCTTTTTTGGCGCTGGTGACAAGCCTGTCGGTCATGGTTTGTTCGTGGCCCTGTTCGGGCTCAACGTCAAGATCATGGAGGTGTCAGAAAGGGCTCGCACGGGAGTTGGACCGTGCCCGCGCGTCTAGCGAATTACCTTGGTCATCGGCTTCGGCGCCGAGACGAATTTAACGCCGAGGTCATTTTCACCGCGGCGAACGATTTTGCACTCATACATCACGCGATCCATGCGCACGACGAGCTTGATGCGCTCCATCGACGATGCCTCGGATTTGAACGGTTTGTCCCAACCGGGTTTCAACTCAAGGCGCGCGCCTGTGGTCGACATGTCTTTGATGGTGCACGGAACTGTTACGACGGTACCGTCGAAATAAATTTGAGCCGGCATCTGGCCCTTACGGCGCGGCGCAAAACGCGCCTCGGGGGATGCAGCAGCGTCGCCAGTTTTGGCAGGGTCGGCGCTCGCTTGGATTTTACCGCCAGGGGCTTGCATCGTTTCAGTCCGGTCAACGAACGCTTGTTACGCACATTGAACATTATAGTCTGTTGCTCTTAATGTTCTCTTTACGCAACCTGTTGGCACGATTACAAATTTTTCAACCAAGCCGACAGATCGCGTCAAAGACCGCGTTTTACGGCTTGCACCGCGACTTCGAGACTTTGCAAAAAGCGCGATCGGTCTTGGCGCGTGAAGGCCGCGTTGAACCCGCGCGACTCGCCCGTTTCGCGCAAATGCTGGGACAACTCGCGCATGGCCAAGGCCATCCCGATCGACGCCTCCGTGAACGGCCGCCCCGTGTTGCCGATGGCACGAGCGCCTTTCTTTAAGCACCGAGCGGCGAGCGGAATATCCTGCGTCACGACAATATCTCCGCGCTCGATCGTATCGGCGATCCAGTTGTCGGCAACGTCTGGCCCCTCAGATACAATCACGCGGCGGACCAGCTCGCCCTCCGGCAGCCGCATATAGGAATTGGAAACGTAATGGATTACGCAACCGTGCCGGGCGGCGACTTTCAAGGCTTCCTCTTTGACCGGGCACGCATCGGCGTCGATGAAAAATTGCACGGCCCTAACGCTCCAACGAAAACGCGCGGCTCAAGGCTGCGGCTTGGGCGGCGGGGACGCAATGTCGTTGAGAACTTTAGCCAGAGCTTCCGGCGCCGTCACGTGCGGGGAATGGCTGGCGTCCAACTCGAAATACCGCCAGGCCGCATCTGTCTTGGCTGCCCGCGCGAACGGCCCGAACATGTCTCCGGGCCCGACCTTGGTGCAATAGATGAAACTACGTGGCAGCTTGGTTTCACCGTTCATCAGTTGCAACGGCGACGTGATCGATAGGATCGGCTGGCCATGACGGCGCGGCGTAATCCAGGCGACGTCGGCGGCACTCGTATCCGGCGGCAGCGGGTTTGACGGCACGCGCCAACCCTCGCCTTGGTTTTTTGCGCCGTCGAGCCAGCGCGTGCGCTGTTCCAGCGTTGCCAGATCGACCATGCTGTCGCCGGCCTTGGGCACGAACGCGTCGAGATAAATGATTTGCGCCAAGCGCTCAGCCGCGCGATCGGCAACGCCGGTTGCAACAATGCCGCCATAGCTATGGCCGATGAGAACGACGTCGCGCAGATCTTCGTGGAACAGCACCGATACGATATCGCGAATGTGCATCTCGAGATCGATGTTTGGGTTGGCGAGATGAAACCGGTCGCCCAGCCCCGTATAAGACGGCGCCACCAGCACATGACCGCTGGCCGCCAGCAGGGGGTGCATTTTTTTCCACACGAAGCCCGATGACCAAGCCCCATGCGCGACCACAAATGTTGCCATGACGATGGCTTCCTCTAACCGGCACTCGCACGAAGGCGATCGCCGATGTTGTAGCAAGGTCTAGGGCTGCGGCGAAGAAATTTAACGCGCCAGCTCGCGCAGGCCGCGCTTGATCAGCGTCGCGGTGTCGGCACCAGGCCCCGCCTCTTTCATCGCAGCGGCGACGGCGCCCGAGGCTTGAACCGAATTATAACCAAGGTTGGTGAGCGCCGAGATCGCTTCGGCCGCCGCATGGCCAACCGGGATAGCGCTACCGCCAGCGTTCATCGCACTTCCCGTCGGCACATTGAGACCGGCAACCGACAATGCCGGCGCCTTGTCTTTCAGTTCAAGCACGATCCGCTGTGCCAGTTTCTTGCCAACGCCGGGCGTCTCCTCGACGGCCGCGAAATTTTGCAACGCGATCGCGTTGGCCAGATCATTGGGAGCCAGGATCCCAAGCACGGCGAGCGCCACCTTCGAGCCGACGCCCTGGATCGTCTGCAGCGTGCGAAACCAACTGCGTTCCAACTCGCTCTGGAAACCGAACAACTTGATCGCATCTTCACGCACATGGGTATCGATCGTCAGCGAAACTTCATCGCCGATCTTGAGATTGCGCAGCGTTTTCGATGACGCCTGCACCTCGTAGCCGACGCCGTTGACGTCGATGATCAAAAAACTTTCCCCGACCGCATCGACCTTTCCCCGCAGTTTGCCGATCATACGCGCGCCTCTTTAAGCTGACGTAACGCGACCGCGTGCGGGCTTGAGCGATGATTAGCGTGACAAATGGCAATGGCCAGTGCGTCGGCCTCGTCGGCGCTGTCGAACTTGGCTTTGGGCAGCAAAAACCCGATCATCGCCTGGACCTGTTTTTTCTCGGCGTGACCATTGCCGACGACCGTCTTTTTGATCAGGTTGGGCGTATACTCGCTGACCTTCAAGCCGCTCATGGCTGGCGCCAGCATGGCAGCACCCCGCGCTTGTCCAAGCTTCAAAGTCGAGCGCGGGTTTTCGTTGACGAACGTTTCTTCAACCGCCGCCTCGCGCGGGTTGAAACTGGCAATCACGCCCGCAATGCCTTCAAATAATGACCTCAGGCGATAGGCCAGATCGTCGTCGGCTTGAGACGTGATGACGCCCGAAGCCACGTAAATGAGGCGCACGCCATCGCTGTCCAGCACGCCCCAGCCGGTGCGCCTCAAGCCTGGATCAATGCCGATGATGCGAATCACTTGGCCCCTCATGTCACACCCATATCATGTGCTAAGCTAGAGCGCTTGTGATCGCGGGCCCGATTGGGCAAACTGCAAGCAGCTTAATTGGCCTGGGAGAACGCAACATGTTTGACATGACGAATGTAAGTTTGGGTGCGGTACCTTCAGGCCTGACGATGGTCGTCGTGGGTACTCTCCTCATCTGGTGGTCGAGCCGTCATAACGCGTCGCGCGAACTCGCTAACGAAAGCAAGGAGGCGACGGTTGGAGCCTTGACGCACACGCCGACGCCAGCAAGATCCTCCAAGGCCGCACGCCGTGCCACGACATCTCGGTCAGATTTTTCGCGCTTCGTCGGCGTCGTCGGCTTCGTGCTGCTGATCGGCGGACTGTTGCTCGCGACCATCGGGATGTTCAATTCTCAGCCTTAGTCTTTCGATCCCAGGCGATTGCGGTGATAGTTGTAGCTCGCCGCTAGATTTTCGGGCTCGGCGTTATCGACGGCCTCAACGAGTGAGGCACGAAACGCTCCCGGCCGTGCGATGAGGCTCTGGCTGTCGATAAATTCCGCCCACGCTAGGCGTTTCATGTTGCGCACATACGCCTCAAACAGGGGGGATCCATGCGAAGCCATTGTTATTGCCTCCAAGCGAGCCCCTTGGTTGCCTAACGCGATGGTAACGCCGAGCTTGCTAACGGGTCGTTGCAAAAATCGTTCAAATTGCGCGCGACTGGCAAACCGTTCGCGGAGTTGTTGCTGGCCCAGGTAACGAAGACCCGCACATTTTCGAACCTCCTTCGATATTCGGAAAATGATTTTTACAAGAGGCCAACATGGAATTTCTCGCTCGCTTGCTCATCGTTTGGCCGGAATACTTAGCGCGCTATTTCGCGCCGTTGGGTCCGCTCGCCGCTCGCCTTGTCGTGGGCTGGGTGTTCTTGTGGAGCGGTTGGACAAAGCTGCACAACTTGCCAAAGATGATCGAGAATTTCAGAGAATGGGGAATTCCCAATCCGGAAATTTTAACGCCGTTCGTTTCGGGCGTCGAATTCGTCGGCGGGCTGTTGTTGCTATTGGGGCTGTTTACTCGGATTGCGGCGGTGCCCCTCGTCATCGTCATGTTGGTCGCCATCGCCAGCGCGAAATGGGCCCAAGTTGACAGTCTCGAAACGCTGCTCGGCTTTGAAGAGACCGCTTACATGGCGATCTTTGGCTGGTTGGCGATCGCGGGACCCGGCGCGATATCGCTCGACCATCTGCTCAAGCGCTGGTTCGGATCGAAAGCCCGCGCCTGAGTTCAAGCGGCTGTCAGCTTCTTCATGACGTCTTCAGAGACTTCGAAGTTGGCATAGACGTTCTGCACGTCCTCGTCCTCTTCCAACGCCGCAATCATTTTCATAATCGACGTCGCTTGGTCTTCGTCGACCTGCGTCGTCAGGTTTGGTTTCCACACGGTCTTGACGCTGACCGGCTCGCCTAGTTTTCCCTCAAGCGCGGCAGCAACGCCGCTCAAGCTCTCGAACGCGCACAACACGGCGTGCCCGGCGGCGTCGGACGCGACATCGTCGGCACCCGCATCGATTGCGGCTTCTAACATCGTGTCGGCGGACGCGACCGCGGGCTTATACGTAATTTCGCCGACGTGGTTGAACATGTGGCTGACCGAGCCGGTCGAGCCGAGGTTGCCATTATATTTCGTAAAGACCGAACGCACATTGCCGCCGGTGCGATTGCGATTGTCGGTCAAGGCTTCGGCGATGATCGCGACGCCGCCGGGCCCGTAGCCCTCATAACGGATGCTATCGTAGTTGGCCGTGTCGGTGCCCGACGCCTTCTTGACGGCGCGCTCGATGTTGTCCTTTGGCATGTTCTCGGCGCGCGCCGCCTGAATGGCCAGACGCAGCCGCGCGTTCATGGCGGGATCGGGCATGCCCATCTTGGCCGCAACCGTGATTTCCCGGCCGAGCTTGGCGAAGATTCGCGCTCGGGCCGCGTCCGCGCGACCCTTCTTGTGCATGATGTTCTTAAACGCTGAATGGCCGGCCATGGGGCATCGTCCGTGATTGTGCAAAGAATTCGGGATGCCGTCTTGTGCGTCGGACCGCAGGCCAACGTCAAGGGTGCGATAACCCTTCTTTGCAGCTAACGCTCTCGTGTTGCCCGCTTGATTTGTACGGCGATTTACCGTACAATAAATCAGTAGTATATTGACCCGAGAACCACTTGCAATGTCCCGTACCGCCCGACTTGAGACCCGCCTTGCGCCACAGGCCCACGCGCTTGTCAAACGCGCGGCTGAAATTCAGGGCCGCTCGGTCAGTGACTTTGTGGTCACCGCCGCGCAAGATGCCGCCCAAAAAGTCGTCGCCGATGCCGAACTTATAAAGCTGACGCGTGCGGGCCAGGAGCGCTTTGCCCAATTGCTGTTGAAGCCGCCACCGCCTGCGGCCGCTTTGCGCAAAGCTTTCAAGCGCCGCCGCCAGTTGCTGGCGGACTAAGTGGTCGGCCGTTTCCGAATTGAAATGCTCAGTGATCAGCACCCCCGCGACACGTTCTCGTGCGGAGCAGCACCTCTGGACCGATATTTCAAGGAGCAAGCTACGCAGGATATTCGCCGCCGCCTTGCAACTTGCTTCGTGGCCATCGACCGCACGATTTTGACCGTCGCTGGCTATTATACTTTGGCTGCCACCGGCGTTGCACTTGAAAGCCTGCCAGCGCCGATCGCTAAAAAACTACCCTGTTATCCCGTCGTTCCGGCCGCTCTCATCGGCCGCTTGGCCGTCGCGTCATCGTCGCACGGCATTGGGCTCGGGGGCGCTCTGCTTGCCGACGCCATCTGGCGCATAGTGAATAGCGATCTCGGCGTTTTTGCTATTTTCGTTGATGCCAAGGATGAAAAGGCCAAAAGATTTTACGAACATTTCGGCTTTGCAGCCTTGCCCGATCAACCGCGCCGCCTCTGCCTGCCTGTTGCAACGGCGCTGAAGATTTTGAAATAACTGGAAACGTCTCTCTCGCCCCAGCTCAAATCTGCCAGAACGACGGCACGGTGGGCTCGAGGTGCGGGCCTTGCCGGAAGGCTGCGACTTTGGTGGCTAACCCTGTCTTGTCGTCGATTTCAATCGCAAATCCAGACATTGTTGCAGGTCCAAGCGCGGGCTCGAACCGAGCCTTCGTGATCTTGGTCAGAAACCGATTGAGCGGTTCCTCCGCTTCCATGCCGAGAACCGAGTTGTAGTCCCCGCACATGCCGGCGTCAGACATATAGGCGGTGCCGGCGGGCAGAATTTTATGATCGCTGGTCGGCGCATGCGTGTGCGTTCCCACGACGCCGGACACCCGCCCGTCGACGAAAAATCCGAACGCTTGCTTCTCGCTCGTCGCTTCGGCGTGAAAGTCGACGAAGATCACGTCGACTTCGGATTTCAAGCGGCACGCGCTGATCTCGTTATCGACGGCGCGAAACGGGCAATCGAGTTCGGTCATGAACACGCGGCCCATGGCGTTGATCACAAGAACGTCGGCGCCGTTGCGGGCTTTGACAAGCGTCGCGCCCCGCCCTGGCGTGCCTTGCGGGTAGTTGATCGGCCGGATCAGCCGCTCTTGGCGCTCGATATAGACGAGCGTTTCTTTCTGATCGAAGGCGTGGTTGCCCAGCGTCACGACATCGGCGCCAGCGTCTAACAAGTCCAACAGGATGGCTTCCGTAATGCCAAAGCCGCCGGCTGAATTTTCACCGTTGATGATAACGAAATCGAGATTGTAGCTTTTGATCAGACCGGGCAGCGCTTCACACACCACATTGCGGCCAGAACGGCCAACGACATCACCGAGAAATAATAGGCGCATTCAGCTCCCTCGCCCCATCCTGCACGCCCCGCTTATGCAGGCGATGCGAAGTGGAGCTATGTGGATTTGCATTTCTTAGGGCCAGACGGCGTCAGCACCCAATCCAAACGTTGGTCATAGCTGTCGTGCGGGACCGCGTCGACCTCAAGTTCATCATAGGCAATGCCGACGGCGACGATGGGCTTTCGGGCCCGCAAAGCTTGCAAGGTGCGGTCATAAAATCCGCCGCCGTAGCCGATGCGAAACCCGTGACTGTCGAATGCCAACAACGGCACGAGCACGACGTCGGGATCGACTTCCGGCTTGTCGTCCGTTGGCTCGGCGATGCCCCAGGCTGCAGGTTCCAAAACATCACCCGGCGTCCAAGCGCGCATGATGAGCGGTTTGGCCTTGCCCTTCATCACGGGAAGAGCGAGCTGGAAACCTTCGGCGTCGAGCCACGTCAACAGCGGCGCCGGGTTGAGTTCATCGCGGATTGCCGCAAACCCCGACACTATCGTCCCGGGTTTGATATTCAGAAAATCGAGGCCTTGCGCTCCAAGCCGCCGCGAAGCTTCAATACCGTGCGTGCCGAAAGCTGCCTTGCGGCGCTCGAGCGCTGCCGCTCGCATGTCAGACTTCGCCGCGACAATCGCCTCGTCCATATTTGTCAGATGTCCGCTCAAGGAAGACAGTTGCCGCGAGGCCGTCGGTCCGATGATCCCGCGTGGTCCCTACGAGTGTAGGTGGGCGCCATGTGTCCGGAACCACGGCTCCGGCCAGGGACAGCACCCGTGCGGATCTTATAGGCCCCCGGGTCATATTGTCCCTAACGAACCCCGCAGCGCATTACATCTAGGATATGCCCGTCAATAAATCCAGGGGCGCCCAGCTTTGTCCCATACCCAATAGCTGACGCCGACGAGCGAAATCAGCCAAAGAGCGACGATAACCATCGCCGCGCTCCGGTTTGGAGCCAAACGCGCACCATTGGCGATGCGGGCGCGATGTTCTGACAAAACTTCCCCAGGGATCATCCGTTTGAGCGCCCATAGCCCGAGCGGCACCAAGATCAGATCGTCGAGAAAGCCGATGACCGGAATAAAGTCCGGGATGAGATCAATGGGGCTGAGCGCATAGGCAACAACGACCGCGCCCAAAATTTTAGCGCTGATGGGCGTGCGTGGATCGCGAATAGCTGCCGAAAGCACGGCGATTTCGGACTTCAGCGACCTGGCCCAGGCCCGTAATTTTTCGATCATATTTGACGACGGCCCGGTCAACCTTGAGACGTGCGAGCTTTGTCGCGGTCAGAGGCCTTATCCGACACCTCCGACGCCACCGACTTAAGTTTGTCCGTTTGACTGTCGAGCAGGTCGTCGATGTCGGCGCGCGCATCGAAAAGCTCGTCAGCGATCGTAAACGCCGCCATAAGCACGAGGCGCTCGTCGCCGATCTGGCCGTGCTCGCGCATCAAGGTATCAAGCTTGTCTTTTAGGTATTCGCACAACTTTTCGAGGCGCTCGACATCACCCTCGCCGCATTGAAAACGGTAGGTCCGATTGTTGAACGTGATGGCGACTTGAGCCAACTGCTAACGGCGATCCGCCGCCCCCGATGTTATGTGCCAAACGACGACTCAACGCTCGTCGGTCAGGTTATGGAGCGAATCGATAACCCAATCAATGCGATTGACGATTTCGGAATGTTTGCGCTCAAGTTCCGCGATCCGCTCGTGCGCCGCCGTCAGCTCTGTTGCGAGCTTGGCGTTCTGTTCGGCAAGCCCCATCGCGGCCTCGGCTTTGCGCCCAGGCTTAGCGCTGGCTGAACGCTTTGCCTTGGCGCTCGTTGCAGCGCGTGCCGGAACACTTGATTTTGCAGTATTACGTTCTGCCATGACCTCTACTCGTCCCCACCGGGACACGATCGACGCGATAGCGCACGAGTAACCACGTTAAAGGTCAGGTGCGAACGACGTCAACACACGTCAAGACAGTGTCCGATATGAGATGCGCAAAAACCAATTTGCCACGGGCTTGCAGCACGAAACACGCGTAATCGATGCGCGATTTCGCTTTCAGATTTATGGGATGCCGCATTGACAGGTATGCTCAAGGCCCAGTTAATGGCCCCCGATTCAGAGCTTGCTGCCGAGCAAGCAATCCAGCAAGCAATATGTGCGCCGGTACAGAAGCTCTACGGGCTTCATATTTGCGCAGGAAACTCCCGGAGGTAACATGACTGTGAAGGTCGCGATCAACGGATTTGGCCGCATTGGTCGCAACGTTCTGCGCGCAATTGTCGAGAGCGGACGCACCGATATTCAAGTCGTCTCGATCAACGATCTGGGGCCGGTGGAAACAAACGCGCATCTGTTGCGCTTCGACAGCGTTCACGGCCGCTTTCCACACGTCGTCAAGGTTGCAGGCGACAGCATCGATGTCGGCCATGGACCGATCAAAGTGACGGCGCACAAGAATCCGGCCGACTTGCCGCACAAAGCCCTGGGCGTCGACATCGCGTTGGAATGCACGGGCATCTTCACTTCGAAAGACAAAGCGAAAGCGCATCTGGACGCTGGTGCCAGGCGCGTATTGATCTCGGCCCCCGCCGATGGCGCCGATATGACCATTGTGTACGGCGTCAACCACCACCAGCTGACCAAGGATCATTTAATAGTCTCGAACGCGTCGTGCACGACGAACTGCTTGGCGCCCGTCGCCAAGGTGCTGCACGACCTCGTCGGCATCGACAAAGGTTTCATGACGACGATTCACTCTTATACCGGCGACCAGCCGACGCTCGACACAATGCACAAGGATCTTTATCGCGGGCGCGCCGCCGCGCTGTCGATGATCCCGACATCGACGGGCGCTGCCAAAGCCGTCGGCCTCGTGCTGCCGGAACTGGCTGGCCGTCTCGATGGCACAGCGATCCGCGTGCCGACGCCCAACGTCTCGGTCGTCGACTTCAAGTTTTTATCGAAGCGCGCAACGACCATTGCCGAGATCAACGAAGCCATGTTGAAGGCAGCGGCCAGCGGTCCTCTAAAAAGCATTCTGGGCACGACCGATCAACCCAACGTGTCGAGCGACTTCAATCACGACAGCCGCTCGTCGATCTTCCACCTCGATCAGACCAAGGTCGTCGACGGCAATCTCGTGCGCGTGCTGTGCTGGTACGACAACGAGTGGGGCTTCTCCAACCGCATGGCCGACACCGCCGTCGCCATGGGTAAGTTGGGTTAGGGGTGGATGGAGATCCCGAGCGAAGTGATCAGGTCACTTCGCTCGGATCGGGTTCGCGCCGCGCCGTATGGCGGACGTGTAGGATCACAATCTCACTTGGCCTGATCGTGTAAAAATGACGTAAGGATACTTCGCGACCGAGCGAAGGAATACCCCTGAGACTTTTGTCGTGCGGCCCAAATGCGGCCGGCCAATGAGTTGCTCTGAAAGTGCCCGGATTCAGCAACGACACGAGCTGCAGCGGCAGGATCCCGCTCCGCAGTATAGCGATAAAGCTCATCGATGTCTGAACGTGCGCGGCTATCGTAGCGGAGTTTCACAAACCGCATTTGCGCCAAAGCGCGCTCATTTCCTCATCCGAGGCGAACTCGCCGCGTTTTGCCCGCTCTAAGGCCGGGAGTAAAATGGCGCGCTCTGCATCCGACAGGATGTACGTTTCTTCGACCGCCGCCAGCTCTTCCAGAAGCTCGGCCGCGAGCTGCTGCTTTTCTTCCGGCAAGCGCCGGACTTTAGCGATGGCTTGTTCGAGAGCCTTGATCATGTCGTCAGCTTATCACAACCAAAGTGGCGTTCCAGTTAGGATAACGCTTCGGGAGTGGCGTTAGAGGCAGACCGGCGCGGATTTCCAACAGTTTGGTGCGCCTGTGACGTTCGAGGGGCTGGAAGCCTCAAAGGTTTGACGCTAGATCAACCATCAAATCTTAATCCACCAACGGCTCCGGGAGCGACCCATGACCGAACCCATGACCGAACGACTGCAAGATATCGCCCACGCCCTCGTCGCGCCAGGTAAAGGCATTCTCGCCGCCGACGAAAGCTCTGGCACGATCAAGAAGCGGTTCGACGTCATCAAAACCGTCTCGACGGAAGATAGTCGGCGCGATTATCGCGAGATGCTGTTTTCCGCGAAGAACGCGATGGCCAACCACATCTCCGGCGTCATTTTGTACGACGAGACCATTCGCCAGAAAGCCAAGGACGGCACCACGCTCGTCGATATGATGCGGGCCGCTGGCTCCATCCCCGGCATCAAAGTGGATGCCGGCGCCAAGCCGCTCGCTGGCCCGACCTCGCATATCGAAACCATCACCGAGGGCCTGGATGGCCTGCGCGAGCGGCTCGCTGAATATTACAAGCTCGGCGCGCGCTTCGCCAAATGGCGCGCCGTCATCACCATCGCCGACGGCATGCCGACATGGAATTGCGTCAAGGCGAATTCGCACGCACTCGCCCGCTATGCGATCTTGTGCCAGGAAGCCAACATCGTTCCCATCGTCGAGCCGGAAGTGCTGATGGATGGGGCGCATTCGTCTCATTCGATCGACGAGTGCTATCGCGTCACCGAGTGGACGCTGCGTTCTGTGTTCCGCGAACTGTACGATGCGCGCGTCGATCTTGAAGGCATTATTCTGAAGCCTAACATGGTCATCGCCGGTCAAAAATCACCCAAGCAGGCCAGCGCCGCTGAGGTTGCCGAGAAAACCGTCAAGTGCCTGAAGGCGACGGTGCCGTCGTCGGTTCCAGGCATCGCGTTTTTGTCTGGCGGCCAGTCGGACGAAGCCGCAACCGAGCATTTGTCGTTGATGAATGCGATCGGTGGCATGCCGTGGCCGCTGACGTTTTCTTATGGCCGCGCGTTACAGGCCGCCGCGCTCTCGGCATGGAGCGGCAAATCTGACAACGTCGCCGCCGGTCAGCGCGCGTTTGCCCATCGTGCCCACATGAATGGATTGGCGGCACTGGGCAAATGGGAAAAGAAGCTCGAAAAGGCGGCCTGATCTTAGCCGCTTAGAGGCTTGCACTTAAAGAGGCCGGGGAAATTCCTCGTCCTCTTTTTTTGCGTTTTAATTCGCCAGCAGCCCATTGAACGCGTTGCCGATGAAGTCGGCGGCGGTCTGGCCGGATGCCTTCTGATTGTAGCCATTCGCGCCCGCCGCTGACTTTTTACCCTTTTTGCCCGCCACTACCGCGTCGCCGGCAGGCTCGCCCGCCGCCACGAAATCTTCCTTAGAATGATCTGGCGGATTGTATTTCACGGGATGCCCGGCCAACGCGCTCAGCAGCCGCTCATCGTGGCCATAAATATCCGAGTAGGTTTCAAGCTTGTCGTCGGCCCCGACACGCGCGGTAAAGTAAGTCAGGTAAACCGGAATGGGTTTCGACAAGGCGATTTCGTTGGAAGCAGCAGCGCCTGAGAGGAGATCGCGGATCTTGTCTGCACCCCAGCCTTTGTCTTCGCCAAGCAGAACTTCAGCCAACCGCTTGGGATTTTCCAACCGCATGCAGCCATGGCTCAGTGCCCGGAACGATTGTGCGAACAGGCCACGCTGAGGCGTGTCGTGCATATAAACGTCGTGCCGGTTAGGAAAGCGGAACTTGACGATGCCGAGCGGGTTTTCAGCGCCTGCGGGTTGCACAAAACTGAAGCGCTTGATGTCGACCTTGTTCCAATCGATCTGATTGGCATCGACCGGATGGCCGTTCAACGTTGGCGTCAGTTTATAGGCTTGCAGCACGCGCCCGCCCGCGCCTGCACTGCCGCCGCTAAACAATTCCTCAAGGAACCCGCCGCCGTACTGGGCCGATGCGCGTTTCAAACGCGGCAGCAGTTCCTTGACCTTGATGCCGTCGGGAACTCCCCACTCGGGATGAAAAATGACGAACTCCATACTCGACGTCAGAACCGGCGTCGGCCACGTCGGCTGGCCGACGATGATCTTCTGCTTCAAAACTTCCTCGCCGCCCTTCATCACCCGGCTGGCGAATTCCGGAATGTTGTTGATGACGTAGAACGCGCTGAGATCTTCCGGCAGCCAGCGCCAGCGCTCCATGTTGACCAGGATCAGGTCAACGCGGCCTTTGTGATCGACTTTCTTGGGCTGGCCTTCGCGGTTCAGAGCAGCGCGCGTTTTGCTAGTCAGAACACCGTTGGCTTTAAGATCATGCGCTTCTTGAAAAGATTTCAGCGCCGCCTCGAGTTTGGCATCAAAAAGGAAGTCTTCAGACGAGGATGCTGCTTCGACCTTCAGGCGTTTGCGCAGCAGCGCGATCTCGCCATGGGTATTGCCCAACTTAAAAGCCGAGCCCTCGTCCGGGAGCTTAATCTTGAGCGCGTCGTCGAGCTTATCCTCGGGCTGTTGCGGGCCGCGCGCCTTCAGCAACGCTTGCCTGAGCTTTTCAAACTCGGCATGCTTTGGATTGAGACCGCGCAGGTAGCTGTCGGGCGACGCGCTGTCGGCGAGTTCGCTCATGACCGCTTTGGGATCCTTGAGCGGCGGCTTCATATCCAGGATGTTGCTAAGCGACACCGGTTCGACCCGTCCGCCGCGCGCATGACGGGCATATTTCAATGCCGCGAGCGACAACGAGACTTCCGCGTCCGCTTGCGTGTCAGGGCTTGCAGACGCCGCCAGCTCGGGCACCACGAATGCTTTTGCGTCGAGCCCCCAGTCATCGGCCTTTTTAAGTTCGGCAATGACGGTGGTTGCTTTCTCGCTGAAGCCTGAATTGGAGGTCCACACAATCGCGCTGCCGGATCCGTAAAACGCGGCTAATGCGGCGATGTCGTCGCCGTCTTGACGGCCGGCGAAGGATTTGTCGGCGAGCTTGCGGCGCACGGCATCGAGCACGGCGTCTGAGGCTCCAGGCGTTGTGGCAGCAGTGGCTGCAGTGGCTGCAGGCTTAGTTGCCTCTTGAGCGGGCGCGGCAGCGGCGTCCTTTGGTGGCTCAGTCGGCTTGGCAGCTTCGGGGGTTTTGTCGGCACTCGAAGGCAGCTCGATAACTTTTACGGTTGCGCCGCTCGGCGAGGCTTCGGTTTTGGTCGCATCAGCGTTGCCGACAGACGAGGGAGCAGGCGCAGGATTGGTCTCCGGAGCCGACGGGCTTGCCGCTGCGGCGGGGGCCGCACTTTCGGGCTCAGCGAATGCTGGCGAACCGGCCAATACGGCGACGCTGCACAACAAGGCAATCCAGCCGGCACGGCTGCCCAAGACGTCAATCGACATACCGAAAATGCTCCGTTCGCCGCAAGAAGGCGCGCAAATAGTTGCAACCGCACACAAACCCTCGCCCCGTAAGATGGCGGATTGTGGTCGGCCTCCCCCAATCAAGGGATCAGAATGAACTTCGTTCGCGGTCGCGTAAATGGCGAAAGTGCTCATCTGGGCCGTTTTCTTCGGCTTCGCTGCCCAACTGCGGCGCGCAAGACTCACAAGCTGAGCGTTTAGGCTCTTTGGTCGCTGCCGTTGAACTCTTCTTGTTTCTGCCCCAATTGGCTCTGATAGCCCATGTCACATATCCCCGGCAGAGGGAACAAGGAGAGACGGGTTTTGAGCGGTACCACCGAACTCTATCTTGTGATCGAAGCGGAACGCGGGGCGGACAAAGCGCTGAGCGCGGCGCTGCGCACGCGTAAGGTTGCCAGCGTACTTATTCGCGCGGCAGGCAACGCTGCGTTCGACGCGGGTGCTGCCCGCCAGCTCATCGAACTCGCCCAAGCCCAAAAAATTGCAGCTGTGGTCGCCGACGATGCCGCTCTCGCTTTCAGCCTCAAAGCCGATGGCGTGCACTTGTCTTGGGCGGAGGATCAAGAGGATCGCTACAAAGCCGCGCGCGCCAAACTCGGCAGCGACCGGATCGTAGGCGTCGAGGCCGGGCGCTCCAAACACATCGCCATGACGGCTGGAGAAGCGGGTGCCGACTACATCGGCTTTGGCATTCCAGTGCACGTCGATGATCGCGACACGGCGCGCCAACGGCGGCTCGATCTGATCGCGTGGTGGTCTGAGATATTTGAAGTGCCCTGCGTTGCCTTCGACGTCGAAACGGCAGACCAGGCAACAGCGCTTGCAGCAGCGGGTGCCGATTTTATCGCGCCGGCCCTCAAAGCCATTGCGCCCACAACCGACGAGATCGAAATGTTCGTCGCAGCGTTTGCGCGCGCGAGGGCCGAAGCATGACGCCCAAGCGGGTCGCGACCAAAACTTTGCCAGCACTCTTCAGTCTGACAACACTCTTTGTGCTCGGTGGCGGTCTGGCCGTTAACAACGGAGCGGTCGCTGAATCCAGTTCATGGTTTCAAAAATCCGATGCACCGGCTGCTAAAAAGCCCGCTTCTCCTGTCAAAGGCCCGACCAGCGACCACTCAAAAACGGTGCCGACGACGGTGCCCGCAACCGGCGAAGACGCCGCTTACACCGCCTTCGATCAAGGCCAGTATCTCACCGCTCTGAAGCTCGCCGAGGACGCCGCCGCCCACAACGACCCGCAAGCCCACACTCTCATCGCGCGCATCTATGCCGAAGGGTTAGGCGTGCCAAAAAATGAAAAAACTGCAGTGAACTGGTACACGCGCGCCGTCGAGCTCGGCGACGTTCCAGCGATGTTTGCGCTCGGCATTCTGCTGGCCGAAGGGCGCGGCGTTGAAAAAAATCGCGACGCAGCCGCCAAACTTTTTGAGCAGGCAGCACTCACCGGTCACGCACTCGCCAATTATAATCTCGGCTTGCTGTTCCTGAAAGGCGACGGCAAGCCGGAAAACCCTATCCGCGCGGCGCAGCACATTCGCTATGCCGCTGAAAAGGGCATCGCTCAGGCACAGTATGATCTGGCTGGTCTCTATCAATCGGGCACCGGCGTTGCGCCCAATGCTTTGGAAACAGCGCAATGGATGTCACGGGCGGCTGAACAAAACTTGGCGGCGGCGCAATACGATTACGCCGTGCTGCTGTTTAAAGGCCTCGGCCTCACCCGCGACGAACCAAAAGCCGTCCCCTATCTCAGGGCGGCGGCTGAAAAAGGGATAGCGGGCGCGCAAAACCGGTTAGCCTATGTTTATTTGGAAGGCATCGGGACGGATAAAAACCCCATCGAAGCGGCCAAGTGGCGGTTGATTGCCCAAAAGAGCGGTCTTGCCGATAAATCGCTCGACGACACCGTCGCCAAACTCGCCAAGGCCGACCGGCAAGCAGCCGAAAAGGCGGCATCTGAATGGGCGGACCGGATTCAGATCCAACCGTCATTGTAGCGCTAAGCGACCCTCTAGCACGATCCGGTAACCGGGTTATAGCCTCAAGCCTTGCGTTCGCGCGCTCGAGCCGCTAGTCACCGCGCACTCCTTTACGCCGACTTTTACTCGCAACTGCGCTCTTTGGAAAACTTAGTTCATGGCCCTCGTTTCGCCGACACTCAACGTGATGATCACTGCCGCGCGCAAAGCGGGCCGCAGTCTCATCAGAGATTTTGGCGAAGTCGAACAACTGCAAGTGTCGATCAAAGGCCCGGCAAATTTCGTCTCCATCGCCGACCACAAAGCCGAAGAGATCATCTTCAAAGAGCTGTCCAAGGCGCGGCCGGGCTACGGCTTTCTGATGGAAGAGCGCGGCCTCGTCGAGGGTGCCGACAAAACCCACCGCTGGCTCGTCGATCCGCTCGATGGCACGACGAACTTTCTCCATTCGCATCCGATGTTTGCCGTCTCCATCGGATTGGAGCGCGAGGGCCAATTGATTGCCGGCGTCATTTACAATCCGGCCAGCGACGAGCTGTTCACTGCCGAAAAAGGCAAGGGCGCATTCGTCAACGACCGCCGCTTGCGGGTGGCCGCGCGCAAATCGATCGGCGACGCGCTGGTCGCCACCGGCATCCCCCATCGCGGCCGCCCGGGCCACCCGAAATTCCTGAAAGAAATGGAAACCGTGATGCGCGAGGTGGCCGGCATCCGCCGGTCAGGTTCAGCAGCACTCGATTTGGCGTTTGTCGCGGCCGGCCGCTATGATGGCTACTGGGAGCGCAATTTGCAGCCCTGGGACTTAGCAGCCGGTATCGTGCTGATCCGGGAAGCTGGCGGTTTCGTCAGCGATCTCGACGGCGGAGAAAAAATGCTCGAAACCGGCGACGTGCTGGCCGCCAACAGTACGCTGCAGAAAGTCTTGCTCCCGATGATCGGCAACGGCGGCACCAAGTCTTAAAGCGTATGAGCCACAGCTGAGGCGTGTTTTCCGGCATGATGTTGCCGGTTTTCGCTGGCAGAGCTTCAATCTAAAGTTTAGGGGACGGTGCACGACTGCAAGGGATCAGGTCCGGGAGATTTTCAAGGTATGGCCAAGAACCGCCAGGGGGACGCTGCCGTCGCCCCCATCGCCCGGCGTCTGACGCCACCGGGTGTGTTCCTCCTCAGGATGTTGATATTCCTCACACTTGTTGGCTTTTTGGCGGCGATCCTGCACGAACAGTTGTTCAAATCGTTCCTCAATAATCCTGGTCTCAACGGCCTCATCGTCGGCGTTCTTTTTCTCGGCATCATCTATGCCTTCCGCCAAGTTGGGCGGCTCTATCCCGAAATTCGCTGGGTCAACGCCTTTCGCATAGCCGATCCAGGGCTCGCCATTCCCCACAAGCCCGTTCTGCTCACGCCGATGGCGACGATGTTGCGCGACCGGACCGGCAACTTATCGCTATCGACTGCTGCCATGCGCTCGTTCATGGACAGCATCGGGTCGCGGCTCGACGAGGCGCGCGACACCGGCCGCTATCTTGTGGGCCTACTTGTTTTTCTCGGCCTGCTCGGCACCTTCTGGGGCCTGCTCGAGACCATCAATTCCGTCGGCCACGCGATCGATACGCTCGACAACAAGGCGACCGATAACGTTCAGCTGTTTGGAGATTTGAAAGCTGGACTTTCAGCGCCGCTGAAGGGCATGGGCACGGCGTTCTCGTCATCGCTCTTGGGCCTTGCTGGCTCACTTGTGCTTGGCTTCCTGGAACTGCAAGCGAGCCATGCCCACAACAGGTTTTACAACGAGCTCGAAGAGTGGCTTTCGGGCATTACCGAACTCACCCCCGCTGGCGGCGGCTCGGCATCATCGGACTACGTCACGCGACAACTGCTCGGCGCGGTCGTCGATATGCAGCGCGCGCTCGAAGATTTTACGTCAAGGCTCACCGATCAGCAGGTCGCGCCGCCCGCAATGCTGACCAGCGGCGCGCCGTCGGGCAATTCCGGCGAAGACGTTCGCGATCTGGCGCGCGGCGTCACCCAACTTGTCAATCAGATGCGCGCTGAACAAAAAGTCGTGCGCGAATGGGTCGATGAACAGGCAGCCCAGCAAACCGAAGTCGCCAGCATGTTGAAAAATCTCGCTGACAACATGAAGCGTGGAGGCAAAGCCTGATGGCGCGCGGGCGATCAAAGCGGGGCGCGGATTACGGCGAGTTCTGGCCGGGCTTCGTCGACGTTTTGTCGACGCTGCTGCTGGTCGTCACGTTCCTCATGTCGCTGTTCATGATCGCGCAATATTTCGCCGCCCAGGAAGCGACCGGCAAAGATAATGCTCTGCGCAAGCTGACCCGCCAGATCACCGAATTGACCAGCCTGCTCAGTCTGGAAAAAGGCAAAGACAAAAACGCCCAAGACGAGCTCGCATCTCTGCAAGCTTCGCTAACGGCGCTCAGGGATGAAAACTCGAAACTATTGGGCACGGGCGTTGGCGCTGACGAAAAGGCCAAGCTCGCGGAAAACCGGATGTCGTCGCTGACCGCCGACCTCGAAGCGGAGAAAACGGCCTCGGCCGAAGCGCTTTCAAGAGTAGATCTTCTTAATCAGCAATTGCTCGCGTTGCGTCGGCAAATGGCGGCTCTCAACGAAGCGCTCGATGCGTCCGATAAGAAGGGCCTAGACAGCGATAAAACGATCAAGGACTTAGGCGCTCGTCTCAACGCCGCGCTGGCGCGCCAGGTGCAGGAGCTGCAACGCTACCGCTCTGATTTTTTCGGCCGATTACGCGACTTGTTGAAAGATCGCCGCGATATTCGCGTCGTCGGCGACCGGTTCGTGTTTGAATCGGAAGTGTTATTTCCCTCAGGCTCGGCGACCCTGACGCCCGAAGGTTATACCGCGATGGATCAACTCGCCTCAGCCATTCGCGAACTCGAAAAGCAGATCCCGGCGGAAATTGATTGGGCCCTGCAGGTCGACGGCCATACCGATCCACGGCCGATTTCGAGCCCGCAATTTCCTTCCAATTGGGAGCTGTCGACGGCGCGGGCCTCGTCCGTCGTCAAATATATGATCGCCCGAGGCGTGTCGGCTAACCGGCTCGTTGCGGCCGGCTACGGCGAATTCCAGCCGATCGAGCCTGGCAATACCGAAGAAGCGCTGCGCCGGAATCGCCGCATCGAACTCAAGCTCACCAACCGCTGACCCTGCGGCCGCGCGAGCCTTTACCGCCTACACAGTAAAGCGGTGTTAACGCCGAACACCCGAAGATAGATCGCCAGCCTTCTCCACTCACGAGTTGCTCATGCCCATCTTCAAAACGTCGCACGGTTTAATAGATGTCACCAACTGGAGCTATCAGCTCCAAGGCCTCAATGGCGCACCAATTAACCCGGCGCAGATCGCGGGAAGCGGTGCGGGCTTAAGGGTCACCGACTACTCGCGCGACGGTAGCGGGCCGAACCGTTGGACGCCGACGGAAGTCGACACCTTCAAAGCCAATGCGGTCGCGGTCTCCTACATCTCGATTGGTGAAGCGAGCGATTTTCAATCCTACTGGCATAATAACTGGACCTCGACCGGCCATGCGACGGGCGCGCTGACGTCTGCCGCGCCCGCTTGGCTCGGTCCCATCGATCAGGCCTTTCCAGAGAGCCGCAAGGTTCGCTATTGGGACGCCGATTGGCAAAAGCTCATCTTCAACGATGCCCACACCGGCTATATCGATCAGATCGTGGCGCAAGGATTCGATGGCGCCTATTTGGATATCGTCGATGCGTATTATTTCTGGGCGGCCGAAGCGACGCCTGCAGAGCATCACGCTGGCGATCCCAAAACTGAGCATGACGCTGCGGCGCGCATGATCGACTTCATCGTCGCCCTGACCGCCCACGCGCGCCAGACAAACCTGGATTTTGCAATCATCCCGCAGAACGGCGTGCTCATTATCGATGCGCTCGCCGACACCGATCCCACACGCAAGGCAGCGTTTCTAAATTCGATCAACGCCATCGCTGTCGAAGACGTTTATCTGCGCAATGGCAGTGCCAATGAAAACAACGGTTTCCTGCCTGACAAGGGTGTCATTGCCGCGCTGAAGCATGATTTCATTGCCAATGGCAAAGCCGTGTTCGCAGTCGACTACGTCAACGAACTCGACGGAATGGGCCGTTTCATTCAAGCCGCATTGGCAGACGGTTTCATCCCGACCGTGGCCTTGAAGCGCGGATTGGATCGCACGCTCGCGCCCCTCCATTCCAAAGATGCCACGAGCGATGCCGCAGATCTCGTGGCTGGTACAGCTTCTTCCGACGTGATCCTCGGTCACGGCGGCAACGACACGCTGTTTGGCTTCAAAGGCAACGACGTCCTGGCAGGCGGCGACGGCGACGATCAACTCTCTGGCGGCCTCGGCCGCGATCAGATCGATGGTGGCGCCGGCCGCGATCTTCTCGACGGCGGCCTAGGACGAGATATATTCACGGGCGGGTCTGGACGAGACACGTTCGATTTCAATAAGCTAGGCGACAGCGCTGCGGGCGCTGCGCGGCGCGATACGATCACAGATTTTCGTCATGGGCAGGATCGCATCGATCTGTCGACTATCGATGCGAATGGAGCCACCGCCGCCAACGAAAAATTCGTTTGGGCGGGATCATCGGCATTTTCCAACCAAGCCGGACAAGTTCACGCCGTCAGCATAAACCTAGCTGGCCACGCGCACGACCGCACCATTGTCGAAGCCGACACCAACGGTGATGGCGTCGCCGACATCCAGATCGTATTGCGGGGCCTCATCCACCTGACGGGCCGCGATTTTATTTTATAAAATCCGCGCCCTAACCCTATCCCGTCGAAGCAAAGCTTGGCTCCGCCAAGGAGGGAGAAGGAGACTTCGCCTCTCCCCTTGGGGAGAGGCCGGCGGGCCCCCCAAACGTTGATTTATTGCAAAAGTGCGATACCGCGCCGGGTGAGCGGGCAGTTGTTATCGGCCGTATTTAAAATGCCCATCCCCTCACCCTAGGTCATAAACTCATAAACCGGATTCCCAAACGGCGCGAACAGTGATTCATGATTCCAACCGTGGGAGGTTGGGATGGCACAGCTACGTCGCTACGAACTCACCGACGCCGAGTGGGCAATCATCGATCCGTTGC
>JANLPU010000053.1:0-71838 GCA_031367425.1 Hyphomicrobium sp.
CCCCAAGGGGAGAAGGGCGAAACCACCTTCCCGCCAAAGGGGAGAAGGGGGAAAGCCCAGCGCACTCAGCCCAGCTCACTGCGCCAGCTTAGGCCCGCGATGGTGCCAGCGCGCGGTTTGTATTCGAGGCCGATAAAGCCCTCGTAACCGCTGGCGTCGATCTCAGCTAACAGCGTTTTGAAATCCAATTCACCTTCGCCTGGTTCGCCGCGATCTGGCGGGCTCGCGATCTGCATGTGGCGCACAACATCTTTGACCTCGCGCAAGCCTGCACTGACATCGCCCTCCATCACGTGGCGATGATAGAGGTCGAATTGCAGCCCGACGTTCGCGCTTCCGACAGCTGCGATGATGTCCAACGCTGGCGCCGTGCGCGACAAGAAATAGCCCGGCATATCGCGCGTGTTGATCGGTTCGATGATCAGCGCGACATCGCGCGCGGCTGCCATGTCTGCACCCTTTTGCAAATTCGCAATAAACGTCGCGGCGTTGGCGCCGGCGCTGTCGAGCCCCGCCATGACGTGGATCAGCCGATTGCCGAGCACATCGGCATAGTCGAGCGCCGACGCGATGGCCGCTTCGAACTCGGCTTCACGTCCCGGCAACGCCGCGATGCCGCGCTCTCCCGCCGACCAGTCGCCTTGGGCTGCGTTAAACAGCACGAGCTTCTGGCCATTCGTGTCGAGAGCGACGCGCAAATCGGCCGCTGGCCATTCGTCGGGAAACATGAATTCAACGGCGTCGAACCCTTGCGCCGCCGCCGCTGCAAAGCGCTCCAGAAACGGCAGCTCGGTGAACAGGAAACTCAAGTTGGCGGCAAAACGCGGCATCGCTGTCATCTTCCTCAATCGTCGTCACTCGTCGTCACTCGTCGTCACTCGTCGTCGCTGCGCGCCTGACGCAATTTCTTCACGCCGCCGCGGACGATTTTAGACTTCAAGCGCCGCTCCTTGGAGCCGCGCGTCGGTTTGGTTTTAATGCGGGGTTTGGGTGCAATCAGCGCCTGCGCGATCAGTTCGACCAGCCGCTTCTTTGCGTCCGACCGGTTCATTTCCTGCGTGCGAAACCGGTCTGCCTGGATGATCAAAATGCCATCGTCGGTCAGCCGCCGACCGGCAAGCTTGACAAGCCTTGTCTTGGCTGGCGGCGGTATCGAAACGTTCGCTGCCAAATTGAACCGCAACTCAACGGCCGTCGAAACCTTGTTGACGTTCTGGCCGCCTGGGCCAGACGAACGCACGAAACGTTCCTCGATTTCTTTATCGTCCAGTTCGACGGTTGGGGAAATGCGCATTAGGCGATCACGGTCCGTTTGCTCTTTTTAGCTCTCTGGCGTTTCGTAGAACGTCAGACGATTGGAGAACGGATCGGTCAGTGTCAATTCCTTACCGCCCCAGGGGGGCGTTACAATGCCAGGTTTGAGGGTACGGTAGGTATTGGCTTCGAATTCGGCGAGCAGCGTTTCGACCCCGTGGCAGCCGATCCGCAGCGCCGCGCCCGGGCTGCAATCGCCTTTGTGCCCTGACAAATGCAACCGGCAGTCATCACGCGAAACCTGGATGTAGAGGGGAAAATCAGGTTCGAACCGGTGCTCCCAATCGACCCTGAAGCGCAGCCAATCGACATAGAACCGCTGCGCTGCGGCCTCGTCGGCGATATAAAGCACGGGAATTGGACACGTCAGCGTCATCCGCGCCTCCCAAGTTTGCCGCGGCGCCCGGCCCGCATGCGAAAATCTTTGATAATCTCGCGCGCGGCGTTCATGCCCGGCACCCCTGTCACGCCCCCGCCAGGATGAGCGCCCGAGCCGCACAAGTATAGCCCTCCAATTGGCAGACGATAGTCGGCGTGGCCGAGCACGGGCCTGGCTGAAAACAATTGGCCGAGCCCAAGCTGGCCATGGAAGATATCGCCGTCGACCAGCCCGAAGCGCTGCTCGAGATCCAATGGCGATAAAATCTGGCGATGCATAACCGACGCTTTGAAATTGGGCGCATAGCGGTCGACGGTTGCAATGACGAGATCGGCGAACGTCTCTTTCTCGCTCGGGTTAGCCCAGCTGCGCCCTGCCGGCAGATGCGGCGCAACGTGCTGCACAAACAGGCTTGCCACGTGGCTGCCCGTCGGCGCCAACGACGGATCGATCGTCGACGGGATGAGCATTTCCACAATCGGTTGCGCCGACCAGCCTGACTGGCGGGCATCGAGATAAGCTTGCTCGAGATAGCCTAAAGTGGGGCCGATGATGATCCCTGCGCCGTGATGCCGGGAGGGCTCTTTTCCCGGCCTACAGATGAAGTCTGGCAATTCGCCGAGCGCGACGTTCATGCGGAACGTGCCCGATCCGCTTTTGATGGCCGTGAAGCGCGCGCTGACATCAGGGGCGACGGCGTTGGCGGGCATCAGATCGCGGAACAACAGCTTAGGGGGCACATTGACAGCGACCGCGCGGGCACAGACTTCCTCGCCAGACTGCAGCACGAGACCAGCCGCACGTCCGTCCCGGATCAGAACTTTGTCGACCTTGACGCCGGTGCGAATGACAGCGCCCGCGGCGCGGGCGCAGGACGCGATCGCATCGCTGATCGCGCCCATGCCGCCCAACGCGTGACCCCAGACGCCACGCTTGCCGTTCACCTCGCCAAAGCAATGATGCAGCAGAACATAAGCCGTTCCAGGCGTCGAGGGTGCAGCATAAGCGCCAACGATGCCGTCGAATGCGAAAGCGCCCTTGACCGTTTCGTTTTCAAACCAGCGCTCTAGAAAATCGGCAGCGCTTGCGGTGAAGAGTTCAAGCAGCAAGCGTTGATCATCGAGCGGCAGCTGCAGCAGTCGGCGGCCGACCGCTCCGCCTTTCAGCAATTCCAAAAGTCCACCACCCGCGTTGGGAGGCGTACGCGCGATCAGGTCGCGCAAAACATCTGCGGCGCGCTCCAGCGCTGCAACGTAGGACGCAAGCCGGCCGGCATCTTTCACAGAGAACTCGGCAATCGCTTGGCTGCGCGCCTGGCCGCCATATCCCATCAATAGTCCGCGGGAACCCTCCACCGGCCAGAAGTTTGCCGCCGGTCGCTCGACGATTTTGAGCCCGTGACGCGCCAACTCCAGATCGGCAATCACCTTCGAATTCAACAGGCTGACAGTGTACGCAGCAACGGAATTACGAAAGCCAGGCGCGAATTCTTCCGTGACGGCCGCGCCACCGACTTGATCAGATTTTTCGAGCATAACGACGTCCAAGCCCGCACGTGCGAGATAAGCGGCGGTCGTCAGTCCGTTATGACCAGCGCCCAAGATTGCCACGTCGTAAGTTTTATCGGTCATTTCTATGGGCTTATCACTGGCTCGCGGTGCTGGGCAGACAGATATCATCGCTTGGTTCAGTGCACCATTTTATGGTGCAGCGCAGGACAGTTTTTATTGGAGTAATGCATTGTTAGCATTGAATCCACGGTCCTACACGAGCACGCTGGGTGTTAACTGCTTATTCAATCACACCCTTTAACGTTATCTTGCATCGCCGAACGAAAACAGCTTGGCGAAATTAGGAGAGCGCAATGAATTCTGCGGCCAGCAGCATCGCCGTCAAAGACGTTCACGCTAGCGCTCAATCTGCTTGGATCTTCAGAAGCGTCGGACTTTCGTTGGTAACATTGCTGCCCGCGGTGTTCTGGACCGCCCTGATCGCAACTGCCGGACATTTCTTTGAATTCACCTTTGCGCCGTCCGCTCTCGTGGTAACAGCCGCTGCCATCACGCTATTCCTCGCCGCTGTATGTGCGCCGATCATGGCCCAAAATTAATCAGTATTAAAACGACAAGAAGCAAACCCAAAAATCTAGCCCGAGATACGTTTAGGCGCCCCAACGGCAGATCAGCCGGTCGCAGACCTTGCCGCGCGCCCCGCCGATCGAACACCGAGCTGGCTGGAAATCGCAGACCCTGCAGCTGTAGCTCGACAAGCATCCCCGATAACTTCCCGTGCGCTTGAAGTTGCACGTGGTGATCGACTTGCAATCTCGCCCGGGATTGACCTGGGCGCCCGGCCCCTGCTGAGCCAACGCCAAATCTCCATAGCCAGCAGAGATCATGGCCAAGACGACGAATAACGCAGCTTTCATCGCCAACCGCCTTTGCGTTGCATATGAGCGCGTTGAGAATTGCGCAAAACGACAGCTGCCGCAACGGCGATTTCGCAATTTAAGAAAACGTCGTTACTCCGCCGCGACGCGCTTCTTCGGGCGCACCAAGGCCATGTAATCGTTGAGCAGGTTTTCGCAGATGGCGCCCGGCTTATAGTTATGCACGCCGATCTCAGAGACCGGCGTGATCTCGGCCGCAGTGCCGGTGATGAAGCACTCGCTGAACGAACCCAGCTCTTCCGGCATGATCGTGCGTTCGATGACCGACAGCCCACGGGCTTTGGCCAAACCAATGACGGTGCGCCGCGTGATGCCATCCAGAAAGCAATCGGGATCGGGTGTGTGGATGACGCCGTCTTTCACCAGGAAGACATTAGCGCCGGTGCACTCGGCCACCCGCCCACGGTAATCGAGCATTAGGGCATCGGAGTATCCCGCACGCTCGGCGCGGTGTTTCTCGATCGTACAGATCATATAGAGGCCAGCGGCTTTAGCTTTGCAGGGCGCGCAGGCCGGGTCAGGGCGGCGATAGTGTGCCATCGAGATCCGGATGCCTTTCAGCCTCTGTTCCATGGGGAAATACGAGCCCCAATTCCAGGCCGCGATAGCTAAGTGGATCTTGTTGGCTTGGGCCGAAACGCCCATCATCTCGCTGCCGCGCCAGGCAATGGGACGGACGTAGCAATCGCCAAGGTTATTCACCCTAATGACGTCGCGGCATGCCTGATCGATCTGGGCGACCGTATAAGGTATTTCGAAGTCGAGAATGCCAGCGCCTTCGTGCAAACGCTGCGAATGCTCGGTCAATTTGAAAATTTCGCCGTCGTAGGCCCGCTCGCCTTCAAACACAGCGCTTGCATAGTGCATCGCATGGGTCAGTATGTGAACCTTGGCCTCGCGCCACGGCACCAATTCGCCGTCAACCCAGATGAAGCCGTCGCGGTCGTGATAGGGAACGAGGTCAGCCATAAACTCTAAAGCCCTGCGATCTTGTATTGACGTTTTTTTACTCTCAAGCCTTGGCCGGGAACGGTGGCCCGTTCCCGAGACATTCCAGTGAGCCTTTAGCGCCCAAAAGCTTCTCCTGCAAGAGCCAGCGATTGCCGGTCATGACCAACAATTTGACTTGAAACTCGAAACAATCAAGGCCAATAAGTCAATATGACTGACATAACGTCCGACAGTAGTGCGGGCCGGCGTGTTGCGGCTCAAAGTTCACCAAAGCCAAACGGCCTTGGGAGTAACCCCATCGAAGATCAACACAACGATCTCGTCGCGTGCGTGGAACTCTTTTACTTCGCTTATCGCGACTTCACGTGCGATCCCGATACCATTCTTGAGCAGTACGGGTTCGGCCGCGCGCACCACCGGGTGTTACATTTCGTGCACCGCAACCCGGGCCTCAAAGTCGCCGAGCTGTTGGAAATTCTGAAGATCACCAAACAAAGCTTGGCGCGCGTTCTGAAGCAGCTGATCGACGAAGGTTTCATCATTCAACGCGCCGGCGACGAAGACCGGCGCCAGCGCCGACTTTACGTTTCGGCCAAGGGCGCGAGGCTAACCGACAAGCTGACCCTGATCCAGGTCAAGCGTTTGGAGGCTGCGTTGTCGGCGGCCGGTCCTGGCGCTAACGTTTCGACGCGACAATTTCTGTTTGCGATGATCGCGGAAAAAGATCGTGCTCACGTCGAAGCTCTCATCACTCATCCGGCAGATCTGCCGCGCGACGAGAAAATGGTGTGCAAATGAAAGCGTCGGGCCCGCAACCGCGCATCGAGCCGTTGCCAGACAATGCTCCGCATATCTTGGTTGTCGATGACGATCAAAAAATCCGCGAACTGCTCGGGCGTTTTCTGTCCAACAACGGTTTTCGCGTGACGCAAGCGGGCGATGCGGCCGCTGCCCGATCGTGCATGCGCGGGCTGGCATTCGATCTCGTTTTACTCGACGTCATGATGCCGGGTGAAACGGGCCTCAGCCTCGCCCGCGATCTCAAAGCGACGCGGCCGATTCCAATCTGCCTTCTGACCGCACTTGTCGATACCGAAGATCGCATCGCCGGACTGGAATGCGGCGTCGATGACTACGTGACCAAACCCTTCGAGCCGCGCGAGCTGTTGCTGAGGCTCAAGAACATCTTGCGGCGCGGCCAGGTTCCAACCGCCCAGCGCGAAGATATCCGCATGGGTCCGTGCGTCTTCAACATGGCGCGCGGCGATCTCAAGCGCGACGAGGAAGTCATCAAATTGACAGAGCGCGAGCGCGATCTGTTGCGGCTGTTTGCTAATCGTCTCGGTATGCCGGTGCCCAGGCACGAGCTTTCGAGCGATGAATCGACCGGCAGCGAGCGCGCCATAGACGTACAGATCAACCGCTTGCGCCGTAAAATCGAGGCCGATCCTTCCAACCCCGTTTATCTGCAAACGGTGCGTGGCAAAGGCTACATTCTCTATACCGATTAGGCTCGGTGCCGCTGGTACCTTTTTATTCCAAGTGTCGTCCCTCAAGGAGCAACAAGCACACAATGGTGGCTGGGCGCGAGCCAGGAACTTTGGCACCGCCAGCTGCAAAGGCTTGGTATGAGCGCCCGTTTGGCGCGCTGAACTTGCAGCGCTTGATGGCGATCGCTGCCGAGCTTTTGCCCAAAGGGCTTTACGCGCGCGCGCTTCTCATCATCATCACGCCGATCGTGGTGTTGGAGGGCGTTATCGCCTTCGCTTTCATGGAGCGCCACTGGCAAGCGGTAACGCGGCGGCTATCTGAGGCCACGGCGCGCGACATCGCAGCGCTGATCGATCTTTACGAAGAGTTGCCGGATAAATCGCAAACCGCGCGTCTGGTGCAGCTGGCGCGCGAACGGCTCAATCTGTCGTTACAATTTCTGCCGTTAAACGAGTTACCACCACCGGGGCCGAAACCATTTTTTGCTCTGCTTGACCGCGCCTTGTCGAATGAGATCAAGAAACACGTCAAGCGGCCGTTCTGGATCGACACCCTTGGAGAATCCGCAGCTGTAGAAATTCGCGTCAAACACGACGACGCGATTTTGCGCATCGTTGCCACGCGCAGCCAGACGTATGCGTCGAACTCTCACATCTTCCTGTTGTGGATGGTAGGCACTTCCGTCATTTTGCTGACGGTCGCAATTCTGTTCTTGCGCAACCAAATTAGGCCGATTTTAAAGCTCGCGGAAGCAGCCGACGCGTTCGGAAAAGGCCGCAACATTCCAGACGACCTGCGCCCGCGCGGCGCGCGCGAAGTGCGCCAGGCCTCGCAAGCGTTCCTGGAAATGCGCGACCGCATCAAAACGCACGTCGAGCAGCGCACCACGATGCTAGCGGGCGTCAGCCATGATCTCAGAACCATTCTGACGCGCTTCAAGCTTGAGCTGGCGATCCTTGGCGATACGCCCGAGACGCGCGCGATGGCTGCCGACGTCAACGAAATGCAACACATGCTCGAAGATTATCTGGCGTTCGCCAAGGGCGACGGCGGCGAAGAAGCCAAGCCCACAAATCTGCGCGAATTGCTGCAAGAGGTTTACGCCGAAGCGCAGATCTATGGCCGCCAGATCGATCTCAAAATGCGCAAGCGTCGCGAGGATCTGATTTTGCCGCTGAAACGCCAAGCTTTGAAGCGCGCCATTACCAATCTTGTTTCGAACGCCGCGCGCTACGGCGAGCAGGTTGTCATCAGGGCCGCCACCGAAGGTCAGTGGGTGCGCATTGAAGTCGACGACGACGGCCCCGGAATCCCAGCGTCAGAGCGCGAAAACGTGTTCCGGCCGTTCTACCGTATCGATCACGCCCGCAATCAGGACGAAGGCAATTCTGGTCTCGGGCTCGCGATCGCGCGCGACATCGCCAAAAGCCACGGCGGCGAAATCGCCCTTGGCCAAAGTTCGATGGGCGGCCTCAGGGCGATCATCTCTCTGCCGCTGTAAGGCGATCATTTTCCCTTCAGCACGCGCCCGGCCACAGCATTTAACTTTTTCATCAAGGCTGGATCGCGTGCTTCCGGCGCCGTGACGATTGCAACGTCAAGGGCGCGATCCGATCCGATTGGGCAGGCTGGATGCTCGGCTGGGAAATCTTGCGCAAGCCGGCCGATCAGCCGTTGCGCTTTTTCGGTATTGCCTTTCATCACAGCGATGATCGCCGCGATATCGACCTGCGCGTGATCTTCGTGCCAGCAATCGTAATCGGTTACCATCGCGACGCTCGCATAGCAAAGCTCGGCTTCGCGCGCGAGCTTGGCTTCGGGCATATTGGTCATGCCGATAACATCGCAACCCCATAAACGATAAAGCTCGCTTTCGGCGCGCGTCGAAAACTGCGGACCTTCCATGGCAAGATACGTTCCACCATCGTGATGTCCAATGCCTTCGGCCTTGGCCGCGTGCCGGACAGCTTTCGCCAACAGCGGACTGACGGGATCGGCGACCGAAACATGGGCTACGCAGCCGGTGCCGAAAAACGATTTCTCGCGCGCAACCGTCCGGTCGATGAATTGATCGACGATGACGAATTGTCCTGGCTCATATTTCTTCTTCAACGAACCGCACGCCGATAGCGACACGAGATCGGTGACCCCCGCGCGCTTCAGAGCATCGATGTTGGCGCGATAATTGATGCCGGTTGGCGACAGACGATGGCCGCGGCCGTGGCGAGGCAAGAACCGCACCGGCAAGCCGTGCAGCTCGGCAAACAAAATCTCATCCGAAGGGTCGCCCCAGGGTCCAGAAATTTTCTCCCACCGCGCGTGGCTGAGCCCGGGCAGATCATAAAATCCGCTGCCACCTACAATGCCGAGCACCGATTGCGTCATGATTTGTCGCTCCACCTTGCGTTCGAAATAAAGGCGTTCGATCTCCATGCCGCAGAAAATCCGAACGTTGTTAGGGCGTTATCTGATAAATTGCGCTTCAAGTGCGATAGCGATACCCTGCGGTCACCCTAGATCAAGTCCGGCTCTGCCGTCACACTCCCACCCTGCCAGCCGCATAACAGTCTTCCGTTGAAGCTAATATGGCATTGCACTCGCAATGACTACATAAGCCCACCACTCAAAGCTCAACTTCGAGCGTTGCTCGAGAAAGGCACTTCCATGAATCTCGTATCGCTCATTATGCAATTTCTAGCGCCGACGATCATCAACAAGCTGTCGTCAAGCCTCGGCCTTGGTCAAGGCATTGCAGGCAAAGCCATCGCGGCCGCCATTCCAGCCATCCTGGCAGGCCTTGCCGGAAGCGCTTCCAAACCAGGCGGCGCCACGTCGCTCGCCAACGCAGTTGCCAAGCAAGATGGCGGCCTGCTCGGTAACTTCGCTAATACGCTCGGCGGCGGCGGTCAGCAATCGATGATCGACAACGGCAGCAATATCTTGTCATCGCTTCTGGGCGGTTCGCAAACCGGTGCGCTGGCCGGCGCGCTCGGTAAGTTCGCTGGCATGAACGATGGCCAGAGCAAATCTCTTCTTGGTGCGCTCGCGCCCGTGGTTCTGGGAACGCTTGCCAAAGAACAAAAATCCAATGGCCTCGATGCCGGCGGTTTGGCCAATCTGTTGATGGGTCAGAAAGACAATATTGCCTCCGCATTGCCGGCCGGTTTCTCGAGCCTGCTGCAGGGTTCTGGCCTGTTGGATTCGCTTGGCGGCGCCGTCAACCGTCCAGCCGCTCACACGCCTACGGCCACCCCGGCCGCGCGCACCGTTGACGTGAGCGAGCCAGCCTCATCGGGCATGGGCATTTTGAAGTATCTCATCCCGCTCGCACTCGCCGCCGGCCTGATCTACATGCTTGCCGGCCGTGGCGCCGACCATTCGGACGTCAAAACTGTCGCTCCGGTCAAAGTTGAAAAACCGGCTCCAAGTGCTGCAGCACCAGCTGAGAAAGCTGCAGCTCCTGTCGTTCCAGCCGTTCCAGGCGTCGACCTTGCCGGCACTGCCAATGGTGCAATCGAGGCTCTGAAAAACGCTCTCGCTGGCGTCAAAGACGAAGCAACAGCGAAGTCGTCGTTGCCCAAGCTGCAGGAGATCGCCGCTCAGATCGAAAAGCTGAAAGGCACTGCGATGGCGCTGCCGGCCGATGCTCGTCATCCACTCGTGGTGATGATTTCGGGCGTGATGCCGGGTCTGGCGTCGATGATCGATAAAGCGCTTGCTTTGCCCGGCGTTGGCGCGGTTCTGAAGCCGGTTCTCGACCAAATCGCTGGCAACCTGGGCGCGATCGCGAAGGGCTAACCTTCGGCCTTGAGCTGACATCGACCGAACTTTCAACATAAAAAAAGGCCCTGCTCAGCGCAGGGCCTTTTTCATGTCGGTGCGCCGACGCGAAAACTTCAGTGCTTGATTTTGGCCCAGATGCGCTGCTTGGCGAAATAGAGCAAAGCGGTCGTGACCAAAAGATACAGCATCACCTGCCAGCCGATGCGCTTCCTCTGATCGAGCGAGGGATCGGCAGACCAAGCGAGGAACGCCGCCACATCGCGCGCATAGCTGTCGACCGTGGCAGGGGTTTTGTCCTGGTACGGAACGGCGCCATCGGCCAGCGGCGGCGGCATAGCCAACTGGTGGCCGGGAAACGCGCGGTTGTAATACATGCCGTCGTTGACTTTGATCCCAGCGGGGGGCTCTTCGTAACCCGTCATGAGCGCGTAGATATAATCGGGCCCGCCCTCTTGATAGGATTTGAACACGTCGCCCAACATCAGGAAGCCATGCGTCAGCCAGCTTGGATCGCGGTGCACGCCGCGCGCCTTGGCGATGATCGAAAGATCCGGCGGCAAGGCGCCGTTCTGCGCCGCGCGCGCGGCCTTGTCGTTGGCATAGGGGCCAAGGATCGGGTCCGATGGCAGGGGAGCGCGCGTGACGTAGCTGAAGCCGGATGGCTTACCGTCTTTATCTTTTGTAGCAACGGCACTCTCACCAGCGTCGTTCATTTCTGGTATTTTATTTGGCCACGCCGCCGCCAAAGCCTTGATTGCATCGGCCGGGAATTCTGGACCGCCAGGCTCGCCCAAGTTGCGGAACGACAGCCGCTTCAAACCGTGACAGGCCGAGCAGACTTCCTTGTAGATCTGGAAGCCGCGCTGCAACTGAGCTTTGTCGTATTGGCCTTTGAAGCCACCGAACGCCCATATCTGATGCTCGATCTCGTGCTCAGCCATGGCAGCTGCCGCAACTGGAGCTTTTTCGGCGGCAGCAGGTGTCTTCTCGGTTGGCGCTGGTGCTTTCTCGGCAGCTGCCGGGGCAGGCGCTTTATCAGCCGCGACGGGTGCCTTCTCAGAGGGCGCTGCCGTCGGCGGTTCAGCTGCGAGCGCGAGACCCGTGCACGCCGCGATGCTGAAGGCTGACACGAATGAGGCCGACACGATGGAGAGATATGCGATTTTTTTCATCTGATTGCCTTCAAGCCCTATCTCTCGACCTTATTCCGCAGCGACGGCCACAGGATCACCAAGCACCGATTCAGTAATCGAGCGGGGCAGACGGCTCGGCGTTTCCAAGATGCCAACGAGCGGCAGGATCGGAAAGAAGAACGCAAAGTAGAGCACGGTGAAGATCTGTGCCCACGTCACGTAAGACCCCTCCGCAGGCTTGGAACCCAGATAGCCGAGCGCCACGCACGTGAATGCAAAGCCCCAGAAGAACCAGCGGAATACCGGGCGGTACTTCGTCGAGCGCACCCGGCTGGTACCGAGCCAAGGCACGAACGCGAGCGCCAGCACGGCTGAGAACATCGCAATGACGCCAAGCAGTTTGGCGAATTGGCCGAGCGGAATGCCTAAGAACGATCCCGTGAACGCGCGCAGGATCGCGTAAAACGGCAGGAAATACCATTCGGGCACGATGTGCGGCGGCGTCACGAGCGGATTGGCCTCGATGTAATTATCAGCGTGGCCTAGATAGTCGGGCATGAAGAATGCAAACCACGCATACACGATCAGGAATGCGAACATGCCGACGATGTCTTTAGAGATCGCATAAGGGTACATCGGCACCGCGTCAGACGGCGCTTTGATATCGACACCCGTGGGATTGTTTTGTCCTGCCGTATGCAGCGCCCAGATGTGCAAGGCGACGATGCCGACCAGCACAAACGGCAACAGATAATGGAGCGAGAAAAAGCGGTTCAACGTCGCGCCCGAGACCGAGTACCCGCCCCACAGCCATTGTACGACGCCCGTGCCCAGCCCGTCCCAGATCGTATCGAGCGATGAGAACAGATTGGTGATGACGGTCACGCCCCAAAAGCTCATTTGACCCCAGGGCAGGGTGTAGCCGAGGAACGCGGTGGCCATCATGACGAGAAAAATCAGCACGCCCAAGATCCACAGCACTTCTCTCGGCGCCTTGTATGACCCGTAATAAAGACCGCGAAAGATGTGGACATAGACGGCGATGAAGAAGAACGACGCACCGACCGAGTGGAAGTTGCGGATCATCCAGCCGTAGTTCACGTCGCGGCGGATGTGCTCGATGGAATTGAAGGCCGTTGCATCGCCGGCCTGATAGTGCATCGCCAGCACGATGCCGGTGACGATCTGGGCGACGAGGAAGAACGTCAGAATACCGCCGAACGTCCACAAATAGTTCAAATTACGCGGCGTTGGGAAGTCGACGAACGAGCCGTGCATCATGCGTGCTATCGGCAGGCGCTCGTCCCACCATTTGGCTGAACGTGATTTCGGCTCGTAACTCGCAGCGTGTCCGGACATCGAAATAACCCTCAGCCGATCTTGATCTTGGTATCGGAGACAAATTCATACGGTGGCACTTCGAGATTGCGCGGTGCTGGTCCTTTGCGGACGCGTCCTGCGGTATCGTAGTGCGAGCCATGGCACGGGCAGAACCAGCCGCCGTAATCGCCGCGCGCGTCGTTCATCGATTGGCCCTTCGGGATGCAACCTAAGTGCGTGCAGATCCCTACAAGAATGAGCCACTGTTCGTGACCCTTCTTGACGCGGTCTTCGGCAGTCGCGAGCGCGTCAGGCTTCAGAGCATCGTTGCGAGCGAGCTTATCTGGCAGCTCGGAAACGTCGACTTTCGCGGCCGCTTCGATCTCGGGCTTGGTGCGGTTGCGAATGAAGATCGGCTTGCCGCGCCACATCGCGGTAATGGCCTGCCCTTCCTTCACACTCGACAGGTCAAGTTCGACCGACGCCAGGGCCTTGGTGCTCGCGTCTGGGTTCATTTGCTGTACGAACGGCCACAACAAAGATGCAGCGCCAACAGCTGCGAATGCATTTGCCGCAACCACCAGAAAATCCCGGCGGTCGGCGTCTTCGACGTGAGTTTCCACGAAAGCCTCCGAACAGACAAGCAATACAACGGGTACGTGCGGGAGCGGCGTCTAGAGGCGCGCCGCCAACGAGATAAATTGGCGCAGCCGTCACGCCCCTGGAGAACCCATCAGCGCCGCCGTTTTGACACCGTTCGCAAACCCCCTCAAGGTCTCGCTCGGTCACACTCCGGGGGCAATTTGGCGCATGGCGCGCCTCCGGTGCCTTGAAACCTCGCGGGCTGAGCATCGCCCGCCAAACTCAAAGGTCCACTTTCGTCCCATGCGGCTGGCTTTGTTCCAACCCGACATTCCTCAGAACACCGGAACCATTCTGCGCCTGGCTGCGTGTCTGGGCGTAGCGGTCGACGTCATCGAACCCACCGGTTTCGATATGACCGACCGCTCCTTGCGCCGCGCCGGGCTCGATTATCTGGACCATGTCGATCTGAGGCGGCACGAAAGCTTCAAAGCGTTTCTGCGCGCGCGCGGGGATGCCGGTGGACGCCTTGTCTTGCTGACCAGCCACGCCACCATCCGCCATGTCGATTACGCCTTTGAAGCCAGCGACACGCTGTTGTTGGGCCGCGAAAGTGCAGGCGCTCCCCAGGAGGTTCACGATGTGGCCGACGAACGCATTAAAATCGCCATGCGGCCGGGCTTGCGATCTTTGAACATCGCGGTCGCAGCTGCCATCGTGCTCGGCGAAGCCTTGCGGCAGACGCAGGCGTTTCCGCTTTAATACCGCTTTCCTGATGCCGCTCTGATGCACGCAAGGGCTTTGCTTGGCGCGACCCGGCGCTTTATGCTAACGCCCCGACACACTAACGCCCCGACACACTAAGGCCCTATACACACTAACGCCCTGGGCGGTCCGCGCGCCCTTTATTGTCGCCAATCGCCTCAAAGATTAAGGAGAGACTTCGCAATGCGCAATCTTTTGGTCATCGGTTTTCTGCTGGCCGCCGCGAGCGGCATCGCACTCGCCGACGATGACGACAAGAAGGCCAGTAAATCGAAGATGAAATTTTGGAATTTGACCGGCGTCGACTTGACGGAAGTCTCTCTCGCACCGGCGGGCACCGATAAGTTCGGCGACAATCAGTGCAAGAACGACGACAACGGCGCGATCGAAAACGACGAGCGGCTGCCGTTGAAAGGCGTAACCGCCGGCAAATACGACGTCCGCATCAAGGATAAAGCCGGCCGCGTCTGCCTCGTGAAGAACGTCGACGTCAAAGAGGGTGCCCCTTACGCGTTCTCCATCGAGACCGAGCAGATCAAAGATTGCAAGTAGCGCAGGAAAGCTGTCATCCCGGGTGAGCGTAAAACCTGCCGGGTCGCGCGAAGGCATGACCCAACAGGTCGCGGCTCAAACCGCAGCCTCAACGGAGGGGAACTCGATCGTTCAGCGACCGGGAACTTGGTGCCAATCTTCTTCGATAGCGATGAACCCGCGCGGGAAACGATAGGCCCGCTCGGAGCTTGCAACGGCCTCGACCAACCAGGGCAAAATTTCTGCCTCATCGCTCGACAGCACGGCTGGAATGAACTGCGCGTCCGGCGCGCCAACCGGAGCACCCAGATGTTGCGGCGCTTTGTTGATCGGCGCTGCCACGCTGCCGCCGTGTTGGGCCACTCTGCCCCCGTGCTCGGGCACGATGCCGTCGCGCGCAGCCAAAACTACTGGTGCTGGCTCAGGCGTTGCTTTTTCAATCGATTGCGTCGTAATGGGAGGCTTAGCTTGCGCGCTCGCGCCCTTGTTCGTCCAGCCCGTCTCGGCCCATGCTTTATCCTTCATGCCGGGCATCGGCACGGCTGACATCGGACTTCCCGTCATGCCCGAACGCACGAGCTCAAGCTCATGGCGCAAGCGCTCGATTTCAAGCCCGTAGAGGGAACTGCAATCCAGCCGCTTAGGAATAAAGCCCAGCGGCACGATCACGCGGCCGTAGACGGTGCCTGAATTAAATTGCCCATCGGTGCCTTGCCCGCCAATCGCGCCGACATCGAGATAAGCGTTGTTGCTGGCCATGCTCGACCGGCATGTGGTGCCATCGGCGGCGCGGATTTCGTCCTGACCGTTAGGCTGGGGCACTTGCGGCAAATATAGGCCGTAGCTGTATGTCTGGTTACTGTAGCCGGATGGATTTTGATATCCATTCTGCGTACTCTGCGCGTGAGCGTCGATTGTTGCGAACTGTCCCGCGGCAAACGCCGCGGCGGCCGTTAACGCACGCGGTGCGCTATGAAGCGTCCACATACCTGTGTCCTCAATCGGGTTGCATTCTGCTCGAAGGGCACGGCTTCAGCGCAGATACGAACCTTGCGCTCCAACCGTCCCTCAAAAGGCACCATCACCATGACGCTGCGATTGTCTTCTGGCGTTAACATCGCGGCAGGCGGCATCACCGCCGCCTGAATGGGCACGAAGTTCTCGTCGTAAACGTGCACCTCAACCCGGATCGGACGCGGGTACGGGTTGGCTGGATAAACCCGGAAGGCAAATTGATCGGTGAAGCTTTTGGCCTCGCCCCGCATCGGCGTCAGCGATTGCGCCGACACCCCAAGCGATGAAGCCAAAAACAATCCAGCCGTCACAAAAGAAAGCTTGATGCCGCCGCTAATGACCGCCGTCATTCGCATCTGACGATAACCTCGGTGACATAAGCACCGGCATCGAACGTGCCGGCCGACTTGATGGCGTCAAGGTTGACCGAAAGGTTCGTGGTGCCCGGATTGACCGAGGTCAACGTGGTTCCAGGCGTCGCGCCGATCGAGGTCGCGCCCGATCCCGAATACGATGCCGTGAAGTTCACGTTGCTATTGCCACCGGTGGGTGCAGCGGTGAAGGAGGTCGGCGCGACGGCGCTGACCTTGAAGACTGTGCCGGTGCTTAGAACTGCAATCGTGCCGGCGGAGCCGCCAGCGGCTTGCGAATTCAAATGGGTGAAGTCTGTGCTTGGTGCCAGCACGCCTGACGCGCCGACGGTCAACACGCATGTCGACGTGACAACGCCCGTGAACGGCACATTGCCGGTTGCAGCCAGTGTCGCCGATGCCGAAGCAGCAACTGCGCCGAGTGCCGCAAATGCTGATAAAATGTTACGCATTACTATCTCCCTCAATTGGGTCAGATCGATTTTCGAACTGATGCCAAATGTACGGGAGCTGAATGTTTGAAGTTTTAAAGTCCTACAGTTTCATCGGAACTATACTTAACTTCAGATTAGTGGCGTTTTTACCCGGAGTTCATATCCGCCACCAGCCAGCCAGCGCGGCAACGCTTCACGGCCACTTCACGACGGGAGGCAGCGACGACAAAATGCTCTCGACATTGCCGCCGGTTTTGAGCCCGAACATCGTGCCGCGATCGTAGAGCAAGTTGTATTCGACATAGCGACCGCGCCGGATCAGT
This sequence comes from Hyphomicrobium sp., assembly GCA_031367425.1. Taxonomy (GTDB): domain Bacteria; phylum Pseudomonadota; class Alphaproteobacteria; order Rhizobiales; family Hyphomicrobiaceae; genus Hyphomicrobium_B. The sequence goes on from JANLPU010000053.1 coordinate 16,841, forward strand.
TGTTCCTCGCGCTGAGCGTCCGTGTAGGGCATCGTGTAATTGCCGCGCACTATCATCGGGTAGACGCCTTTGAACGCGCGCCCGACATCCTGCGTCAAGGCGAGTGCTGCTGCAAAGCCGCCTTGCTCGGGGGTGGGGGTCACGTAGTCATAGAAGATGCCGCCGATGCCGCGCATTTCGCGTCGGTGCGGCAGATAAAAGTACTCTTCGCACCATTTTTTGTAGTGCGCATAGTCGGCAATGGGGTGGGCCGCGCAAGCGCCATACATCGCGGCGTGAAAGGCCAAACTATCGGCGTCCTCTTGCACGCGGCGCTTGTCGAGCACGGGTGTCAGGTCCGCGCCGCCGCCGAACCACCACTTCGATGTCACGACCATGCGGGTGTTCATGTGCACCGCTGGCACATTGGGATTGTTCGGGTGCGCAATGAGCGAAATCCCCGACGCCCAGAAGTTGGGGTTTTCCTCAGCACCTGGGATTTGTTTGCGGAACTCTGGCGCAAACTGGCCAAAGACGGTCGAGGTGTGGACGCCGACCTTTTCAAACACCCGGCCGTGCATCATACTCATGACACCGCCGCCGCCGTCGGGTTCGGTAGCGTTGGCATCGGTGCCAGAGTTTGCGTGACCAGGGCTCGCATGACCCGAGCGCTGCCAGGGCGTGCGGACGAATTTGTCGGCGGCCTCCCCGCCATGGGGCGCCGATGCCGGTAAATCCGCTTCAAGCTTCTCAAGAGCCTCGCAGATTTGATCGCGCAGGGTTTCGAACCAAGCGCGGGCTGCGGCGTTGTTCTGGTCCACTGTGGCATTCAACTCGTTCATAGGCACATCCCGTTGATGTCGTCGTTTTGGCGAAAAAGAGCTTTAGCGCTTAGAGTGTTCCTTATATCTCGACAAGCCGCGTCAACCGGGAGGTTCCGGCATTGGGCGCAGCTGTCGGCGTTTTTTTGTCCCTATTGGTGAAATGAGAATGTTACTGCAGCGGATATTTACCTGGTTTGAAACGCGCATTGACCCGTTTGCGCGACCCGGGATCGTGCGCCCGCCGTCTGAGCTTGGCGCATTTTACTGGCACTTCATCAAGCCGGTCTGGCCGGCATTTGTCGCTCTTCTCGTCATGGGATTCTTAGGCTCGGGCATCGAGGTGATGCTGTTTGCGTTCATCGGCAACCTTGTCGACTTGATGAAAGCCGCGCCAGAGCCGAAGGAGTTCATGAACGACAACCGCGGCATTCTGCTGTGGATGGCTTTCATTGCCCTGATCGCCCGTCCGATCGTCTCCACCGTTCATGATCTGATCAAGAACCAACTCGTGGCGACGACGTTCACGAACCGTATCCGTTGGCAGACGCACAGCTACGTGCTGCGACAATCTTTGGGGTTTTTCCAGAACGATTTCGCTGGCCGCGTCGCCAACAAGATTGTGCAGACCGCGCCCGCGTTGCGCGAGAGCGTTGTGCAGCTGATCGATGCGTTGTGGTACGCGCTCGTGCAGTTTGTCGGCTCGCTGTTGCTCTTTTGGGCAGCCGACTGGCGGCTGACGCTGCCGCTGATGGCTTGGCTGGCGGCGTATGTGATCGCGCTCGTTTATTTCGTGCCGCGCATTAAAAAGCGCTCGACCGATACGTCTGAAGCCCGCTCGATGCTGATTGGGCGTATCGTCGACAGCTACACCAATATTTTGACTGTCAAACTTTTCGCCCACGCCGAGCGCGAGGACGACTACGCGCGCTACGCGTTCAACGAGCAGATGGTCAAATGGCAAGCCTCGCTGCGGCTGATCACGGCGATGGAGCTGTGGCTCTATGCCTTGAACGGCGTGCTGATCGTGGCGGCAAGCGGCCTGGCGCTGAACCTTTGGACGCAAGGTATGGTTTCGACGGGCGCGATCGCGGCCGTCATCGGCCTCGTCATCCGCATCGTCACCATGTCTGGTTGGGTGATGTGGACGATCTCCGGCATCTTTGAAAATATCGGCGTCGTCCATGAAGGCATGGAGACGATTTCGCGCGCGCAAAGCGTGCTCGACGTTGCCGATGCCGAGCCGCTCGCCGTTGCCAAAGGGGAGATCCGCTTTGACAATATCCAGTTCCACTATGGCGCCAACGTCGGAACAGAGCCGAACCGGCCGCTGCGGGTGATCGAGAACTTGTCTCTGCGTATCAAGCCTGGCGAGAAGGTTGGCCTCGTTGGCCGTTCGGGCGCCGGCAAGTCGACGCTGGTCAATCTGTTGTTGCGGTTCTACGACCTCGAAGGCGGGTGCATCTTGATCGACGGGCAGGACATTGCGCGGGTGTCGCAAGACAGCCTGCGCGCCAACATCGGTCTCGTGACACAAGACACGTCGTTGTTGCATCGCTCGGTGAAGGACAATATTTTGTATGGCCGTCCTGAGGCTGGCGACGCAGCCGTGATCGCTGCCGCGCGCCAAGCGGAAGCCGACGGCTTTATTGCCGGGCTCGAAGATATGAAGGGCCGCAAGGCTTATGCGGCGCACGTCGGCGAGCGGGGTGTCAAATTGTCCGGCGGGCAGCGGCAGCGCATCGCGATTGCGCGCGTTCTGTTGAAAAACGCGCCGATTCTCGTGCTCGACGAGGCGACAAGCGCGCTCGATAGCGAGGTAGAAGCCGCCATCCAGGAAAGCCTGAAGACGTTGATGAGCGGCAAAACGGTGATCGCGATTGCGCACCGCTTGTCGACGATCGCGGCGATGGATCGGCTGGTGATCATGGACGACGGACGCATCATCGAAGAAGGCAGTCACGCCGAGCTCTTGCATCGCGGCGGGCTCTACGCCGCCTTGTGGTCGCGCCAGTCCGGCGGCTTCCTCGCCCGCGAAGCTGCAGCGTAATTCCCTTCTCTCCTCGGGGAGAAGGTGTTCCTCATGCTGAATGCCTGCCTTCGACATGAGAACCTGATGAGGGGACGTCATTGTTGCCTGCTCATTCTCGAGATACCTTGACGCCGCCCCACAAATTTCTTATATTTCTGTCATGACAGAAATTACCGAAATAAAGAAACCCCTGCCGCCCGCCATCGAGCGCTTCGTGCTCAAATGGGGCGATATGGGAAGCCAGTGGGGCCTCAACCGCTCGGTGTCGCAAATTCACGCGCTGCTTTACTTGTCGGATCAGCCGCTGACCGCCGAAGACATCTCAGAACAGCTTGGCATCGCGCGCTCGAATGTCTCCAACTCGATCAAAGAATTGCTGAGCTGGCAGCTCATCCGCCGCGTACCCGTGCGCGGCGACCGGCGCGACCGCTACGAGGCCGAAGCCGACATTTGGGAAATTGTCACGCGCATCGCCATCGGGCGCAAGGCGCGCGAACTCGATCCGGTGTTTGAGACGTTGCGAACCTCGATGCTGCAAGCGCAAGCCGACCGAGGCTTGTCGCCCATCGTCTACAAGCGGCTGGCCGAGATGCACACGTTCACGACTTCGGTTGACCGCTGGTTTGCGCAAATGCTGAACCTGCCGCGCGGAAAACTGAAAATCTTACTGAAACTTGGCGCCAAGGTCGCAAATCTTCTTCCCCTTCGGCAACCCTGATTGGATCCAACATGGCGAGCGGCGCGCTAAGGTTTTCCACGCAACCCACTTCCTCGCCGCCGGCCAGGCAGGCCGAGCCGATCCCACCCGATCTCAGATATCAAACTCTCATTGGCCAGCCTAACTGGCAGCAATTGCCGATAGAGGTTCAACGGCGCTTTTCGAAAAACTTAACTTCTGGAAAGTCGACGATCTACATCGGCCACGTCACCAACGTTGCGATCAGCCGGCTTGGTTGGATGCTGGCGCACGCGCTGCGCATCATCGGCGCGCCATTGCCGATCTCGAGAGCGACAGGCGGCTTGAGCGTCGTCACCGTCACGAACGATCCGGCAACCGGCGGCCAAATCTGGACGCGGCTCTACCTCGATGCAACGGGCGCGCCGCAGATCATCCAATCGCGGAAATGCTTTCTCGGGCCAACTGGGCTCGAAGAGCACGTCCGCGCCCGCATCGGCATGTCGCTTTCGATCACGGTGGAAAATGGCGCGCTCGTATTCAGAAGCCAAGATTATTTCTGGCGATGGGGCCGCCTGCGCTTGACCATTCCTAAAGTCCTCACGCTGGGACGCATGACCGTTACCCACAAAGCCGTGACATCCGAAAGCTTCCTGTTCACGCTCGATCTCGATCACCAAGTGTTCGGCAGCCTCGTCCACCAGGAAGCGTTGTTTGAAAGCGAGATGGCGTGACCAGGCGCTCTGTCTTGCTCATCGGGGCGACAGGTGTTTTCGGCCGACGCTTGGCGCAGCATCTGTCGCTACTCGACGGCATCCAACTCATCGTTGCCTCGCGCGGCTTCGACAAAGCCACAGCGCTGGCGCGCCAACTCAACTCCGGCGGCAATGCCGTTGTGCCAATGGCGCTCGACACGAGCGCTGACATCGAGCACCAGTTGGCCGCCTTGAAAGCTTGGTTGGTCATCGATGCATCGGGGCCTTTCCAAGCGGCCAGCTTTGCGACGGCGCGCGCGGCAATCACAGCGGGATCGCATTGGATCGATCTGGCCGATGCGCGCGATTACATTCTAGGTTTCGGCCCAGCGCTCGATGCCCTGGCGCGCGCGAACGGCGTTTGTGCGTTGACGGGCGCGAGTTCGACGCCGGCCCTTAGCTGCGCCGTCGTTGAAAGTTTGACGGCCGGGTGGCAGCGGGTCGATGACATCGAGATTGCCATTTGCCCCGGCGGGCGCGGCGAAGTCGGCCCCTCGGTCATCAGTGGAATTCTCAGTTATGCCGGCCGGCCGGTGGCGATCTTTGATGAATGCCGGGCGCAGACCGCAACAGGCTGGGGCAAGCCGGTGCGGCGCCACATTGACGGGCTCGGCGCCAGGTATCTGTCGCGCGTTGAAACGGCGGACGACAAACTTTTACAAAAACGCTTCAACGTGACGACACGCATCGACTTCCGCGCGGGGCTTGAATCTCGCCTTGAACATTTCGGGCTGATGGCCATCGCCTTCGTGCGCGCCGCGCGGGGCCGCAAAGGCTGGTTGGCCGACACCGCGCGCGTGGCACAGTGGCTGGCACGCGCCCGGCGCATCACCGCACTCTTTGCCACCGACTTCGGCGCTATGGTGGTCAAGGTCAGTGGGCTCGACGCTGAAGGCAAAGTGGCGGTGGCCCGTTGGGCTCTGCTGGCGCACCACGGCCACGGGCCTCAGGTGCCAATTCTGCCGGCACTTGCTTTGACGAGAGACTTGATCGGCAGGCGGGCGGAACCGGGTGCACGGCCCGCGAGTGAAGACGTCAAGCTCGCCGCGATCGAAGCCGAGATGGCGCCGCTCTCTATCGCAACTTCGCAGACCAAACAGTCAAAGCAGACGGCCGCGCTTTTTGAACGCACACTGGGGACGGCATCCTTCAGCACGCTCGCACCAGCTTTGAGGATTTTCCACAGCGATACCGCTGTTCCGGTCTGGCGTGGCCGCGCGATCATTCATTCGCCCAGCAACTTTTTCGCCTGGGCTGTGAGAAAGATTATCGGCTTTCCAAGTTCAGCCGCTGATGCGCCGGTGACCGTGTGCGTCGAGCGCCAAGAGAATTCCGAAATCTGGCATCGCCAAATTGCGGCCCACAGGTTTCACTCAACCCTCAGCCTCAACCGCCATGGATGCGTTACAGAGCAGTTCGGCCCATTCCGCTTCGAGCTTGGACTTTGCTGGCATTCCGGCGAACTTTCTATGCCAGTACAGCGTTGGAGTATTGCATTCGTACGCTTGCCCGGATATCTCGCGCCGAAGTCTCAAACGCGCGAATTTCAAGATGACGCAGGGAACTTCCATTTCGACGTAGGGATTACTATGCCGCTGATCGGTCTAATCACGCGCTATCAAGGCTGGCTTCGTCCTCAGCCGCAGAAGTTGTGAAAACCCGCCGTGTTTTGGGGCGACGACGGGGTTTTGCCCCAAAGCGGCCCGAGTTCACGTCCACATCAGTTCAGATTCAGGCGGCATTCATTTTCGCCTAGGCAGTAAGGTGTCCGCGCTTCTTCGCCACCACGAGGTCCAAATGATTTCTACCCATCGCAAAACGGCTCTAGCCATCACGCTCTCTTGCTCACTTGCTGTCGTCGCCTTGACGGCAACTGCTGGACAAGCGTTCGCTGGCGCCTCCGATCACAATCTTGTCGTGGCAGCAGCCGACCAGGCCGAAGCTGAGGCCTCAGCCAAGGCGAAAGCTGCGGCCGCAAAGAAAGCCAAGGGACTACATCCCCCGGCAGCACCAAAGGCCGTGATCGCGCCACCACCCAAGCCGCGCGCACCGCCACCGCCACGCGCGGTCGTGGCTCCGCCACGCAAAGCTGCCCCGCCGCCGCCGGCCGCAAAAGCCGCGACGCCGCCTCCGCCTCCGATCGCCCGCGGCGGAGCCGGCAGCTACGGCAATGTCGCGCCTATTTCCCCGCCTCCGGCCGCAGCGCCACCGGCCGCTAAAGCAATTCCACCGCCGCCACCAGCAGCCGCCAGCGGTCAAGCTCAGCGCCGATTGCAGAATGGCGCTCACGCGCGACGCCCTTTGGCACGGCCAGCGCGAGGCGCGCCCCCACCAGCCGCGGCCGTCGCTCCGCCGCCAACCGCTGCGGCTGCACCCCCTGCGGGAGATCCAATTGCTCGCGGCGGTGCCGCAAGCTATGGCAACGTCGCCCCACTATCACCAGCACCCGTGGGCGTCGCCAAGCCCGCCGTCGCCGTCGCCGCTCCAGTCAAACTGCAAGCGGTACAGGCGGCCCGCACGCGATCCGTGGTGCCCGGAACGAACCGTACAATCGTGAAGGAACCCGGCAACCGCATCATCGTCAAGCAAGGCAACAAGGTTGCGATCCACCACGACGAAACCCAGCGCTTGATCAAAGGCCAACCGAACGCCACCGTGCAAAAAACGGCTGCTGGCAGCAATCTAACGATTATCAACAACACCACCAACAACGTGCAGATCATTTCTGAAAACGATGACGACGGTCACTTGATCCGCCGTTACCGGCGCGACCCCGACGGCCACGAGCACGACATCATCGACAATCGTCCGCGCGATCACTTTGGCCGCAACCTGGCCATCGGCGTCGGCGTCGGTGCTGGCATTGTAGCGGGCGCGCTGCTATTGCATTCGCTTGAGGACGTACCAGAGCCGCACTACCACGATCTGCCGCCGGAAAAATACGTCGTACGCTATGAAGGCGCTAGCGACGACGACGTTTATGAAGCCTTGAGTGCCCCACCCGTTGAGCGTTTGCACCGCCGGTACTCACTCGACGAAGTGCGCGAAACCTACCATCTGCGCCAGCACATGCGTCGCATCGATCTTGATGACATTAACTTCGAAACAGGATCGTGGGAGGTCGGTGACAGCGAATACCGCAAGCTTGAGCGGGTCGCGCGCGGCATGAAGCGCGTCATCGACGCCAACCCCAACGAGGTCTTTTTGATCGAGGGCTACACGGACGCTGTCGGCCCGCAAGAAGACAACCTCTCACTGTCTGACCGGCGCGCTGAATCTGTCGCCGAAGTGCTGACGCGTGAGTTCCAAGTGCCCGCTGAAAACCTCACGACGCAGGGCTACGGCGAACAATATCTGAAGGTCAATGTCGAGGGCAACGAGCGCGCCAACCGGCGTGTTGCCGTCCGCCGCATTACGCCTTTGATCTCCGAGCAAGCGGAACCAGATAGAGAGCGGACGAGCCGAGATAGAGACCGCTGACGGCTTTCGACGATGGTTGGATGAAAAGGCCCTGCTCACTCGAGTAGGGCCTTTGTTTTTCGATCCCATTACTAGACGACGCTAGTCGCGACTAGCTGTTCAGTCGCCAAACTGCGAAGTTCAGCGCCGAAGCAAAGCTGACCCAGACGAGATAGGGCATGAACAAATAACTCGCGCGCTGATCTTGAGACCACGCCATGACGATAAACAGCGCGATTGAGAGCCACAATGCTGAGACATCGACCAGTGCGCCGAGAATGTCATGCCGACCAAACATCAGGTAGGACCACAGCGCGTTGAGGATGAGACCAACGCCCCACACGATCAAAGTACCGTTCACGCCATACCGGCGCCAAATGAGCCAGCCCGCGACTGCAATCATGAGGTAAAGCACGCCCCAGGCGATCGGGAACAGCCAATTGGGCGGCGTCCAAGACGGCTTGTTCAAGCCCTCGTACCACGCCCCGGTCGTGAACTGCGCGCCGGTCGTCGCGGCCACGACGACGATAACCAAGAACATGAAAAACGACAGCGCTGGCCGCATCATTCAATTTCCATCCTTTTTATTTTCGCATGCCGGACGCAAGGCCCTTCCAGCGTTCTTCTATATCAGTATGAGTGATGTCCCAAAATCGCCATCGTTCAAAGGTGATGAAACGCCGCGCGAGTATCTATCTCCACAACCGCACCGGCAAGTATGTCGCCTGTCTCGACAATGCCCGCTTCATGAACCACTCCGACAATCCTGATACGGCCGGCGGCAGCACGAATTGAGTTTTGCACTGTGGGCGGAGAGTATGGGCTCGCCGCGTCTGCCGGCCGACTCAGCCAGCGCGTTTCAGGACGGCGATGAAAAATCCATCGGTGCCGTGCGAGCCGGGCGTCAACAGCAGGGTGTCCGATCGCCCATCCGCGGAGGTGGGCGCAGCACTCGTCAGCGCCTCGCCCCACACTTGCGCGTAGGGTACGACCGAAAAGCCGGAGTGCTTGGCCAGGAAGCCCTCGATCTGGCCGCCGTTTTCTTCCGGTAATATCGAACACGTGACATAGACCAGGCGGCCGCCGGGTTTGACGAGGCTTGCGGCGCGATCAAGCACGGCGCGCTGTTCGCCCTGGCGTTGGATCAATGCCTCTGGACGCAGCCGCCACTTGGCATCCGGACGCCGCCGCCACGTGCCAGAGCCGGTGCAGGGTGCGTCTGCCAGTACGACGTCGAAGCGCGCGCCGAGCGCCGTTAATTCGTCATCGGCGCCGGCCCGCAGAACTTGCACGTTGCGCGCGCCTGCCCGCTTCAAACGGTCGAAAATCGGTTTGAGCTGATGCTTGTCGTCGTCGTAGGCATAAATCTGGCCGGTGTTCTGCATGGCCGCCGCCAGCGCCAACGTTTTGCCGCCCGCTCCGGCGCAAAGATCGAGCACCTGCATGCGAGCGGTGGCGCCAGCCATGGCCGCCGCGATCTGGCTGCCCTGGTCCTGGACTTCAAACCAACCGGCTTGAAAGGCGGCTTCGGCTTGCAGGTTCGGCGTGCGGGTGGCACCTTGCGGCGGCGCGATCCGAAGCCCGAATGGCGCGTAAATAGTCTCTTGTGCGGCAAAGCCGTTGAGGGCTTTTAAAACCTTCTCTCGCGTTGCTTTCAAAGTGTTGACGCGCAGGTCGGCTGGCGCACGCTCAGCCATTGCCCGGCCTTCAGCCACTGCGCGATCGCCAAAGAGAGCGACGAAGCTCGGCCATAGCCATTCTGGAAGGTCGGCCTGGGCCAACGCCGGGGCGCCCGAGAGTGCGTGCGTCAGACCGGCAGCCTCATCGTCCGTCAAGGCGGGCGGCGAATGATCTGCCCCATCGCAAGCCGCGATCACCTCGTCGGCGGTCAGGCCAAGCGCCGAGGACGCAGCGCCGAGCGCCAATGCGCGCGGCGTATTCTCGCCGAACGCCCAGGCGATCGAGCCGCGCCGGCGCAGCGCGTCATAGACGATCCCGCCGATGGCGTTGCGATCGCCCGAGCCTGCGAACCTGTGAGCCTTGCCCCAGTCGCTTAAGACATTGGCAATCGGTTGGTGGCGATTGAGAACGAGATCGAGGATCTCGATGGCGGCGGCGATCCGTGCTCCGGGTTTCATAACTCTAGACGCCGCTCGCAACATGGATCGCCAGCTTCACCCACATCGCGATCAGCACAATGGTGCTCGCCAGATAAGCGAAGAACCGGTGCTTGACCGTGTTGTAGGTCGTATGGATTGCAGCATGCACGAGGCGGCAAAGAACGTAAGCCCAGGCCAGGGCCACCATCAGGTAATCGACCCCGTTGGTCAGCATCGCAAACGCGACGACCGCGTAAAATAGGATCGGCACTTCGAGATTGTTATTGAACGAGTTGGATACCTGTCCGGCACGGCCCGTGAAGACCGAGCGGACGCCGGGCTCGCTCGGCTTGACCTCGCCGCGTCCACGCGCTGCAAACCGCTCGCGCGCCATCCAGAATTGCAGGCCGAACGTTAGCGCCACTTGCACGAACACCGGATAAAGTATGCTGACATCTTTCATCGTGTTGCTTTCAACCTTGTAATTTAACCGCCGGTGCCTGGATAATTCGGGCTTTCGCGCGTGATCGAAACGCCATGCGCGTGGCTCTCGCGGATGCCAGCATTAGAGATGCGCACGAACTTCGCCCGCTTCTGGAACTCTGGGATGGTGCGCGCGCCCAGATATCCCATGCCGGCGCGCAGTCCGCCGACAAGCTGATGGATGACCGCGTCCATCGGACCCTTGTAGGGCACCTGTCCCTCGATGCCCTCAGGCACGAGCTTCAACGTATCGCTGACTTCGGCTTGGAAATAACGGTCGGCCGAACCGCGCGCCATCGCCCCGACGGAGCCCATGCCGCGATACGACTTATAGGTCCGGCCTTGGTAAAGGTACGTTTCGCCTGGCGCTTCGTCTGTGCCAGCCAGCAGCGAGCCGACCATGACGCACGACGCGCCGGCCGCGATCGCCTTGGAGATGTCGCCGGAGTAGCGGATGCCGCCATCGGCGATCACCGGTACGCCAGAGCGCGAAGCTTCCCGCGCGCAGTCCATGATCGCGGTGAGCTGGGGAACGCCAACGCCCGCCACGATCCGGGTGGTGCAGATCGAGCCTGGACCAATGCCGACTTTGATAGCGTCGGCACCGGCATCGATCAGAGCCTTGGTTGCGTCCGAGGTTGCGACGTTGCCGGCGATCACTTGCACGAGGTTCGATTGCTTCTTGATGCGCGCCACCGCCTCGATCACTTTGATCGAATGGCCGTGCGCGGTATCGACCACGATCACGTCGCACCCGGCTTCGATCAATCTCTCGGTGCGCTCATAGCCGTCTTCGCCGACCGTCGTTGCCGCCGCGACGCGCAGGCGCCCTTGCTCGTCTTTACAAGCGTTGGGATGCTTGGCAGCTTTTTCGATGTCCTTGACCGTGATCAGCCCGATGCAGTGATACGCATCGTCGACGACGATCAGCTTTTCGATGCGGTTGTGATGCAGTAGCTTCTTTGCTTCCGCTTGGCTGACAGAGCGCTTGACCGTAATCAGCTTGTCTTTGGTCATCAGCTCGGAAACCGGCTGATCGAGGTTGGTTGCAAAGCGCACGTCGCGGTTGGTTAGAATACCGACCAGCTTGCCATTGGCGGTGCCGTTTTTCTTATCGACGACGGGGACGCCGGTGATGCCGTTCTTGGCCATCTCATCGAGCGCCTGGCGCAGCGTCATCGACGGCAGGATCGTCACGGGATCGAGAACAATGCCGCTCTCGTAGCGCTTGACCTGGGCGACGTGACGGGCCTGATCCTCAATCGATAGATTTCGATGGATGACGCCGATACCGCCTTCTTGCGCCATAGCGATGGCCAAGCGCGCTTCCGTCACCGTGTCCATGGCGGACGACAACAGCGGGATATTGATCTTGATCGATTTGGTCAGCCGACTTTGAACGTCGACTTGTCCGGGCATCACATCTGATGGGCCGGGCACAAGCAAGACGTCGTCAAACGTGAGGGCCATCCCCGAATCGAGCACGGTTGGGCTCGAAGCCATTAGCTTCTCCTCATAGTTTTCCGGGATAATTTGCCGGGGACGACACGTTCCGGCCCCGGGGGCGAACAATGTCGCGGGGTCTATAGCACCTGGGGTCGCAAAACGGAAGCGCACTGTTGCAGCCCTGCGTTAAGCCGCACAGATGCTCGCCGACTGGGCCCATTTGCTCAAACCGCTGTCACACGGCTGTAGTGTTAGGCGGCCATTTTTAACCCAACGGACCTTCGGGTCCCGGTTAGATCAGTTCGAATGATGAGGAAGCGGTATGCGCGCGCGGTTGGCCAGCGGCAAAATGGCGATATTGGGCATGTCGGTGGCGGCCCTCCTGGCGGCTCTGAGCCTACCGCCTGCAGCCCCGGCTGGCCGCCGCGACGCCCAAAGGCCGGTCGACCATCCGGTCGCAGCACTCGCCTGGGCGCGTGCCAACTGCGACGCTCAGCTATCCATTAAGCCCGGCGCGCATCTGGAGCACGCTGAGGTTTTAATGCGCGTCGCGGCCGAACTCGAACGGACGCTAACTGAAAAATCCATCACAGAGGTATGTGGCGACGCGATTGGGGCCGCCGCACCAGCGATCGCGCGCGGGTCAGCGACGGCGGCACAAGAAACTGCCGCCATCGACCGCTAACCGACAGATCACGATACCGCGCCCGCTTGAGCGGACCGGCGAGGGGGGCTATGACCTTGCATCCGGCGCGGGCCTCTAATGGCCCAGGCTCGCAAGGCGGTTCACAGGGTCATGGCAAGAGAATACTTCAATGTCGTTCGCGTTTTGATTTCAGGCGTCGTCGTTGCGGCCGCGTTGACCGCTGCCCACCACGCACTCTGGCCCGCTTCAGCAATTACATCGGCGTTAGCGCAGCAACCCCAACAGCTGAAAGTGCCGCCGGCATCGCGCGAAGCAGCGCTTTTCTCTTACGCGCCGATTGTTAAAAAAGCGGCTCCCGCCGTGGTCAACGTCTACGTGCGTTCCCGCGTCCAAACTTTCAGTTCGCCATTTGCCAACGATCCGATCTTCCGCAAGTTTTTCGGCGACAGTTTTGGCCAGCCCTCCGAGCGCGTCATGAGTTCGCTGGGCTCGGGCGTCATCGTCAATCCAGAAGGACTGATCGTCACCAACACCCACGTCGTCAAGGCGCGCGGCGACACCGAGATTCGGGTCGCACTGTCCGACAAACGCGAGTTCGACGCCAAGGTCGTGGCCCAGGATGACAAGTTCGACATCGCGGTTTTGAAGATCGAGAACGGCGACGGCCATTTTCCCTTCCTCGAGTTCGAAGACAGCGACAGCCTGGAAGTTGGCGATCTGGTGCTCGCCATCGGCAATCCGTTTGGCGTTGGCCAAACCGTGACCAGCGGCATCATCTCGGCCCTGTCGCGCTCCGAGGTCGGCCACTCTGACGCGCAGGTCTTCATCCAAACGGATGCGGCTATCAATCCCGGCAACTCCGGCGGCGCTCTGGTCGACATGACGGGCAAGCTCGTCGGTATCAACACGATGATTTACAGCCAGAACGGCGGCTCGGTCGGCATTGGCTTTGCTATCCCCTCCAATCTCGTGCGCATTTACGAAGAGAGCGCCATCCAAGGCCGCAAGGTTGAGCGTCCCTGGCTTGGCGCGAAGCTCGAAGCCGTCACCCGCGACGTCGCCGACGGGTTGGGCCTCAGCCGGGTCGCGGGCGCAGTTATCACCGCCATATCGGACAAAGGGCCAGCCGCCAGCGCCGGGCTGCAAGCCGGCGACGTGATCATGCGCGTCGACGGCGTCGAAGTGGGGGACGCACGCGCGGTGTTCTACCGTCTGACAACCAAGGGCGTGGGACAAACGGCGAAGCTGTCGCTGATCCGCAAAGGCAAACCCGTGGACATCGATATTCCGCTGATCGCGCCGCCGCGCGGCGGCAAAGACGACGTGCGCAATCTTGTCGGAACACACCCGCTTGATGGCGCGCGCGTTTCGAACAACCTTCCAGCCGTCGCCGATGAACTGGGACTGTCTGAAGCCGAGGGTGTCGTGATTGTTGCAATCCGCAACGGCTCCATTGCCGAAAGCCTCGGCTTCCGTGCGGGCGATGTCATTCTCGAAGTCGGCGGCAACAAAATTACCAAAGTGGGCGACTTGGATAAGGCGCTCGCGGCACGCCAGCGGCAATGGCAAGTCTCGGTGCAGCGGGCCGGTCGCATTCTGCAATTGCAGGTGCCCGGTTAGCGGCTTCGATTTCCAGCCAAATCAATAAGCTCAAAGAAACAGCACAACCTTCCGGAACAACGCCAGCACCTCAGAGGTTCCTCTCAAGGCGCGGGTCAAGCGTGATCGGCTGTCAAAAAAGAGGGCCACGGCGTTGAGCGAGAAACCGAAATTTGAACGCTATGAAGGCCCGGTGGGTGGCTGGGGCTCGGCGCGCGGCGTCACGGAAATCCTGCTGCGAGAGCACATTCCGCTAAAGGGCGCGCATGTACTCTTGAAACAAAACAAGCCCGGCGGCTTTGCTTGCGTCAGTTGTTCGTACGCGAAACCAACACACCCCAAGCAATTCGAATTCTGCGAGAACGGCGCCAAGGCCACCGCGTGGGAGATCACCGACCGGCGCTGTACGGCAGAGTTCTTTCAAAAATACACCGTCACAGAATTGGAGACGTGGGCAGATTACGATCTGGAAGAACAGGGCCGGTTGACCGAGCCGCTGCGTTGGGATTTCACCACCGATAAATATTTGCCCGTCTCGTGGGCAGAAGCATTTGCCGAAATCGGTCAGCAGTTGAAGCCGATGGATCGCAAGTCGGTTGTTTTCTACACCTCGGGGCGCGCCTCGCTCGAAGCGTCATACATGTATCAATTGATGGCGCGCATGTACGGCAACAACAATCTGCCGGATAGTTCCAACATGTGCCACGAGAGCACGTCTGTCGCGTTGCCCGAAACAATCGGTGTGCCTGTCGGCACGATCAAACTGGAAGATTTCGAAGACACCGACTGCATCTTATTCTTAGGCCAGAACGTCGGCGTCAACAGCCCGCGTATGTTGCATCAATTACAAGCCGTGCGCCGCCGCAATGTGCCGATCATCACCTTCAATCCGCTCCGCGAGCGCGGTCTCGAGCGCTTCACCAATCCGCAATCGCCAGTCGAGATGGCGACGCTGGCTGAAACCGTGATCAGCACGCAATACCATCAGCTCAATCCCGGCGGCGATTTGGCGGCGCTCGCTGGTATCGCCAAAGTTTTGCTGGATGCCGACGACGCGGCCAAAGCCAGCGGCACGGAACGCGTACTCGATCTCGACTTTATCGCGCAACACACCAGCGGGTTCGCCGCGTTCGTTGCGGCCATGAAAGCCTTCGATTGGGCCCACATCGAAGCGTGCAGCGGGCTTACGCGCGCCGCGCTGACGGAAACGGCGCAGACGTACGCGCGATCGAAAGCCGTCATCGCCTGTTACGGCATGGGGTTGACACAGCACCGCTCGGGCGTGCTCGCCATCCAGATGCTCAGCAATTTGCTGCTGATGCGCGGCAACATCGGTAAACCGGGCGCTGGAATATTTCCAGTGCGCGGACATTCCAACGTCCAAGGGCAACGCACAGTCGGCATCACGGAAAAGCCCGAGCTGGCGCCGCTCGCACGCCTGGCCGAGCAATTCAAATTCACGCCGCCGCGCGACAAAGGCTTGAACACGGTCGAGGCTTGCGAAGGCGTGATCGCGGGCAGCGTCAAAGCCTTCGTCGCGCTCGGCGGCAACTTTATTCGCGCCGTTCCCGAAACGGCGGCTATGGAGCGGACGTGGCGTAATTTGGATTTGACGGTCCAGATCGTAACCAAACTCAATCGCGGCGCCGTCATTCACGGCAAGTCGGCCTATCTGCTCCCCTGCCTTGGCCGTATCGAAATCGACACCCAGGCAACGGGCGCGCAATTTGTCACCGTCGAGGACACGACCGGCCGATTTCACGGGTCCTACGGGCAAGTCGCGCCAGCCAGCGACATGCTGTTATCCGAGCCGCGCATCGTCGCCGAAATCGCCAAGGCGACGTTGCCCCTCAACCCGGCTGTCGATTGGGACGGCTGGTTTTCGAACTACGCGCTTGTGCGCGATGCGATAGCAGAGACGTATCCCGCAATCTTCGCCGGCTTCAACGAACGTATTCACGACGAGACAGGGTTCGACCGGCCTTTGCCCGCGCGCGATCGCAAGTGGGCAACGAAAAACGGCAAGGCCAATTTCATTTCCCCGCGCAGTTTATCGGAAGATCCCGATCTGCCACTTTGCAGGGAAGGGATTTTGACGCTGATCACGGTGCGCAGCAACGATCAGTTCAACACGACCGTCTATGGCTACGACGACCGTCTACGCGGCATCCGCGGCTCGCGCATGGTCGTCCTGATGAACGCCGCCGACATGTCCGAGCGTGGCGTTGCCGACGGCGACGAGATCGATCTGGTTGGCGAGGCATGCGATGGCGTGACACGCGAAGTGCTCGGTCTGCGCGCCACGACATACGACGTTCCGCGCGGCAGTTGCGCTGGATATTTTCCAGAACTCAATCCGCTCCTTCCGCTTTGGCATCACGCCGAAGGCAGCAAGGTGCCGGCCGCTAAGTCGATCCCTGTTGTCGTGCGAACGACGACGCCTGCAGCCCAGCCAGCCCGCGATACCGCGACGTCTTAGATCAGCGGGATAGCGGTGCGACATCAATAGTTTTTATCGATGCCCTGCTCTGGGAACTAACGACTTTTATCGGCGTTCTCCCGCGCACGCCCCTCAAAAAATAACAAAAGGAAATTGCGCCCATGTCAAAATCAAAAGCGCCAGCGGCAAAGTCTGCGATGTCCAAATCTCAAGACTCGAATGCGATGAAAGCGCGCGAGGGGAACGGCGGCGAGACGCACCAGACAGCCACGGACCCCTCCGAACGGATCACGACAAATCACGGCGTCCCGGTCAGCGACAACCAGAACTCCCTCAAAGCCGGTCCGCGCGGCCCCAGCTTGTTGGAAGACTTCGTGCTGCGCGAAAAAATCCAGCACTTCGATCATGAACGTATCCCCGAGCGCATCGTCCACGCACGCGGCAGCGCGGCGCACGGATATTTTGAACTGACCCAGTCGCTCAAAAAATATACGCGCGCTAAAATACTAACCGAAGTTGGCAAGAGAACAGAATTGTTCACGCGCTTTTCAACTGTCGCTGGCGGGGCAGGCTCGGTCGATACACCACGCGACGTGCGCGGCTTTGCCGTTAAGTTTTATACCACCGAAGGCAATTGGGATCTCGTCGGTAACAACATTCCCGTGTTCTTCATTCAAGACGCGATCAAGTTTCCCGATCTCATCCACGCCGTCAAAATGGAGGCCGACCGCGGCTATCCGCAAGCAGCCTCTGCACACGATACGTTTTGGGACTTCATTGGCTTGATGCCGGAATCCACGCACATGATCATGTGGGCAATGTCTGACCGCACGATCCCGCGTTCGCTGCGCATGATGGAAGGATTTGGCGTCAACACTTTCCGTCTTCTCAATGACAAGGATGAGGCAACGTTTGTGAAGTTTCACTGGCGGCCCAAACTTGGCACCCAATCGACGTGCTGGGACGAAGCTGTCAAAATCGCCGGCGCCGATCCAGATTATCACCGCCGCGATCTGTTCGAAGCTATCGATTCCGGAGCCTTCCCGGAATGGGAATTCGGCGTCCAGTTGTTAAGCCAAGAAGAGGCCGACAGTTTGCCGTTCGACATTCTCGATGCAACGAAGCTCATCCCCGAAGAACTTTTCCCGATCGAGTTCGTCGGCCGCATGGTTCTTGACCGCAACCCCGATAACTTCTTTGCCGAAACCGAGCAGGTCGCCTTTCTGCCGACGAACATGCCGCCTGGCATCGACGTCTCTGAAGATCCGCTGCTGCAAGGCCGATTGTTTTCATACCAGGACACCCAACTGTCGCGATTAGGCACCGTCAACTTCCACCAACTGCCAATCAATGGCGCCAAAGGTTGCCCATTTCAAAACATGCAGCGCGACGGCCACATGCAAACGCAAGTCTTCAAAGGCCGCGCCAATTACGAACCAAACAGCCTGGGCGATGCCGGCGAAATAGGCGGTCCGCGCGAAGATGATCGAGGTGGCTTTAAAACCGCAGCCGTGCCGGTGGCGGACACAAAAATCCGTATCAGATCTGAAACGTTCGCCGATCATTATTCGCACGCGCGTCTATTTTTCAATTCGCAAACTGACGTCGAGCAAGCGCATTTGGCAAGCGCTCTCGTGTTTGAATTGTCTAAAGTCACGCTTGAACCCGTTCGCGCGCGCGTGCTTGCCAACCTGCGCAACGTCTATGAGAATTTAGCCCAGCGTGTGGCCAACGGTTTGGATATGCCCCTGCCGCCTAAATCTAAGGCTGCCGCCGAACCGCTCGATATGGAGCTGTCACCGGCTTTACGTATCATCGGCAAATATCCTGAAAGCTTAAACGGGCGGGCGGTTGGCATTCTGGTCAGCGATGGTGCAGACGGTAAAATAATAAAGGCCATTCAAAAAGCAGCGCTCGCTGAAGGCGCGCACGTCAAGATCGTCGCGCCGAAAATCGGCGGCGTGACGCTAAAAGACGGCTCAAAATTGAAAGCCGATGGCCAACTCGCAGGCACCCCGTCCGTCGTCTTCGATGCGGTCGCTATCGTGCTGTCGGCGCAAGGGTGCGAAACGCTACTGAACGAAGGCGCAGCTATTGATTTCGCCGCCCATGCTTTTTGTCATTTAAAAGCCATCGGACATTCGCCCGAAGCCCAACCGTTGCTCGATAAGGCGGGCGTGATGCGCGATGAGAGTGTCGTTGACGTCAGCAAGTCCACAGACGCCTTCATTGAAAAAGCGGCTGGCAGGCAGTGGGATCGCGAACCAAAGGTTCGAATGCTTGCGTGAGCGTCAAACGAAAAATAGGCGCGGCGCGCATGTCTGCGAGATCGCGGCGCCCATCAACTAAACTACAAAACAGAACTTTAAATCGCACTTGGCGCATCGGCCAAACGGCGCGCAGCGCCGACACGAGCCAGAGCGCGAGCGCGAGCGCGGATAGAAAACGAATTCACAGGCCAGCAAGCCTGCTCAGCGCGCGAAACGGGGATGCTGCCAGACCTGCGGGATATCAGGGGCTAGGAAACGGCCAAGCGCGTGCTTGAGATCGCAGCGGCGTTTGTTCCTCAACGCATTAAAAAAAGACATGTCCGACCCGCGACCTTCGGCGTTGTCACAGTTGGAAGGTCTGACGACGGACGGCTAGTTCGTGGCAGCTCACGCTAGATCACTTGCTGCCGTCGTCCGAGCAGTTTGCCTTCGGCGGCGTTTCAACTTTGCTGAAATATTTTACGGACCAACTGCGATGGTCAGGCGCGCCCCAGCTCTCAACTCCCAAAGATCTGTGGTACCCGTGTGCGAGGCCGTGGTGTCCACAGGCTGATTGTTGGCCGTCTGCGCGGTGCCCACGTTTGAGAAGTAATCGGCCTCGGCAAAGGTCTCAAGGTTCGCGGCCGACGTCAGCTTGAACTTCAGTCCGGCGCCGAGTTGACCCCGGAAACCAACGCCATCATCGCTGCTGGACAGTGCAGCGGCAAATGGGTCCGGTGAAGGCAATGTCGATGACGAGCGGAAGTCGCCATCGGCGCTGAAGCCGTAAATGCCGGCCCCCACGCGGCCAACGAGAGCCACTTGCGACGTTAGCCAAATCTCGGGCTCGGCCGCGACAACGACGCCGTACATCCAGGTCTCGACACTGGCATTGCGCCGCAGATCGCAGCAGCCGGTTACGATCGTATCGGTGTCTTCTCCCGACCAGCGTATGAACGGCGCAACGACCCAGGTGATCGACGTCGTCGCATTTGTCATGCTATCGGATTCGAACCTCAAACCACCTTCCGCAAAGCGGCGTTCCACCGAAGTGCTGCCTGAGCTGCCACCAGTGACAAGTTTGGTGGCGTCGTCGTTCTTCAGCGAAATATCAAGCAACGGAGGTGAAGTGTCAGATGACGACGACTCGGTCCGCCCGTAGAGTCCGTAAAGCTCGGTGCGCGTGAAAGGCAAACCAGCAATAAGCGGGCTTTGATTGACAAAGCCGACCGTGCCGCCAACGAACCAACCGTCACGCGGTGAAACCTCGACATCTTGTGTCACGCCCGCCACCGTGCTCCGGCCGTATCCAACAACGCCATCGGAGTCGTGCAACAAATATCCGCCTTCGATTGAAACGTAAGTGCCTTGTAGGGAAACAGGGGCCCGGCCCATGTCGGCAAGAGCAGGCGATCCCATGACAGCGACTGCCGCTGTGCACGCAATGTACTGAAAGACCTTTTGAGCATTCATCGCATCACCCCCGCGAATTCAATGAATCATTATGACCGAAGTCAACATAGGCAGCGAGTCTCCGATGCGCAGTTTACACATCATTTGAAACCCCGTTGCTGCATATTGGCAACATTCCAACAACCGTGGGCAGCAACGGCCAAGGCCGCGCCGGGGGACGGGTGCGCGGCCTTGTGTTTCGTGTCAACGTCCGACGTGCGACTTAGAGGACGAAATCCGCTGCAGTCAGCGTGTGAAGGCCCGCGAGTTTTATAACAAGATCGGCGGTCGTGTTGCCGTTCACGTCGGCTCTGATAAAGGTATCGCCTCCGCTCTGAACCCACGTCACGCTATTGGCTACAGCGCTGGCGTTCTGTGCGAGAACGAACGTGAATGCCTGATCGCCAGACGATGCGGTCGATGCATCGAGCAAGTGGAGGTCGATCAGCTCCCCGGCCTGGTTTTCGTTGAAGTCTATGATGGTGTCGGCCAATGCAAGGGTTGGGCTGTCTGCGGCCAAGCTGAACACAAAAGTATCGCTGCCCGCACCACCTGCGAGGGTATCGCGCCCTCCACCGCCGTTGATGATGTCGTCACCAGCATCGCCATATAGAACGTTATTGGCGCTGTTGCCTGTCAAAATATCATTGAAGTTCGAGCCGATAATGTTCGGCTGCAAGGCCGTCGATGTCGCCGATACACCTGCTGGACCAGCTGTCGCGAAGAAGTCTTGAATAACGCCCGTGCCGGCCGGTGTCAGCGTGATGTCCAGGTTCATCGGCAGCACATCGCCATCGCCGTCTACAAGCTGGACGGGTGTCGAGAAGTTGACGGGCACGCCTGGGTCGGTGATCGTCGTGCCGAAATCGCCGATCTGGAACGTGTCACCCGAAACCCAACCAACCTCGACGCTGTTGTAACCATTGGCGGTATTCGTACCAACCGTCGTACCGTTCACGACGTGGGACACCACCGTCTCGTAATGCCCAGTGACCAATTGGAATTGGACATTGAAGAGATGCCCTCCAACCGTGAAGTCGGTCGCGACCGTACCGATGCTTGCGAACGTTACAGTGCTGCTTCCTGTTCCGAAGAACAGAGTTACGGCGTTGACATCGTCGCGTATGCCATCTCCAACGGCATTGTTACCATCCGGGTCATCAAACGCCTTGAACCGGATGGCGCTTTCACTTGCTCCGCTAATGCCCCTGATCGCGACCGTGGCTCCATTGATGGTGTAGTGACCGTCAAAGACGTGATCCTGATTGACGTTATAGTTTCCGCCAGCGGTATTGCCCCGGAGATCAGTGACAAAGTCCAGCCGGAGCGCCTCGCCCGCGCCAATCGATGCGCCACCGCCCACACCGGCGGAGTTCGCGGTCGTATTGACGCTGCTGGTTCCCGGTATCGGTGTCAACAGCAGGTCACTGCTGTTGTCGTTGTTATCAGCGATGCCGTCGAAGAAGCCGGCCCAACCGTCGTTTCCGCCCTGGAAATTGCTCGCCCCGACAACGAACGTTGATTGGCTTGCGCCACCATCGACGATGCCGGCCATGGTGACCGTGTAGGTGTCGTTCGACAGGCCCGCACTGCCGTCGGGAGTAAGGGTGACGGTGAATATCGTCGTTGCCCCAACCTTGCCCTGCAAGGTCGTGTCGTTGAGGACATTATAGATGATAGCCTGGCCACCGGAGGTGAGGCCGCTGTTGGTGCCGGTCAGCGTCGACGCAAACTTAATGACTCCGCCATCGGCACCAAAGTTCGGATCGATGTTGGTGTCGAGATCGAGTTGCACCGTATGGGTCGAGCCCGCCTGGTTGAGCAGCACATTGCGATCGGGCGTGATCGTCGTCGGCCCGTCGTCCTCAAAGATGATGCTTTGGCCAATACTGGCCAAGTTCGTTGCCGTGTCGCCGTCGCCATCCTTGAAACTGACTGCGACCTGCACGGCGTTCGCCGCCAGCGTCAGCGGCTCGTCGTAGTTAGACGGGAAGATCGGGTGCTTCAACGACAGGTATTGCGCGATTGCGATCTTGCCGGTGCTGTCCACGGCAATGGCAAACGCCGCGTCGCCGTTCGGATTCTGAGTATCGCCAGCAATAGCCTCATTGCCAACACGGCCGACGATCAGGCCGCCCGGTCCCTGATAGAGGAAGATGTCGGTGCCGGAGGTCGTGCGCACTCCCGAGAACGTGCCGTCGGTGACGGATAGCGCATAGCTCACCGAGCCTAATGCCGCCGGACCGTCATTGCCAAAGCTCCCGCCGGCAACCGTGACGACGGAACCGCCACCGAGCGCGTAACCAATGGCGCCGCTGCCTGCAACATCCGGATCGTTGCCGATCGGGGCCGGCACACCGGCGAAGATGGCCGCCGCCGTCGTCGCAGCGCCGTTGAACATGATGCCGGCGCCGCCCGAGATATCCTGCGAGCCGGCATCGATGCCCGGCGTCTCGTCGTGCGTCACGGTATTGGCCGACAGCGAGAGCATAGGCGCAGTCGGGTTGTCGTCACGGAACGTCAAGCCGCCGGCGATATTGGCCGTCGCGCTAGCCGTGTCGCCGTCGCCGTCGGTCACTGTTGCCGTCAGCGTGATCAAGTTCGCGGCTATCGCGGCACTCGGCTCGAGTGGATTTGGATCGGCCGTATGAACGACAGCCCGGCTCTGGTCGAGTGTCACCTGTCCCGTCAGTGTGTTAATCGATACCTTGAACACAAGCAGGCTTGAACTCGATGTCCGCCCTTCGACCGCACCAGCACTGAGGCTCAACACCACGCTTTGGCCCGAGAGCGTTTCGATAAGTCCCGTGTCGGCGTTCGGAGCACTGATACCAAGTGCGTAGGCGATCCCTCCAGGGCCATCGGCACCGAAGCTCGACGTGAACAGCGACGCGAACGACGCCGAGGCATCGGTCATCAGCACGGTCTCGTCGACGGTCAGCGTTGGCGTGCCGGCCGTCGCCTGCGTGACCGCCGGACCGTCATCGAAAAACGTCACCGCGCCGCCGACGTTGGCGGAGGTCGAGACCGTATCGCCATCGCCGTCGGTCACCGTCACCGTCGCCGTGATCAGACCGGCGAGGCTGAGCGTGTCGTTGGGGTTGGGATTGACGAGGTGCTCGAGGGCGACATTCTGCGTCACCTTCAGCTTACCGTCGGCAAGAATCTCAACCGTGAAGGCAACCAGGCCGCCATTGTACTGGCCCTCAATGACCGCGCCGGTCTGCACCAGCGTGACCAGGAAGTCGCCCTGCGCCGTCTTCAGGTTGGCCGCCGGGCCGGCAATCGAGATCGCGAAGGCCGTGCTGCCAGCGCCATCGGCGCCGTACGACGACGTAAACGACAGAATGGCCGCCGCGCTCGTCGCGCTGATCGGACCTGCGACGAAGTTCTCGCCCGCATTCGTCTCGTCAAGCGAGACAGAGCTGCCGGCCGTCGCCTGCGTGACCGCCGGACCGTCATCGAAAAACGTGACGGCAAATGTCCCTTGGGCGGTTGTGCCATCCAAGTCTGTGACCTGGAACGTCACGCCGGGCAGGGTGTCGAAATCTTCGCCAGCGCCCGCGTGCTTAATCGCTTCATGAAGCGTAACTTGGTACGTGTAGGTGACGTCCTGAACGCCGGGCCCGGCGCTAGCCTTGACAATTTCAATCGTGACGACGGCGGTGCCGATACCGGCTGGCCGGCCGACAAGTTTGCCCGATTCCAATGCGAACGTGACATTGACGCCAGCTAGGGTTTGGAGCTGGCCGTCGAGTGCGGCGGTAGCGACGAGCTGAATTGAAGCCAGCAGGTTTGACGGAACGTCATTGCCGAAATTGACGACCGCGGTGCCGGTGTTGACGGCAAGTTCGTTCGCGTCGGTTTCACCTGTCCTGAGCGGGACGCCATCGAGGTTCGCTCCCTGAAGCCCGTCTTCGTCGACGATAACATCATTGGCGACACTGATTTTCGGCACGGAATCGAGTGCAACGATCAGCGTCAGCACCGCCGACGATTGATCGCCGTCACCGTCCTGGATGGTGTAGTTGATTGTAACGGGGCCCGCAAACCCTGGAGCGGGATCGAACGTCACGACGCCATTCGCGTTGATGCTCACCGTTCCCAACCCGGTGACCAGGTTGGCGGCAACCAGCGTTGTTAGTGCGTCTGCGCCTTTGATGTCACTCGTGAGATCGGCGTTTGTGATCACGTTGTAGGCGAACGGCAGATCTTCGGCGATCGTGCCAGCGTTGTCGTCGATCGCCGTCGGCACGTCGTCGATAATCAGCACATTGAGATGCGCTGTGGGCGCGGTTTGACCACCATTGGCTGTCAATACCAGCGCGATGGGATCGGTGACCGAATCCGGTCCTGCTACATGGTGATTGAGCGTATTGTCCGACAGCGTATAGCTGTAGCTCACCAAGCCAGTCGCCAAGTTGAGACCGGTAATCGTCACAGTGCCGTACTGCGTCGTAATCGGCACGCCGATGTTCGTCAGCGCACCGTTGGTGATGACATTCACGCCGCCGACCGTCAGATCCTTGATGCCATCGCCAGCGAAGATGTGGAAAGAGCCCGTTTGCGTCAGCGCGCCCGGGAGGGGCGATGAGCCATCTGGCAGATTGGCCTCACTGACACCCTCTCTCTCGCCCGTGACCTTGATGCGATCAATGAAGAGAGGATCGTTCGTCCCCACGATGACAACCGTCACCGTTTGGGTTGCGGTGCCGCCATGGCCGTCATCGACTATAACGTCGTACTTTTGCGTCAGCGTCTGGCCAGCGTGGAGGGATTGCAGAACGCTGTCGGGAACGGAGAACGACCAACCAATGGAATCGGCCGCCTGGTTCACAGCGCCAATCGCAAATGTCCCCAGATAACTTCCGCTTTGTGGGACGACAGTCGCCGTGTGGGTGTCGAGCGTATCGACGTCGTTAAACGTGACCGCCCCGTTGCGCGTGTGCGTGATGTTGTTTTCGTTGGGATCGTTAGGTGTAAGTTCGGTCACTGTCGCCTGTTGCACGGGCGAGGTGATGACCGGCGCGTCGTTTGTTCCGACGATTTTGACAGTGACCGTCTGGAATGCCTTGCCGCCATGACCGTCGTTGATGGCAACTTTGTATTTCTGAATGATGGTCTCGCCGGCCTGCAGATGGTCGAGCACGCCATCAGCGACCTTGAATATCCACGGCACGCTGTCCTTGTTCTGATCGACTTTGCCGAGCGCGAAGCTGCCGATATATCCGCCACCCAGCGGAATAAACGATGCCTTATGGACATCCGACAGATTCGTATCTTTGAACTTTATCGCGCCCGTGCCCGTGTGGATGAGCGTGTTCTCGCCCGGCGCGTTATCGGTGACCTCGCGCACAAGGAGGGATTGCGGGCCGGACTTGATAACCGGCGGTGCGTTCCCGATCCCGCACAAAGAATTGAAATTGACCGCTACAAGCTTCTTGACCCTTAACACCATGACGCCACCCGCAATAACACAACAAAAACGCTACACGCGGTCCTGAACAAACCGCTCGTTCGCGCCGGGAAGTGCCGGGAAGTGACTATTGCGAATGGTTATGGGCTTTGGATTTCAGTTGAAAAATAGTGAGTGATCGTGCCGCAATTTAAGCCGTAACAATTCGCGTCAGACCCGGATTTTGGCCAGCGCCGTGGACACAGTGCAAAAATTTGTCCACAATTTATTTTTGTTATTCACACTATTTTAATACGTTGGCAAAATGCAAGTATTTATAGCGCATACGGACCTTAGTCCCATACTAAATTCAATCGAAGTGTGTGAAATTTTTTATAAATAAACCTTAGATTGTACAAGTTGACGTGTTCAATGATATTGCGGTGTGCCGAAATCGATCAGACATAAAGCAATACAAAACGAGAGCAGGTTCCGATCATATGGCGTCGCATCTTGTGGCAGCAAAGTGGTTTGCACTGTCAGTGCCTGCCCCCCCCCCACAGCAGAGAGCTGCAATGCCGACGGCTGCAGAGACGTCAATAAGAAGCTCGGCATACTGAGTGCCGATCCGACGAGCGCGAGTGCTCTGGCCTTTGAATGCAAATTGCTTTGGCTCTGTTTGCATTTTACGTAGGGGCATGAATCCAAGCGGCTGAGATGACGGCTTGTGGGTCAAGATTTTCAGCCCCGCGCTCGATGAGCCATCGCCATCGCGCGATCAGGATCGGCAAAAACCACAGCAGCCGGTAAGCCCGTGCGCCGCTTGCAGCGACACAAAATTCCGAACCCGTTCTGGAAAAGTACGGCTTTCAAAATCCTCGATCATTTGCTAAGTTGCCATGCAAATTGGAAACAAGGTTTCTATTTGATCTCATGGACCGCGACAGCACCATTCTCATCGTGGCTCGGCTAGA
This sequence comes from Hyphomicrobium sp., assembly GCA_031367425.1. GTDB lineage: Bacteria > Pseudomonadota > Alphaproteobacteria > Rhizobiales > Hyphomicrobiaceae > Hyphomicrobium_B. The sequence continues at coordinate 43,346 of JANLPU010000053.1, forward strand.
TGCTACTTGGACCGCGCTCAAAGACTTGCTCTCGGAGCGGCACGGCTATCGCGTGCTCATGGCCGCAACGGAAGCGGAAGCAGTCCAGCTTGCCGACGACGTCCACGTCGATTTAGCGGTTGCCGAAGAGGCCGGTAAAGATGCCGATGGCTGCTCGTTTCTAGCTTGTCTGCGGATTTCCCATCCCGACGCCATGCGCATCTTGGTTCTCGGCAAAGGCTCAGATCATGCCGGGAGATCCGTCAAAGAAGCTGCTGTTTATCAGTATCTGCGTAAGCCGCTGGACGTCGAACAAGCCGCCCTCGTCGTCAAGCGTGGGCTTGAAACGCGCGAACTAGCCCGGCGGCACCGGTTGATTTCGCGTGAGTTCAAGATGAGCGAAGAAGGGTCTGCTTTTGAAGCGCCGCACCATTTCGGTTTGCAGCCGCAAAGCCAACGTTTCGAAAAACTAGTCTATGTCAGCGAGCGGATGGCGACGTTGTGCGATCTCGCCAAAACCGCGGCCAAGACCGATCTGCCCATCCTCATCCAAGGCGAGACTGGGACGGGAAAAGAACTGCTCGCACGCGCGATCCACTACAATTCGCAACGCAAAACGAGCCCGCTTTTGGTGCAGAACTGCGGCGGCATGAACGACGAGCTGTTGCAGTCTGAATTGTTCGGGCATAAGCGCGGCGCGTTTACCGGCGCCGTTTCAGACCGGTTGGGATTGTTTCGCGCTGGCGATGGCGGCACGGTATTTCTAGACGAAATTTCCGACGTATCCCCCTCGTTTCAAGTCTCACTTTTGCGCTTCCTGCAGGAAGGCGAAGTGAAGCCTCTCGGCTCCGATCAGACGCTGCAAGCAAATGTCCGCATCATTGCCGCCTCAAATCGCCGCCTTTCGCAGCTCGTCGCCAAGGGCGAATTCCGCCGTGATCTCTATTACCGGCTAAAGGGGTTCGAGTTCGAAGTGCCGCCGCTTCGCGAACGCGTCGAGGACGTCGCCGCACTAGCTGAGTTTTTTGCCGCCAAACACAGCGAAGCGGCAGGCCGCCGCATGCTCGGCTTGTCTGCAAGTCTCATCGAGAAATTATCGCTTTATGATTTTCCAGGTAATATCCGGGAACTCGAAAATGAAATCCGGCGTCTCGTCGTTCTGACCGGCATTGGAGAGTATCTGACGACGCGGCATCTTTCGCACGACATCCTGTCGGCGACGCAGAAGCGACCTATCGAGCGTGGCCGATTTTCGCCCATGGGCGACACCTTGAAAGATCAAGTTGAAAGTCTTGAAAAGCATCTTGTCGAAACGACGCTGCAGAAGCATCGCTGGAATCAGAGCAAAGCCGCTGACGCACTCGGTCTATCGCGGGTCGGGCTCGCCAATAAAATTCGGCGTTACGGCCTGAATGAAACAGGAGCCGCATGACGCGTGATAGCGAAAATGACGATGCGGCCCGTCCTGCCGCCGTCATCTCATTTCCGTTTTCGAAGATCCGCCCACCTCAAACAGCCGGCGCGGACGAACCCGTTTGCTACGGTGCGCTCGCGAGCGCCCTTGGCATTCCACACGAGCAAACGACGGGTCACTGGTGCAGCCGCTGTCATAAGATCTGGTATGGATATCTGCTCGAAGTCGCGTGCCCGACGTGCGGTAACCGCCACGGCTAAATAACGTACGCAGATACTAATCCATGTTTGCAAAGATCATTAGCTTTGAAAAGATAGTTGGCATCCACGATGCCTCCGGTCGTCGCGCATCCATTCTGAAATTTTTTTGCAGAACTTTGAAACTCCGCAGCTTTTTTTGATCGCTTCGAGTTGGCGTGACAATTGCTAACCCTGAAAATCTGATCGAGACCAAAGACGTTTCGAAGGCAACCGGGAGAAGTCGAATGGCCAACCTCTTGTGGCTCCAAGGCGGGGCATGCTCTGGAAATTCAATGTCGTTTTTGAACGCCGAAGAACCGAGCGCCTGCGATCTCGTCACCGATTTTGGCATCAATATTTTGTGGCACCCCTCACTCGGTTTGGAACTCGGTGAGAACGTTCAAAAAATGCTCCGCGCGATTATCTCCGGCGAAATTGCGCTCGATATTTTCGTGTTCGAGGGAACCGTCGTCAACGCGCCAGATGGAACTGGAGAGTGGAACCGGTTTGCAGGTCGGCCGATGAAAGATTGGGTCGCAGAATTGTCCAAAGTGGCGAACTTCACGGTTGCCGTCGGTGACTGCGCCACTTGGGGCGGCATTCCAGCCACCGCGCCGAACCCGTCAGAAAGCAGCGGTCTACAGTTCCTGAAGCGCGGTCACGGCGGCTTCTTGGGGAAAGACTACAAGTCCAAAGCCGGCCTTCCGGTGATCAATATTCCCGGCTGCCCCGCGCATCCAGATTGGATCACGCAAATTGTTGTTGCGGTCGCGACGGGCCGGGGCGGCGATCTCTCACTCGATGATTTCGGCCGCCCGAAAACATTCTTCACGAGCTTTACGCAGACCGGCTGCACGCGCAACATGCACTTTGCCTACAAGGTTTCGGCAACCGAATTCGGCCAGCGCAAGGGCTGCCTCTTCTACGATCTGGGCTGCCGCGGGCCGATGACGCATTCGCCGTGCAACCGAATCTTGTGGAACCGCCAGTCGTCCAAGACGCGCGCCGGCATGCCGTGCCTTGGTTGCACAGAGCCGGAATTCCCGTTCTACGACCTCGCACCGGGCACGGTGTTCAAGACGCAAACCGTCATGGGCGTGCCCAAGGACATGCCGTCAGGCGTCGACAAGACGGGCTACGTCAAGCTCACATCGGCGGCCAAGGCTGCTTCGCCCAAGTGGGCCGAAGAGGATATTTTTGTCGTCTGATCGAACGCTGAAAACAACATTCGTTCTCTCAGGGAGAGTAACCCCCAATGCCAGCAGCTGTACAAACCCTCGATATTTCGCCGGTCGGACGCGTCGAAGGCGATCTCGATGTTCGGGTCGACATCCAAGATGGCGTCGTCGTCAACGCTTGGACGCAGGCAGAATTGTTCCGCGGCTTTGAAGTCATTCTGCGCGACAAGGATCCCCAGGCAGGTCTCGTCGTCACGCCGCGCGCATGCGGCATCTGCGGCGCATCGCATCTGACGTGTGCTGCCTGGGCACTAGATACCGCGTGGAAAACCGAAGTTCCCCGCAATGCAATTTTGGCCCGCAATCTCGGTCAAATCGTCGAGTCCCTGCAGAGCCTTCCGCGCCATCACTACGGTCTGTTCATGATCGATTACACGAACAAGAATTATCAGAAATCAAAATACTACCAAGAAGCGGTCAAACGCTGGGCGCCGTTCACCGGCACGCACTATGAAGTGGGCGTTACGATTTCTGGCCGCCCCGTCGAAATCTACGCGCTGCTGGGCGGACAGTGGCCGCACTCAAGCTACATGGTACCCGGCGGTGTGATGTGCGCGCCAACGCTGACCGACGTAACGCGCGCATGGTCGATCCTGGAACATTTCCGCCGCAACTGGATCGAGCCGATGTGGCTTGGCTGTTCAATCGAGCGCTATGAAAAGATAAGGTCCTACGACGATTTTATGGCTTGGCTTGATGAAAAACCCGAACACGCCAATTCGGATCTCGGCATGTTCTGGCGCATGAGCATGGACATTGGCGCCGATAAATACGGCAAAGGCCATGGCAGATTTATCAGCTGGGGCTATCTCCCCCACGAAGACAAATACAACAAGCCGACCATCGAGGGCCGCAACGCAGCCCTGATCATGAAAAGCGGCGTCTACGACGGCAAGACCGATACGCATAAACTCATGGATCAAATGTTCACGCGCGAAGACACGATGCACTCCTGGTATGACGAACCGGGCGGCAAGCATCCGTTCGACCGCGTCACGGTTCCCACGCGCAAGAACAAGACAGAGTTCACCGGTAAATATTCTTGGTCGACGGCCGTTCGCCACGACGAAAACGGGCGGCTCGAAGCAGGCCCTCTGGCCCGCCAGGTCGTCGCCGGCGGCAAACACGGCGCGGAGTGGCAGCACTACGACCCGCTCGTGCTCGACATGTACAAAAAGATGGGCGGCGCGAGCGTCGCGCTCCGCCACTTCGCGCGCATGCACGAAACCTGCAAGCTCTATCGCGAAGCGGAACGCTGCCTGCGCGAATTCAAACTCAAGGATCAGTGGTACATCAAGCCAACCGAACAGGACGGCCAAGGTTGGGGCGCGACGGAAGCGATCCGGGGTGCGCTATGCCACTGGATCGACGTCAAGGGTGGCAAAATCAAGAATTATCAAATCATCGCGCCGACGACCTGGAACGTCGGTCCGCGCACGGACAACGGCGACCGGGGTCCGATGGAAGAGGCCTTGATCGGCGCACCGATCGCCAATCCGCACGATCCCGTCGAGGTCGGCCACGTTTGCCGCTCTTATGATTCATGTCTCGTGTGCACCGTACACGCTTATGACGCCAAGACCGGAGAACAACTCGCAAAGTTCCGCACTGCCTGAGTGCTGGCTATCATCCGTTGTGCCATCGAGATAAACAAATACCATGTCGGCTCTTGGCACAACCATCGGCCTTCGCCGAACTGAAGGTGGGCAAATGAGTGCGAACGGAAAGGATGAAGCTCTTCTCAAGAAGATTGCGGACATGTTGTCGGCTGGTCTTGAGACGCAAACGGAGCCGTTCCCCGAAACAGATAAGGAGTTCGGTGCCATCCTGGCCGAACTTCGCCACCTTGGCCCAGACGACTTAAAGTCGAAACTCGTCATCAGCGGATTTGTTGATCAACCCTATGGCCCAGATCAGCAGCGCTGTTTGGAGTGCATGTATTACCTCGTCCATCGCAAATGGTGCGATCTGCCGGAACTTGCAGTTCCCGTAGAGCCGCATTGGTGGTGCCGGTTGTGGCGAATTTGATTTTTAAGACACCTCGAGGTGCGCCGTGGCCGACGACACGCTGACAAGCGGCATGCAGACAAAAGACAACCAAATCCGCCAAGACATCAAAAAAATTCTAGCATCGGGTTTGAAAACCGAAATCTTCCCGCGCTGTGACACGCACGCCGAAGTCCAAGCCGTCATCGCACGCCTGAAAGAAAGTGACGGCAGCCTTCAATCTAAGCTCGCGATCGGCGGCTTCACCGATCACACAATCGAGCACGGTGGCCTTGAGCAGCCGTGCGAAACTTGCATGTATTATCTCGTCCATCGCAAGTATTGCGAATTGCCTGAACTGGATTGCCCCGTAGAGCCCGAATGGTCTTGCAGGCTCTGGCGCATTTAGCAGGACCAAGAGCTAGTTGGAGCCGGTAAAGTCATGATCGCCGTTATCGGATGCGGCAATTCCAACAGAGCGGACGATGGCGCGGGAGTGTACGTGATCCGCATCCTGCGCCAGAATGCGTCGCTCAGTTCGCGCCCTGACGTTGTGCTGCTCGATGCTGGAACCGACGGCATGGCAGTGATGTTTGCCGCGCGAGGATGCACGTCGCTCATCGTCGTCGACTGCTGCAAAACGGGCGCTGAACCCGGCACGACGTTCGAAGTTCCAGGTTGCGAACTCGAAAGTCCTCACCAGCCATCTCTCAACCTGCATGATTTCCGCTGGGAGCACGCGATTTATGCCGGCCGACAGATTTATCGCGATGCTTTTCCCAAGGACGTCACCGCATTCCTGATCGAAGCCCGCACTCTGGATTTTGGATTGGAGCTGTCGGCCGACATCAGCGCGGCTGTACAAAAAGTTGCGCACAAAATCGAAACGCGTATCGCGAGCCTGTCGCTACTTTCTGCGGGCAGCGGGCAGTCGGCATGAATGACACCTGCGTCGTGAGCGTTCGGCGCGGCGCCTTGCATTTCACGGGCGAGGTCTACGAGCGCTACTTCAGCGGGCTAGACAATGTCGTGCTCTTGCGCGACGGCGACGATCTGATAGTTCTGCCGGTGCGCAATCCGTCTGCGGGCGGCTACGTCATCAAGCTCAAAAACTCAGCCGGCGACCGCGCAGTCCAGGCGGCCGATTTTTTTCGCGCGAACGGCGTCGAAGATCACGTCGAGATGACACTGCCAACAACGTGGAGTGAGGAACGTTCAGCGCTCGTTGCGCCCGGCGCCTTCGATTGATAACAAAGTTTGCAGTATGTAATTTGTATAGACACGTGACTGCCTATTTGCTTATCTCTTCGGAAACAAGGTGAGCTATCTGAAAAGGCACCTCACGAAGAGGCAAGTCGCGTGGCAGTCACAGTCGACGAGCAGGTACGGGCGGCGTTGACCGCAGCAAACGCCGAAGCGGCGAGCCCGGCTGAGCGTGCAGAAATGCTGATGGAAATTGCCACCGGCTTTCAGATCAGACCGAAATCCTCCGAAGAATTAGTGGCCGCCATTGACCTCTACGAGCGCGCCATAGACATTTGCCCCGAGACACACGCGCTACTTGCCGCCCGCATCCAAGCGCGCATGGCAACGGCACTACAGGCTCTGCCAGAGGCCGGCACTGGTTCACTCGAAAAAGCCCGCGATGCGCTCGATGGTGCGATACCGGCCATTCGCGCTCACGGCAGGGCCGAAGAGCTTGCCGAAGCAGAAATGAACCTCGGCCTTGTTCTGCAAAATCTCGCGAGCGCCAACAAGGCCCGGATCACCGACGCGGTCGCCGCCTATCAGCGAGCCCTACGCACATTCGATCGCGTCAAATTTCCAGCCGAATTTGCAATCCTTCAAAACAATCTCGCAACGGCATTTCTCTCGATCCCGTTCACGGACGAGCGCTCCAAAATGCGCGAGGCACTGGCGGTGCAAGCTTTCGAGGAAGGCCTGAAGGTCGTCAATCTGATCGATCATCCGGCCGAATACGCGATGCTTCAGAATAACCTTGGCAATGCCTTGCAATACGCCTCGTCCAGTCACGTTGTCGAAAACAACATGCGCGCACTCGAAGCCTACGACGAGGCGTTGAAGGTGCGCTCGCGCGAGACCATGCCGCTCGAATTCGCAAACACTATTTCCAACAAAGCCAACTGCCTGTGGAATTTGCCCGACGATGTGGCCGACGCCGAAGCCGGCAACGCGCGCAACTTAGGCCTTGCGCGCGCCCTTTACGGCGACGCCCGGGAAATTTTCAACGCCGCGGGAGAGCTTGATAAAGCACGCATCGTCGCCCAGGCCATCGATCAGATCGAACGCGAAACGCTCTCACTCTCGACTGCCCAAGGAAGTTTTGCGCAGGTTCGCGCAGATCACTGAATGCACAGATTGGGAAGAACGCAGAAACGTAAAAATGCAGGAGATGTAATCCGATGATCGGAAACCTACCGCTTGAGACAGCGTTCCTAGCGCTAATTGTAGGGATCATCGCGTCAGTTGCCGGAGGGGCATTCGGCGGCGTGCTCACGGGCGGTCAAGCGCTTGGAACGCAATTGGCGGCCTTCATGGGCTCGTTTTACGGACAGGTCGCGGGCACCGCTGGTGTGGTGCTCGGCCTTCTGATTTCCGCTTTCATGCTTTGAGGCTCGACAATGTTCGACATGGTCAAGAATTCGATTACTCTTTTCCTGAGCGGCAAACTCTTCGCTGAGCCGAGCAAAGCCTACACGCAATTGGCGCTCGGCATCGCCTTCACTGCGGCGTGCTTCCTCATTGCCCTTCACTTTGGTGGACTTCCGCACTGGACGGCCGCCGCGATAGCCGGATTCCTCGGCGGTACCTTGCAGCCCTACCTCTTCCGCAACCTTCGTTATCGTTGAGCAGACCCGTGACAACCATTGAAACCATCGCGATTGACCGCAACGACGTCGCCCATCTGGCTGGCGACATCGAGCGCCTTGAAATGATTTTCGAGAACTGGGAGGAAACGCCGCGCGGTGCCGCAAAGGCCTATGGCTTGGCAATCGAAGCCATGAACGGCGAGGCGTTGCGGCGGCTGGTTTCGGCCTTGAAGCGCGATCCCGCCGCGCTTGCGGCCATGAAATCGGCCGTCAACGATGAAGTTGTCTACGCTGTTTTGCGCCGCCATAACATCATCAAGGCCAGCTTGACCGAGCGGGTCGAGGCGGCGCTTGAGAGCATCCGCCCGATGCTGGCATCTCACGGCGGCGATGTCGAATTGGTTTCGATTGCGCCACCGGGTATCGAAGTCCGCTTCACCGGCGCGTGCGATGGATGTCCTGCATCGCAGTTGACATTCCATGCCGGCGTCAAGAAAGCCGTCGAAGATGCCTGCCCCGAGATCACCGATATTCTGCAAGTGAAAGGCACTGGCGCTAGTTCGGCTGGCGGTGAAAGTGTCCGCTTCGTCAGCCCGTTCGCATTGGGCTCGAGCGGTAAGTGGCATCTAGCGGCAAAGCTTCATGAGATCCCGGACGGTGGCATCAAAGCTGACGTTCTGGACGGCGAAAAAATCATTCTGTCGCGCCGCGGCTCGATCGTGACCTGCTTCCAGAATGCATGCGCCCATCTCGGGCTCGCGCTCGACGATGGCGAAGTTGCCGACGGCATTATCACCTGCCCCTACCATGCTTTTCGTTATGACCTTGCCAGCGGCGAGTGTTTGACTGCGCCCGCCGTGCAGCTTCTGCCGCACGCCGTCCGTGTCATCGGTAACCGGGTCGAAGTGAGGTTTCAAAAATAGCCATGCGCGTGTCGCTCGCCCCCGTTCGCAAGCCAACGCCAGCCGGCAAGATAGCGCCAGTTGTGCCGCTGCTGAATGAGAGCGGCGCGCGCGTCATACTTGGCCAGAAAACGGCCGCCGACGGCTTGCCCCAGCCCATCAGACCGAGGGCCGATTCGCTCTTTGGACCGCGCGGCGCGACACTCGCACGGCCGGACGGGCCGTTGTTCGTCTGCGACACCGGTCACCATCGCCTGCTGATCTGGAACAGCGCACCAATGCAAGATCACACTCCGGCAGATTTGCTGATCGGACAGAGCAATTTTGCAAGAGAAGGTCGGAACGGCAAAGCCAACGCCAGCGCCGCCTCGCTGAACGTTCCAACGGGAGTGGCCGCAGCGGATGGCGTGCTAGCCGTCGCGGACGCATGGAACCACCGCGTGCTGATCTGGCACGGCTACCCCACACAATCGAACCAGCCCGCCGATGTTGTTCTGGGTCAAGCCGACTTCAACGGGGCGCTGGCCAATCGCGGCACGCGTATCGCTTCAGCTGACAGTCTCAACTGGTGCTACGGCGTGGCGATAGCGCAGGGAGCACTTTACGTCGCCGACACCGGCAATCGCCGCGTGCTCAAATGGAACAGCATGCCGGTATCGAACGGGACGCAGCCGGATCTGGTCCTCGGCGAATCCGACTTCATCGCCCGCGACGAAAATGCCGGGGCCCCGCCGAGCGCGGCAGGGATGCGCTGGCCACACGGGATCGTCGTCGATGGCGATCGCCTGTTCGTGGCCGACGCTGGCAACAATCGCGTCATGGTATGGAACTCGATGCCCGCAAAAAACGGCACGCCGTGCTCGTTCGTGCTCGGGCAAAGCGATTGTGGCGGGGTCGATCACAACCAGGCGGCCTACTATCCAACGCCGGTTGCGCTCAACATGCCCTACGGGCTAGCGGTTCTGGGCCAATATCTCGTTGCCGCCGATACCGCCAACTGCCGCGCGGTCGGGTACGATTTGAGCGGCTTGGCGATGAATGCGCCGGCCAGAAGCCTCGCCGGACAGCGCACGTTTGAGGACAAGGGTGAGAATCGCTGGGGTCAACCTCAACGCAACACGCTGTGCTGGCCCTACGGCGTCTCAGCGGCGGGCGACACACTCGTCGTTGCAGATAGCGGCAACAACCGGGTGTTATTGTGGGAGGCAGCGCGATGAATATCGTTGCCCGTCCGTTGCCGGACTCACAAATCCAAGCCGTGGAGTTGCGCGTGCGTGGCCGGGTTCAGGGCGTCGGGTTTCGGCCGATGGTTTGGCGTTGTGCCCGCGATCTAGGCCTCAGCGGCGTCGTCTTCAACGATGGTGAAGGCGTACTCATCCGCGCCAAAGGATGCGCCGCCGCAATAACACAACTCATTGCGCGCATGGAAAACGATGCTCCCCCGCTGGCAAGCGTCACGAACGTCGAAGTTGTTGCCTATGCGGGCGAACTTCCATCGTCGTTCGAGATCGCCGATAGCGGCGGCGGCAAAACGAATACTCAGGTCCCTCCTGACGCTGCACTTTGCGCGGACTGCTCGGCCGATATATTTGACCCGTTTTCCCGCCGCTTCCGCTATCCGTTTACGACCTGCACAAACTGCGGCCCGCGCCTTTCGATCGTCGAGCGCTTGCCCTACGACCGTGCGCGCACCAGCATGGCACCATTCGATTTGTGTCAGCAGTGCGCGGTGGAATACAACGATCCATCCGACCGTCGCTTCCACGCCGAGACAACCGCCTGCCATGCCTGCGGGCCCAAAGCGCGGCTCATCCGCTTCGATGGCAAAGCGTTTAGCTTCGAACAAAGCTCGATGCTCGACGATATCGATGGCGCTCTCGGCCTCATTCAAAAGGGCGAAATTATCGCCATCAAAGGATTGGGTGGGTACCACCTCGCGTGCGATGCGACGAACGAGACCGCGGTTACCCGTTTGCGCGCCTTAAAACTTCGCGACAGCAAGCCGTTCGCGTTGATGGCCCGCGATCTCGATGTTGTCCGTCGCTATTGCAACGTGAGCGACGACGAGGCGAAGCTGATGGCAGACCCGGCAGCGCCGATTGTACTTCTCAAAGCCAACGGCGCGAGCAAGCTACCCGGCGCGATTGCGCCGGCGCTCGATACGCTGGGCTTTATGCTGCCCACCACGCCGCTGCACGCTTTGATGCTCAAACGCATGAACCGGCCGGTCGTCATGACGTCAGGCAATCTCTCCGACGCTCCACAAGTGATTTCCGACGCGGGCGCAAGACAACACCTTGCGAAGATCGCGACTTACGCTCTCGTCCATGACCGCGATATTCTCAATCGCGTCGACGATTCCGTGGTGCGCTTTGCTGGCGGCTCAGCGCGGGTGCTGCGGCGCGCGCGCGGCTACGCGCCGGCATCTATCCGCTTGCCTGCGGGCTTTGAAAGCGCACCTTGTCTGTTGGCGCTCGGCGGCGATCTTAAATCTGCTTTTTGCCTGACGAAGCCCGGCGAAGCGGTCCTCTGCCAACACATCGGCGATCTCGACGACGCGCAGACGCTGGGCGAATTCGAGCGCTCGATCGCATTATACTTGGAAATGTTCGAGGCCTCTCCCGATCTCATCGTGTGCGACCGCCATCCCGGATATCGCAGTTCGGCCATCGCTTTGAAGATGGCGAAATCGTTCGACGTTGCAGTGTGCGAAGTGCAGCACCACCACGCCCATGTCGCGAGCTGCCTGGCTGAAAACGGCCGTCCGCTTGACGCAGCACCCGTACTCGGCATCGCGCTTGATGGCTTGGGGATGGGCTTGGACGACGAAATATGGGGCGGCGAATTTCAGCTTGCGGATTATCGCGCGTGCGAGCGGCTCGGCACCTTCAAGCCTGTCGCCATGCTCGGCGGCGACCAAGCCTCGCGTGAACCGTGGCGTAATCTCTATGCGCACGTCATGGCCGAGATGGGCTGGGCGGCATTTGCAATGAACTTTTCTGAACTCGATGTTTTTAGTGCGCTCGCGGCCAAGCCGCGACAAATCTTGGATGCGATGCTGCGCGACAACACCAACGCGCCCAAGGCGTCGTCGTGCGGGCGATTGTTCGATGCCGCTGCCGCTATGATGGGCGTCGCGTTTGAGACCCAAGGTTATGAAGGCGAGGCGGCAGCGAAACTTGAGGCCATCGCCGACGAAAATATCGTCAACCATGGCGACAGAACGCTCGATTATCCTTTCACGATCCCCCGCCTCAAAGGCTCAAACCTGCCCTACATCGAGCCGCTGGCAGTTTGGAACGCCATTCTGGGCGACGTCATTCTGAAAACGCCGGTCGGCGTCATGTCGGCACGATTCCACCGTGGCTTGGCGCGAGCGATCTGCGCGATGGCCGTCAAACTCGCTCAGCGCGACAGCCAATCGGGCGCGCGATTCGACACGATCGCGCTGACCGGTGGCTGCTTCCACAATCGCATTCTTCTTGAACAGGTCATGTCCGGACTTTCGCGCGAAGGCTTCACGGTGATGACGCATTCGAACATTCCGGCCGGCGATGGCGGCTTGGCGTTAGGCCAAGCAGCCATTGCCGCCGCGCAGCTCATCGGCAAAAGCGAAAACAAAAACGTTGGAGGAAATATCTCATGTGTCTCGGCATTCCCGGACGGATCGTAAAGATCGATGACGTCGCCAAGAAGCTCGCGACCGTCGACGTGAGCGGCATCAAACGGCAAGTCAACATCGCTTGCATCGTCTCCGAAGAACACCCGGTGAATTCTTGCGTCGGCGACTGGGTTCTCGTGCATGTCGGCTTCGCAATGAGCCGTATCGATGAGGCCGAAGTCGCCCAAACCATGAAAATTCTCACGGAACTCGGCGAGGCCCAGGCCGAACTCGAAGCGATGCGGCTGTCAGGAACCAGGTAGGACCCACGTATCATGGCCAACGAAAAGGAATTATCTGGCCTTTATCCCTTCCTGCACGGCAAGGTTCAGGATCCCGCCAAGTTGAACGCCGCGCTATTACATTCGGTGGCCGAAAAGGCGCGCGACACCCGCGAGACCAACGAACAATTTTTCAACGGTCATGCAACCGTACTGATTGCCGCCGCGCAGACACTCGCCAACGTCTACCGCAACGGCGGCAAACTTTATTCGATGGGCAACGGCGGTTCAAGTTGCGACGCCTCCCATGTCGCCGTTGAGTTCGTGCACCCGGTGACCGCCGGACGGCCAGCGCTCGCCGCGACCAACCTTGTCGCCGACCTGGCGATGATCTCGGCTGTGGGCAATGATCTGGGCTTCGACCACGTCTTCGTGCGCCAGCTCATCGCCCATGCCCGCTCAGGCGACGCGCTCATCGGTATTTCAACGAGCGGCAATTCCCAGAACCTCATCGCCGCTTTTGCCAAGGCGAAGGACATGGGCATTGCCACCATCGGGCTCACCGGCGGCAACGGTGGCCGGATGCAATCCTCGGGCACGGTCGATCATTGCTTGGTCGTACCCTCGACCTCGATCCACCGAATCCAGGAATGCCACGTCATCGCCTACCACATTCTCTGGGATCTCGTGCACACGCTGCTGGCCGACGATCGCGGCTCGGCGGCGAGCAAAGGAGCGGCCGCATGAAATACGTAGATGAATTCCGCGATGCCGCGAAAGCCAAATCCCTCATTCGTGAGATTGAGCTGCTCGTAAAATCCATCCCCATTGCCAAGACGCGCCCCATCGCGATCATGGAGGTTTGCGGCGGTCACACGCATTCCATTTTCCGCTATGGCCTTGAAGGCATGCTGCCAAAGGAAATCGAGCTCGTGCACGGACCTGGCTGTCCGGTCTGCGTGCTGCCGATGGGCCGCGTCGACGATTGCGTGGCTGTCGCAAAACGCCCAGAGGTCATCTTCACAACTTTCGGGGACGCCATGCGCGTTCCAGGGTCGAAAGGCAGCCTCCTCCAAGCTAAAGCCGATGGCGCCGACGTGCGCATGGTCTATTCGCCGATGGACGCCCTGGCGCTCGCCAAGAAAAACCCGGATCGCGAAGTCGTATTTTTTGGCATCGGCTTTGAGACCACCATCCCATCGACCGCACTGACCATCTTGCAGGCGAAGGCCGACGGCGTGAAAAACTTTTCCATCTTCTGCAACCACATCACGATTGTGCCGACCATCAAGGCGATCCTCGATAGTCCGGATCTCCAACTCGACGGTTTCCTCGGTCCCGGCCACGTTTCAATGGTGATCGGAACCACGCCTTATGAATTCGTCGCTAATTATTACAAACGGCCAATGGTCGTCGCGGGCTTTGAGCCACTGGACATTCTGCAATCCATTTGGATGGTCCTGAAGCAAATCAAAGAGGGCCGCGCCGAAATTGAAAATCAGTACGCGCGCATCGTGCCCGACGGCGGCAATAGCCCTGCCCTCGCCGCTGTCGCAGAAGTCTACGAATTGCGCGAGTTTTTCGAATGGCGCGGCCTTGGCTCCATCGACCATTCCGGCGTGAAAGTGCGCGCCGCATACGCTGAGTTCGATGCCGAAGTGAAATTTACGATGCCAAACGTTAAAATCGCGGATCCCAAATCGTGCCAATGCGGAGAGGTTTTAAAAGGGGTCATCAAACCGTGGCAGTGCAAGGTTTTTGGTTCCGCGTGCACGCCCGAAACGCCGCTCGGCGCGCTGATGGTATCGTCGGAAGGCGCGTGCGCGGCTTACTACCAATACGGCGGCATCAAGAAATATGAGGCCGCGTCATGAACGTCGTGCCGCTACCACGCCGCCGCAACCTCGGACAGGTCCATGTCGCCAAGGTCAACCTTGCGCACGGCGGCGGCGGCAAGGCGATGAAAGATCTCATCGACGACGTCTTTGTGTCCGCCTTCGACAACGGCCTGCTGGCACCCATGGAAGATCAAGCAAGAATTGAACTTACGTCCCTGACGTGTCTTGGCGACAGGTTGGCCTTCACGACGGATTCGTTCGTCGTCGATCCGCTGTTTTTTCCCGGCGGAGACATCGGCAAACTCGCCGTCTGTGGAACCGTCAATGATCTCGCGGTCGGCGGCGCCAAGCCGCTGTATTTATCGTGCGCGGCGATTATCGAGGAGGGCGTCGAACTCGAACTCCTGCGCTGTATCGCCAAATCTATGGCCGAAACAGCGCGCGAAGCCGGCGTGCAATTCATCACCGGCGATACCAAGGTCGTGCAGAAGGGCGCTTGCGACAAGATCTTCCTCACCACGACCGGTATCGGCGTCATACGACCGGACTACGTGATGAGTGCCGATCGCTGCCGTCCTGGCGACGTCGTCATTGTGAACGGCGTGCTCGGCGATCACGGCGCAGCTATTTTAGGTGCGCGCGGCGACATGCTGCTCGATAGCCCGATCGAAAGCGACTGCGCGCCGTTGAATGGATTGATCGACGCCTTGCTTGCCGCAGCTCCGGGAACGCGCACCATTCGCGATGCGACGCGCGGTGGCGTAGCGACGGTACTCAACGAATTCGCCCACGCTTCGCAGGTCGCCATTGAGATCGACGAAAACGTCACGCCGCTACGCCCGGAAGTAAAAGGATTTTGCGAAATCCTCGGCCTTGATCCGCTCTATCTCGCCAACGAAGGCAAGATTGTCGCCGTCGTGCCGGCAAGCCAGTCTAGCGCGGCGCTCGCCGCCATGCAGGCGCACCGCTACGGTCAGGGCTCCGTCGCGATCGGTGAAATCCGGGCCGGAATGCCCGGCCGCGTCACCATGAAAACGGTCTTCGGCGGCACCCGCATTGTCGACATGCTCGTTGGCGAACAACTGCCCAGGATCTGCTGACATGCATGAGCTCGGCATCACTCGCAACATTGTTGCCATCGTCGCTGAACACGCGGCCGGCCGCAATGTGACGCGCGTTACGCTCGATATCGGACGCCTTGCCGGCGTCATGAGTGAAGCGATCCGATTTTCCTTCGACGTGGTTGCGGCGGGAACCTGTATCGAGGGCGCCCGGCTCGACATCCGCGAAATCGACGGGCGCGGCCGATGCCGTCAATGCGGCGCCGAATTCGCGACGCCCCAGCTCTACACGCCCTGCGCCTGCGGCTGCCGCGACGTCGAGCGGTTGGCCGGCGAAGAATTGAAAATTCGCGAATTCGAGTTCGAGGCCGACGAGACGGCCGGGTACCCGGTCAGCGCACCGGTTGGCGCCCAAGGATAGAAAGGATCGAGACGATGTGTGTGGATTGCGGCTGCTCCGAGGGAGCTAAGGCAACGGTCACGACGATCAAGACGGGCAAAGTGAGCGAGTTGTGGCGCAATATTGTGGGGCAACTCCACGACGCCGGCCATATTCATGACCACTCGCGCGATCACGAGCATGATCATCAGCACAGCCACGGACACGAACACGGACACGATGACGGCCATAAACACGATCATCATCATAACCACGGCCCGCACGCTCACACGCACGAGCCTCGCGGCATTATCGATCTCCAGCAGTCTATCCTGCAGAAAAATGATGCTCTCGCTGCTCGCAATCGCGCGTGGCTCGCAGGCCGTGAAGTCTTGATGCTCAATCTGGTCAGTTCACCGGGCTCGGGAAAGACATCGCTGCTCGAGCGCACGATCCGCGATCTTAAGGGCCAGTTACCGATCACCGTCATCGAAGGCGATCAGGCCACCACCCATGATGGCGAACGCATCGCGGCGGCGGGCGCTCAGGCTGTCCAGGTCAACACCGGTACCGGCTGCCATCTGGAAGCCGACATGATCGAGCGGGCGCTCGGGGAACTCAAGCCAAAGCCCGGCAGCATCGTCATGGTGGAAAATGTCGGCAATCTCGTTTGCCCGGCTCTGTTTGACTTAGGTGAGCGGGCCAAAGTTGCCATCCTCTCGGTCACCGAGGGCGAAGACAAGCCAGTCAAGTATCCCCTCATGTTCCGTGCCTCTCGGCTCATGCTGTTGAACAAGATAGATCTGCTGCCGCACCTTGATTTCAGTGTAGCCAAGGCGCTGGCCTACGCGCGCCAAGTGAACCCAGCCATCGAAGTGATCGAGGTCTCGGCCAAGTCCGGCGCGGGAATGGATGAATGGTACGCGTGGCTCAACCGCGAACTCGCCTCCGCCAAACTGTAATTTTTTTATGCACGTCCCTCTCGTTGCGAGGACACCGGCTATGCTGCTTTCAACATTGGGACTGGGATTTCTGTTCGGGATGCAGCATGCGACGGAAGCCGATCACGTCGCCGCCGTCTGTAGCATCGCGAGTTCGAAAAGCGGCATTCGCTCGATTTCGCGTCACGGCATATTTTGGGGCATCGGCCACACGCTCACGCTACTCGCCGTGGCTGGCACTTGCTTGGTACTGCGCACGACGGTTCCCGACGGAACAGCCGGCAAACTCGAGTTCTTGGTCGGAGTAATGCTCGTCGGTCTTGGCTTGCATGTGCTCTATCGCGTTTGGCGCGACAAAGTTCATTTCCACAGCCATCGCCACGGAACCGCCGCGCCGCATCTTCACGCCCATAGTCACCGCTTCGATCGGATTGGGCACGCGGCGAGCGGGCACGAACATCCCCACCCCGACAAACTGCCGTGGCGCACTCTGGCCGTCGGCCTGGTGCACGGCATGGCGGGGTCGGCGGCGCTCATCGTGATGACGGCGGCGACGCTCTCTTCACCGTGGTGGGGCGTTGCTTATATTCTGGCGTTCGGCATCGGCACGACAGCTGGCATGGCGCTGCTGAGCGCCGTCATCGCCGCGCCGATTACATTGAGCACGCGGTCGCTGACGTTCGGCAACGCAGCGCTCCAAATCGCGATCGGACTTGTCACATGCGGCGTCGGCATCAAGATTATTGGTGAAACCGTCCAGCACGCATTTGCAACGTCATGATGATCTGCGGCCTCTGCTGGCAACCAAGCAAAGTTTCGGCGCCCGACATCTGGACCGGAAAAGTATTTCTCCGAGTTCGAAGATTTCCTCTCGTTGTCAATGCGGCGCAGCGGACGTTGCCCGCGTTGATGTGCTTACTCAAGAAGCTCGCGAATTAAACGCGCCGCAAATTGCAATATCAATCGCGATCGACGGGAAATTTCAATTCCGGTACGTCACACCAGCTGTTGTTGGGGAGGAAGCAAATGCAAGATTGACAGGACTTCGTCTTACCATGTTGCTTGACGAAACCGGGGACAGGAAAGGAACATCGGTTGGGCTGAAAATAAATTAGGATGCGCTAACGCCAGGTCGCGGCAAAAGGCAGGATCTCCGACGGCCTCTTCCATCGCACTGGATAGAGCCGCGCGATCAAGCGTTAAGCAGTTGCAATCGGTATTGAGGTGCTCGATGTCTTGCTGCACGTGCTACTTCTTTCGACGTATCGCTATGATCCTAAGATCGGTCGCAAGGCGCACGACCAGCCGTCTCAACTGCGCACCCTAGAAAGTCGCCACTTGACGAACGCGAGCGCAAAGCTCGGAACCACGATCCACTGCGCGAGGGGTGCCAGTCCCAAATCGATTTGACCGATGCGCAACACTGGCATTATGGGCGCGTAAGTCCACGCATAGCGCACATATACGTTGAGCCATTCGCTGAAGGCGGTAAACGCGACCCCAAACACGATTGTGAGCGTCGCAACCCGTGTCCAATTTTCGACGGGCCACAACCAACACCTGCCGACGATGATTGCAAAAAACAATGCACCACATGCGATTAACACATCCCCGGCTGTGCAGTGCAAGACCGCGAAGGCGATTTCGCGCGCCGTGCCGGTCGTCCAGATCGTATATAGCGGAAGCTGAAGAGATTCCCATAGGAGGTCCGCAACCGCCGTGACGCCGAGATAGACGCCAGCAGCGTGCAGCCCAGATGACCCGCGTATCCGCGTGCTAAGGGTTGGATCTTGGATTGGTGCCTTCGACACCCTCATCACATTAGAACCATCTTATGAACGATCATGGTCGATCCGCCGCCGCCAGCGTTTTGGGGTCATGCAATTTTAATGCTCCGCAACCGCAACGCATTGCCAATGACGCTCACCGACGACAGGGCCATCGCGGCTGCAGCGATGATTGGAGACAACAGGATGCCGAACATAGGATAGAGAACGCCCGCCGCAATCGGAACGCCAACCGCGTTGTAGGCAAATGCGAAGAACAAATTCTGCCGGATGTTGCTCATGGTCGCTTCTGAGAGGCGGCGGGCGCGCACGATACCTTGCAAATCGCCACCTAGAAGCGTCACGCCGGCACTCTCAATCGCAACATCAGAGCCCGTGCTCATGGCGATGCCGACGTCGGCCGCCGCGAGCGCTGGCGCATCGTTGACACCGTCGCCGGCCATGGCCACGACACGGCCTTCTTTGCGCAGCCGCGCGACGACCTTGCTCTTGTCGGCGGGTAAAACCTCGGCCTCAACCTCGGTGATCCCGAGCTTCTTCGCCACCGCGTTTGCCGTGGTGCGATTGTCGCCAGTCAGCATGACGACCCTGATGCCTGCTTGTTGGAGCGACTTTACAGCAGATGGTGTCGTCGCCTTGATTGGATCGGCGATGGCTAGAACGCCCGCAGGCTTCTTGTCGATAGCGATGAAAACGGCGGTGGCGCCCTCGGCCCGCAACGGCTCAGCAAGGTGTTCCAGCTTCGCGGTTTCAACGCCGATCTCTGCCATGATCCGGCCGTTGCCGATCACGATGTGGCGGCCATCGACGGTTCCGGTGACGCCTTTGCCGACGGGTGCGTCGAAATCTTGAACGTCAGCCAGGACGAGACCGCGTTCCGCAGCAGCTTTCACAATTGCAGCCGCGAGGGGGTGTTCACTGCCCCGCTCCAAGCTGGCGGACAGTCGCAGAAGTTCAACTTCGGTTAGCCCATCAACCGGCCGCACGGCCGTGACCTTCGGCTTGCCCTCGGTGAGGGTCCCCGTCTTATCGACGACGATGGTATCGATTTTTTCGAAGCGCTCTAAAGCCTCGGCGCTTTTGATGAGAACTCCAGACTGCGCGCCGCGGCCGATGCCGACCATGATGGACATCGGTGTCGCGAGGCCGAGCGCGCACGGGCAAGCAATGATGAGCACAGAGACTGCTGCGATGAGGCCGTAGGTGAAGCGCGGCTCCGGCCCCCAGATGCTCCATACGGCAAACGCAAGCAGCGCAACCCCAATCACGAGGGGCACGAACCAGCCGGAAACTTGATCGGCCAAACGTTGAATAGGCGCGCGGCTGCGCTGCGCCTGGGCAACCATGTTGACGATTTGCGCAAGCATCGTATCGCGTCCAACTTTGCCGGTGCGCATGATGAAGCTTCCGGTTCCGTTGATGGTGCCGCCAATAAGCCGGTCGCCAACGGATTTGGTGACGGGCATCGACTCACCGGTCACGAGCGATTCATCGACCGGGCTGCGGCCTTCCAAAAGTTCGCCGTCGATGGGCACTTTCTCGCCGGGCCGGACGCGCAGCCGGTCGCCGACCGCAACCAATTCCAGAGCGATATCCTCATCTGTCCCGTCGGCCCGAATCCGTCTCGCAGTTTTCGGAGCGAGATCAAGTAGAGCTCGAATGGCGCCGCCCGTTTGTTCGCGCGCCCGAAGCTCCAGGACTTGCCCCAGAAGGACTAATACCGTGATCACGGCGGCGGCTTCGAAGTAGACCGGCACTGCGCCATCCACCGTGCGAAGTGCTGGCGGAAACACTTCAGCCAGCAGGGTTCCAACGATGCTGTAGACCCACGCGACGCCCGTGCCCATCGCGATCAACGTGAACATATTGAGGTTGCGTGTTTTGAGCGACTGCCAGCCGCGCACGAAGAACGGCCATCCCGCCCACAGCACAACAGGCGTTGCCAGCACGAGTTGAACCCAATTTGCAGTTTGTTGACCGAGCCAAGTGTGCAGGCCCGTCAGATGCCCGCCCATTTCCAGCGCAACCACCGGCAGCGTCAAAGCAAGGCCGATCCAAAAGCGCCGGGTCATATCCTCAAGTTCTGGATTGGGGCCAGCTTCCAATGTCACGGTTTCGGGTTCGAGCGCCATACCGCAGATCGGGCACGACCCAGGTCCGACTTGCCGTATCTGGGGATGCATCGGGCACGTGTAGATCGTGCCTTCGGGCAGCGGCTCTACCGCCGCGCTTTTTGGTTTTAGATACTGATTTGGATCAGCGAGGAATTTCGTGCGGCATCCAGCCGAGCAGAAATAAAACGTATGGCCCTCAAGTTCGGCCTGGTGCTTCGCAGTTTTGGTGTCCACAGTCATTCCGCAGACGGGATCAATGTCGGTTGAAGTTTGCCCTGCGACCGAAGCGATACGTGTTTGACGGTGCGGCATTGCAGGCTCGTGACGATGGTCTGCGCCGCTACCTTGAGAACCTCCGCCGACCTTATCAATGCGCGGTATAACAGCCATGACAACCTTCCGATCGTTCTCTCCCTCCGTCCGTTCGTTGACAGAAGCATCCCGTTGGGTAGACGTGGAACATGGAGAAATGTTCCAAGGACGCCACCCTCGAAATGGCACAGTTGCACCGGCGCGGACCAAAAACCGGTCCGGCGGGAGATTGCGCGCGCGTTTCGCCAATCTACGCCTACATATCACAGCACATGATGCGGAATGATTCGGGAGTTGCTCGTATGAGCGGCGGATACCGATCAAGACTGCCGTTTCGCGGGTAGCAAAACGCTATCCACGCTCAACGACGAGGCTCACAATGCACTTGCGGTTGCTCATTGCCATCGTTCTCCTGCCCACTCTTGCAGGTTGGCCCGCTCTCGCAGGTTGGAGTGACCGCGATCCATCCTGGCCGCACAGCGGGCCGATGCCGGACGAAGTGGTTCATGTTCCATCCACTCGTTACGTACCGATTGGGGCCGGAACCAACAGCTACCGGCCCGTCGAGCCGACGCCGTGGGGCGATGTGAACCAGCGCGTTGCACCACAGGGTGCAATTCCAGCACCGAATAGTGCACCGGCCGCGAACGACTCTGGCGCCACCAAGTCGGATGCGATGCCAGCGCCGCCGCACGACATGAAGGACATGAAGGGCATGACGCACTGACAGATGAACCGCCGCGTGGGAACGGCGCCACGATCATGAAAACGAAAGGGACGAAATGAGTTGGGGGACATTGATGGGAACGAGCAGGCGCGGGGGCGCTTGGCACGTCATAGCAATCGGCGCTGCTGGGCTCTTGCTTGGCGGGTGCGCCAGTTTTTCGAAAGACGGCGGCATGAGTTTTGTTGCAGACCAGACGGCGAGCATTCTTGGCAAAGACGTTGTCAAGATCAGGAACGAGGACCAGTCTGCAGCGGCACAGGCCCGAGTGCGGGCTCTCCTGGCAAAGCCACTATCTGCAGACACCGCCGTTCAAGTCGCCCTCCTCAACAATCGCGCTCTACAAGCCGCCTACAATGAGCTTGGCGTATCAGAGGCTGAGATGGTCGAGGCCAGCCTGCCGCCTGCACCCACGATTTCGCTGGCGCGTTTGACTGGCGCGGAACTCGAGATCGAGCGTCAGATCGTGCAAAATGTGCTGGCATTGTTGACGTTGCCGCGCCGCCGCGAAATTGCGGAAGACAAATTCCGAGCCGCACAGTCGCGCGCGGTCGAGGCGACCTTGCGGACCGCAACCGAGGCACGGCGGGCCTACTTTCGCGCCGTCGCCGCTGGCCACATCGTGACGTTTCTTCAACAAGCCCGTCAGTCGGCCGAGGCAATTTCTGACGTCGCCAAAAAGCTCGGAGAGACGGGCGCATTACCCAAGCTCGACCAAGCACGAGAGCACGCGTTTTACGCTGAAGTCAGCGGCGACCTTGCCGTTGCCCGGCTGAAACAGCGCATCGAACGCGAAAAACTAAATCGTGCGCTCGGTGTTTGGGGAAAGGATCTTGCCTATCGGTTACCGGACAAGCTTAAAGCGCTACCGCAAAAGCCACGCACCGTTGAGCGTATCGAAACGCAAGCCGTGACTTCGCGGGTCGATCTTGAGATTGCCCGGATGGAAATTGAGATCCTCGCTAAGGAATACGGGTTGACGCACGCAACGCGGTTTGTCGACGTCCTCGAAGTTAGCGCTCTCAGCCGCAATGAATTCAAGCCGGTGACCGACGTGAGTTACGCGCTCGCGCCAGGGCCAACTCTGGTCAAGACCGAGACGCGCATAATCGAGAAAACGCCGCGCAACGGCTTCGATATCAATTTTAAAATTCCGATTTACGACTTTGGCGAAGCCCGCACGCGGCTCGCTGAAGAAACCTATTTGAAGGCCGTCAACTTGCTCATCGATAAGGCCGTCAACGTGCGTGCCGACGCGCGCGAGGCGTACCAGGGATATCGCGGCGCTTATGACATCGCCGCCTACTACGATAAAGAAATCTTACCGCTTCGCGAGATCATCTCGGCGCAGACCTTGCTCAAATACAATGGCATGCTGACCGACCTTTTTGGCCTGCTGACGGACGCCCGCGCCCGGATCACGGTCAACGTCCAGGCCATCGAAGCCAAACGCGATTTCTGGCTCGCCGACGTTGAACTCCAAGCCGCGATAACGGGCGGAGGTGCGAGCGGCGGGGAGAAAAGTAGCTTACCGGCCATGTCACGATCGTCGGCAGCGGCGGGGAATTGATGACCGTCGCCACCAAATAAGCCTCAATCGCGACGTGACCGGTAACCAGCGTCGCGTGAAGCCCGTATCTCTATTTGGACCTAAACCCAAAGGTTAGATCGCGTCTATCGCGAGGAGTGTACAATGACTTTATCACGTCGAAACTTCATGGCGGCCACGGGCCTTGCGGCGATGAACGTGGGTCTTGTCTCAGGGCGCGTTGCCGCCGCCAACATTCCAGAGGCGGCGACGCAGGGCTCACCACTGATGCAGCCGCCGCTTTATCCCTCGTCCGGCCCTGAGTATCAGCCCGTCGTCACGCTGAACGGCTGGACGCTGCCTTGGAAGCAGAATGGCGATTGGAAGGAATTCCATCTCGTCGCCGAACCGGTCGTCCGCGAGATTGCGCCCGGAATGAAGGCGCATCTTTGGGGCTACAACGGCCAATCGCCGGGGCCGACGATTGAAGCGGTCGAGGGCGATAAGGTTCGTATCTTTGTTACCAACAAGCTTCCCGAGCACACGACGATCCACTGGCACGGCCAGCGGTTGCCCAACGGTATGGATGGTGTCGGCGGACTGGTGCAGCCGCAAATTAAGACCGGTCAAACGTTCGTGTACGAATTTCAGCTGCGGCGCTCCGGCACCTTCATGTATCACCCGCACGCCGACGAAATGTTGCAAATGGCGATGGGCATGATGGGGTTCTTCGTCGTGCATCCCAAAGACCCGAAGGAACATCGCGTCGATCGCGACTTTGTTTTCCTGTTGAATGCTTACGACATCGAGCCGGGCGCTTACGTACCCAAAGTCAACACGATGCTCGATTTCAACCTGTGGACTTTCAACAGCCGGGCTTTCCCCGGCATCGACCACCTTGTCGTGCGCAAGGATGACCGCGTACGCATCCGCACCGGAAATCTCACGATGACGAACCACCCTCTACATATTCACGGACACGAGTTTGAAGTGACAGGCACCGATGGCGGCTGGACGCGTCCAGAATCCCGCTGGCCGGAAGTGACGGTTGATGTCGCGGTCGGGCAGATGCGCGCCATCGAGTTCGTCGCCAATGAACCAGGCGACTGGGCCTTCCACTGCCATAAGTCGCACCACACCATGAACGCGATGGGTCACGACGTGAAGACGTACGTCGGCGTCGACCTTCGATCAATGCAGAAGAAGATCGCAAAAGTCATTCCGGGTGGGTACATGCCGATGGGCCAGGCGGGCGGCGCCGACATGGCCGCGATGGAAATGCCGCTGCCCGACAATACGCTACCGATGATGACAGGATACGGGCAATTCGGACCGATCGAGATGGGTGGCATGTTCACGGTCGTAAAAGTTCGCGAAGGGCTCGACGCCAAGGATTATAAAGACCCGGGTTGGTACAAGCACCCCGAAGGTACAGTTGCCTACGAATGGAAAGGTGAGCCGCAAAAGGCGGCTGCTGCGCCGACCGTGCAGGACGCCGCGCCAACAGCCGTGGAAGTCAATGTCGTCAAACCGGCAGGCAAGATGAACCACTGATGAACGCATGTTACGTGCGCCGTTCAGGTCGTTGCCGCTAGTCATAGCTTTCGCTCGGATGCCAGCCGTACGGGAGGCATCCTAATGTTTGCGATCACATCGACGTTGAGGAGAACACCAATTCGTAAGTTATCGATGACTACCGCCCTTGCTGTTGGATTTGCTATGTCAGGAATGCCTGGAGCGTTCGCGCACAACGGCGAAGTCCATGCTGAAGCTGCACCAGCCGCCGCTACGGCAGAGAAGGCCCGGCCGATGGTTGCGGCTGAGGTGACCAAAATCGATGAATCTGCCGGCAAGATCACGTTGAAACACGGCGATATTCCCAACCTTCAAATGACGGGAATGACGATGGTGTTCAAGGCCAACGATCCTGCGATGCTGAAAGCCGTAAAGGCTGGAGACAAGATCAGGTTCACGGCCGACAAAGTCAATGGTCAGCTCTCGGTCATGTCGATAGAGAAATCCAAGTAACTCATTGTGCCCGTCGAGAGGAACAATCGGCCTTGCACAACCGTTTTCTCAAGATCGTTCCAGATCAGATTGTCAGATACGAGATCTGAACGTGGTATCTATTAAAAAACCAGGAGTTTGAAGAATGAAAACTTTCGCAATTGCGGCCGCTCTGATGCTTTCAGCAGCGATGGCGCTGCCCGCGTTCGCCGGCCACGATGACGCAGACCAGCACGCGGCTGACCACAGCGAGCACCGCGCGACCCACGAAGCTATCAACGATGCCCACGAACAAGCACACGAAGAAGGTTTTTCCAGCCGTAGAGCCCACCGTCGATATCATCATCGCGCGCGGCATGCTCACGACGACTTTCACGAAGATCATCCAAGGACGCGTCATGATCACAATTATTGATCGGGCGAAGTATTCGTCAACCAAGCGGCGGGGCGTCAAGTCCCCGCGCGCCAATCACTCTTCAGGCGACCCCGCTTAAATTCGGCGGCCCGAACGAAAAGACCTGATCTCGATTTGCGCGTGAATGCCCGGTGAATGCCGCGTTCTGCTTCAGTTCAGATCGAACCCAGTAACAACGCACGATCAAACCCGATGGAGTTTAACCGATGAAACCAATCCTCTTCGCCATCCCATTCATGTTCATGGCTGCAACTACATTACCCGCCTTCGCCCACGACGACGAAGATAGCCATGCCGCCGACCACCGCGAGCACCGCGCCACACACGAGGACCTCAATGAGGCCCACGAACAAGCGCACGACGAAGGTTTTTCGAGCCGCAGAGAGCACCGTGCCTACCATCGCGCGTTACGCGGTGCTCATGAAGAATTTCACGAGGATCATCCCAACACGCGGCATGATCACTACCGATATTATCAGCCGTTCCGCTGGTGGCGTTACGGATACTGATGCTACTCCAAGCAGCGTGTCTGAATGGCACTTTTCATCAAAAAGGATTTTCACCGTGTCGAAAAAGTTAATCGTAGCGCTTATGGGGCTGGCGAGCATCGCGGCGATGTCCACCGCAGCGTTCGCTCATCCCAAACTGATGAGCAGTATCCCCGCAGAAAATGCGATGATTGCTGCCGGTCCTAGCGAATTACGGCTGACGTTCAATGAGAAATTAGAGCCGAGCATGTCGGGCGTAGAAGTCAAAGATCAGTCGGGCAAGAAAATCGAGACCGGCAAGGCGGCTACCGATCCGGCCGATGCCAAGCTGTTGGTGATACCGCTCTCTGCCCCATTGGGCGACGGGACGTATAACGTGAATTGGCATGCCGTCGCCGCCGATACGCATCGCATCAAGGGCAGCTACGCATTCACGGTCAAACACTAATGTTGGAAGCGGGGCTGATCATTTCCCGCTTCTTACATTTTGCGGCAGCGACGGCTCTATTTGGAGCCTCGCTTTATCCTCTCTATACCTATCATGTCGGCGATGAGGGTCAGCCAGCTCAGTTCTCGCGATGGCTGACAAGCACACTCGCGGTGGCTGCCTTCGCAGCCCTGGTTTCCAATCTACTTTGGCTGGCCTTCGTAACCGCGAATATGAATGATGCCCTCTCAGCTGCGGTTGATCCCGCTGCCTTGGCATCAGTGATCCACGATACCGGCTTTGGACAATTATGGACCGTGCGGCTTGCGCTCAACGCTCTGGTCGTCGTCTTTGCGGTCGCTCAATTATTTTTTGTAAAAGGCCTTCAACAAAGACTACTCATGCCGTTGCTCGCTGCAGCGCTTTTGGCTTCGCTCTCCGGCACGGGACACACGCAGACCGCAGAACATATGGGCCGCTACGTGCACACGGCATCCGACGCGGCGCACTTGCTCGGCGCAGGCGCCTGGCTTGGCGGGCTTATCGCGCTCGCTTTCACACTTGGGCAGACATCAACAGACGCCGAAGAAATCCTGCGCCGCTTTTCCGGGATGGGGTATATCGCCGTCGCCGTCCTTATTGGTTCAGGCCTTGTGAACAGCTGGTTCTTGGTCGGGTCCATCCCTGCTCTGTTCACCACGCCCTACGGACAACTCTTAGCGATCAAGCTGTTTCTGGTTGCTGGCATGCTGGGGTTTGCAGCCTTAAATCGATTCTGGCTCGTGCCATCATTGACAAGAACTGCCGAAGGCCATGATTTTGCGCTCGCTCAGCTGCGCCGCCACGTGTTGGGCGAGCAAGCACTGGGAATTCTCGTGCTTGTCATTGTCAGTATAATTGGGACCATGCAGCCCGCTACAGCGGTTTAAAAGTGCATGAATAATCTCAGCCCATATTGTGCGGAGCGGCGCATGGGCCGCTGCGATGTGCAGTTCCAAACGCGAACGCATTAATTCGCGGGATCCATTTTTTGGCTGATATTTCGAACAGAAGTCATTCATGCTTCGAGCGACGTCTCCCATTTGATCTCGCGGCCACCTGGCGCGTAGTCGTGACACATGAACAGCCGGGTTTCCGGAGGCAATTTGAGAACGCGCTTGATGGAATGAAAGAGCGCCCGTGCATCACCTCCGGGAAAGTCGGCGCGCGCGGTGCCCTCGTCCGGCATGAAGAGGGTGTCGCCGACGAATGCCGCGTCTCCGATCACATGAGTCATGCATACCGGCGTATGGCCGAGCGTCAGCATGGCAAAGGCTGTCATGCCGCCGATCGTGTACGTGTCGCCGTCATTGAACAACCGGTCGAACTGACTTCCGTCGCGTTGGAACTCGGTTCCCTCGTTGAAGATCTTACCAAAGACCTCCTGGACGATTTTGATATTGTCGCCAATGCCAAGCTTGCCGCCGACTTTGCCCTGAATGTAGGGCGCGGCAGAGAGATGGTCGGCGTGAGCGTGGGTTTCGATCAGCCACTCAACTTTAAGCCCGTTGTCCTCGACGTATTGGACGATTTCGTTGGCTGACTCATAGCTTATGCGGCCGGCGACGTAGTCGATGTCCATCACGCTGTCGATGATGGCGCATGACTTCGAGTGCGGGTCTTTGACAACATAGCTCACCGTGTTGGTTGGCTCGTCGAAAAAGCCCTTAACAAAGGGTTTGACACTCAGGTCTACGGAATGCGGGATTGTCATCATTGTCAATCGGCGTTGAACATTGACCCCTGATCGGCGTCTAAAATTGACCCCCATGGTGCGTACACGGTCCGGCTCTTAGAACGGAGCTGTGGAGCGCAGCGGAGCGGCGGAGTGATCAGAGCCGGAAGCGCAGCGCGCGTGCCACCTCGCAGATCAGGTACATCAAGCTCGGTTTTTGAAGCGCCAGCTGTCGTTGCCGGTCTCGACGATGTCGCAGTGATGCGTGAGCCGGTCGAGGAGAGCCG
>JANLPU010000032.1:0-2104 GCA_031367425.1 Hyphomicrobium sp.
ACAGCTTCCGCCTCGCTCATTCCAAGCGGCGCTCACGCCGCGCCAAGACCGAACCGCCAGCGGACGGCATCTCTTAGGACTAAAACGCGACAAGCAATAAGGCCCCCGATCGGGGGCCTTATTGCTTGGATCAACGCTGCACTTTTGCTCCGGCAAAGTGCTGCAAACTTCCTCCGGCGTTGACAGAGATCACCATGCCCAAGCCGCAGCCTTAGAATACTCTGTAAGCGACGTAATGTCCAACGTGCGACGCGCTCCGGCGCTTCCACATAAGGACCCGATTCGTCGAGAATCACGAGAAATGCCAGCCGCGGGTAACCGCGATCAACGTCGCATTGCCTTTTCACATCACGAAGGTGACCAGGATGACAAACCACCATAATTCTCGGAGTACGAAGGAGCTCACATTTGAGACGTGGCTCAAGACGCATGCCGACGAAACGAGTGCTGCCTTGAAGAGCCAACAACGGCCGCGCTGGCCCAAGCTCGGGTACGATGTGAGCGAAGAAATAGGCGATTCGACCGACTGGAGCATCAATCCAGACGGTCTGGACTTGTCTGGAAACCCGGCGATGCCGGGAGATCGGGGCCACGCGCAATTAAAAGCGGCTCAAGCCAATAGGCGCCCTTCTATCGAAACCTTGGCCAGTGATGCGTTCGAGCGAGTCGCGCAACTGTTGGGCGTAGCGGTCGACCTCGATGCACCAGAACAGGCACTTTTCGCCAGCGTAGAGCGAGCCGTTGCGGCCCTTGTCAGGAATTCTCAGAATGCCGGGGCCTTCAACGATCTCTCTTCGGATTGCGCAGCCGTTGCCTCGTCACGCGCTGTGCGGGCCGGACACGTCGACGAAGTTACGGCTGAAGACAGGGACTTCGTCAGGAAGACATTGCGCGGTGAGTCTTAAGCCCCGAACTTTTCCCCACTTACGACAGAATGCGCCGAATGTTCAGAGTCATCTTGGAGCGCGCGTCAGATCCGTATGCGCCTCCATCGCACGAGATTTCTCGAGTCTCACAACCTCGCGGTCGACGAGACAGAAGAACGTACAAAGAAAACGATCATATACCAACAACAGAGGTGCACCCCATCGTGTGCCGGTCAAGCGGCGATGCGATGGCTTAGTCCGAGGTGCTTTTCGATTGCATTCAATCGCGCGCGCAGCGCATCGATCTCCTTGGCGTAGCCCCTGATGTCGGTGACGGCATTGTCCAGCGCGTCAAGGCGCTTGATGATATCGGCAATGTCGTGCGTCAGGTTGCGAAAGCCGGCGCGGGTTTCGTCGCGGAACTCATTGAGTTCGTCGTGCGTCGCCATGTTGTCCTTGATGAAGGATACGATTTCCAACACATCACCAAGAGTGTCGCGTGACATCGCATCAGTATATCATGCGTTCTCCCGCATGCCATCGCAACGACATTGCGCATGCCGGCGCGGCGCCGCCGCCTCATTCGCTAGCCGTGAATGTAGCCGTCGCTTGAGGCCATTCGTCAAGGGTTTGCCTTCGGCCGCGCAGCGCGCGCCCTTGACGGATGGACGCGACGGCTAGAGGTCAGCTAGCGAATGAGGGGCAGGAACTTGAACGTACATGCAGATGCCTCTCGGTCATCGGCGCATTCTCGCTCGCATCGATTGGCATGATAAAATGAGCCACAGCCGTGCTCCTGCCCTTGTCGGCTTGGGTGCCTTCGGGGCCGTCGCGGGATCGGGTGAAACCGGCGCTTGATCTTGTGCGACCTGGCCGGCCAGCGGGGCCGCTTCGCAAGAAGCGGCCCTCATTTCGAATCACTGAGAGTTTGCCCCTTCTGGCGGCATCAAAACTTTATGAAGCAAAAAGATGGCCCACTTCATTTGCGAAGGGCCCTGAAGGAAACGGTCATTCATCGACATCGTAGAACTTGCATCGACGGGCGTGGCGTTCGATGAATTCCTCCGCAAGTTTCCGCGCGATCGCCATCGTCGCCGCTACTTGATTGACCACGCGCGCAGTGCATAGGCGGCCGGTGGCGACTTGCGCCAACTTGCCGCTTTGACGGTCTCCTGGCGGTCGCTGACCTTCAGCGTCACTGCGTTCGCGGTGCGTTTCGTTGATCGAGATGATGCAGG
>JANLPU010000038.1:0-1873 GCA_031367425.1 Hyphomicrobium sp.
TGCAAGCTCGAAGAAGTGGGCTAGGTCCGTTTTGCGGCACAAAGCGGCTGTTTATGGAAACATGGTCGCGTCACAGGTTGGCTGTTTCAATGCTCTACGTGAGCAGATATCAGTTTGCCGACACCTTGATGTTGGATCCTGCGGCGCCGGGATACGCTGACCGGGTCGATCACTTAGCGGCAGACCCACAGCTGCTTCTGCGATTTCTCAGTAATGCCAAGTGGGTTGCGGAAATATTGACATCACGTCTGCACGTAAATACCGCGATGCACGAATCAATCCAGATCTTTCCAGACTCGATGGCAAGCACCAGCATTCCCATTCGCAAATTGTCCCGATCGACAATTACAGCGATGCAACGGTTCACGCCCAAGAAATTAACCCCGGGCCGTAGGACGGTTCGGCCTTCGTCGAAAGTTGCGCCTGCTTCCCGTGGATAAGTGCGGTGTAGTATGAGGATGCCGCGGCCAGCACGATCAAGCCGTTCTCATGCGCGACCCCTGGGTTCTTGCACGACGACGTCATATCACAGTGGCGCATGAGCCCCTGGTAGCTCTGCGTCCTGTTATCGAGGGGTTGTGCGCAATCCGGCTTGGAACGCCGCCGAGGGCCCATAGCGCACCCTGCAGTCCCTCGGCCAGCCGGGCGAAGCTCTCGCCGCCGAAAACCACGTGAGCATGCACGAAGCCCGAGAACGCAGACCGGAAGTGGTAGAGCCGATGAATGAGTACGGCACTCGCCACCGTGACGCCGTGCACGCGAGTGTCGATGAAGTCGGCAAGACCGAACTGGCCGGGCGGATGCTCTTCCGGAAGATCACACCCTGCACAGGGTGCCCTGACAGCGATTCGCCGCTTTTGGCATTGGGCGGTCGTGTCGGCGCGCACCCGTCAAATGTGTCTGTGGCATCTAACTCGTTGTTCTTGCATTGTGTTTTTTGCTCGATGTAGTGCCGCCCGAAAGGGCTATACTTTGCCACTCGAAACTGTGACCAATAGGGAGTCGCTCCTGCGAATCAGGGCGACGCGGTCGTCGCCCCAGGAAGCCAAGGGGACGACGGCGATGACTACGCTCCAAACCGTTCATAAGTACACCAAGCTCACGGCGACCGATGACGCGGCGTCGATGCCGCTCAGCGTCAAACCCGCCTGCGACGCTCGAACCAGCGAGGTCATTGCGCTCGCTCACGAGCGGTACGGGGCCAAGCCAGTTCCAGCAATCCTCATCTCGAAAGACGCCGCCATTTATCTGGGCGTGAAAGAGAAGACGCTGCGTAACTGGCGCTCGGCCGGTAGGGGGCCGAGTTATCGCATTGAGATGGGGCGCGTGAAATACAAAAAGGCCGACCTCGACCGGTGGATCGAGCAGGTCACGATCTACGTTGAGCTTAAGGCAGCCTGAGCCGACGCAGTTGCATCGCGGGACCCGGGGTGACGGCCGAGGACCCCCACTGACATCGCGGGCTCTATTTTCGAATCTGCTCGACGGGTACGTAGATTGGACCGAACAGTTCGAGCATCGGCAAGCGTAAACGCCACGGTAGTCGCCGTCGCCAGTAACTACGCAAAGTGCGTCGGCTACCTGCAACGTGGCCGACGCGCAAACTAAAACCGCCAAGTCAGAGCGATCAACCCGCCAATTCGTAATTGGCGGGAACGGGAACGGTTTGTCTGCAGCAATATGGAGAAAGAAAATTGGGTCAGTTCAAATCAAAAGGACTCCGCCAAAATCGAATCATACCTATCCCCTTAACTCCGGAAAGCGCGGCAGGGCAGCGTTTCTTTGACGAGCATCTTCATGGTCATTGGGGCGCACACGACCAATTGCTGCAGCGTGCGCGCGGCGATGCGGCCGACGCCCTTGGTTTTGCGGC
>JANLPU010000069.1:0-125695 GCA_031367425.1 Hyphomicrobium sp.
CGGCGGGCACATCGCGCCTCTGGCTCGCTTTTAAATCAAAATTTCTTATTGTAATGTCCCCTCCCCCCCGGGGGTGTGGGTTGGGGGGCGGGCATGGGCTGTTGGACGTAAAACGTTCCCCTCAACCGGTCCTTCGGACCACCTTCTCCCCAAGGGGAGAAGGGCTCTCTGCCTCTATCGGACTTGGAAAAGAATTATGGCGCGACGTAAAAAAGGTAATCCGGTTCACGGCTGGCTCGTTCTCGACAAGCCGTTCGGGATGACATCGACACAGGCGGTGGGCGCCGCGCGGCGCGCATTTAATGCGCAAAAAGCCGGCCACGCCGGCACGCTCGATCCCTTAGCGACAGGCATCTTGCCGATCGCGCTCGGCGAGGCGACCAAGACCGTTCCGTTCGCCGTCGACGGCCAGAAATCTTATCGCTTCTCGGTGCGCTGGGGCGCCGAGACGACGACCGACGACGCCGAAGGGCCGGTGTCTAAATCGAGTGACAATCGTCCTTCGCGGTCTGACATCGAAGCTTTGTTGCCGAATTTTGTCGGCGCAATCCAGCAAGTACCGCCGGCGTTCTCGGCGATCAAAATTGCTGGCGAACGGGCGTACGACTTGGCGCGCGAGGGCGAAATTGTCGTGCTCGAGCCGCGCGAAGTTTCGATCAAACGGCTAGCCCTTGTCGAACAGCCAGACGCCGACACGAGCATCTTCGAAGCCGACTGCGGCAAGGGCACCTATGTTCGCGCGATTGCGCGCGACATCGGCCGCTTGCTCGGGTGCTATGGTCATGTCGTCGCCTTGCGGCGCACCCGCGTCGGGCCGTTTTCGGTTAGCAATTGCGTGACACTGTCGGCCATCGACGATGCAACCAAGCTTGATGACGGCGGCGAGGCGCTGATGGCGCTGTTGGCGCCGGTCGAATCCGCGTTGTGCGATTTACCCGAGTTGATGGTGACGCAGAGCGACGCCGCCAGCCTGATCCGCGGCCAAGCAATCCTCATCCGTGGCCGCGACGCGCCGGTCTTGAACGGCCCGGCGTTTGCAACCTCGAAGGGTCGCATCATTGCGCTTGGCGAGTTGGATAAAGGCTCGCTTCATCCCACACGCGTTTTCAATTTGGGCTGACCTTGCGACTTCGTGCACTTCACTCCGTGCGGCCTGCCGCTAAGCGGCGAGGCAGGGAATACGCACCGGCCGTCAAAAATCGGGCGGGCAGTTTTCGCGCACGATGCCTTTCATCTCTTGATTGTCGGCCATGTCGGCAATGAACGCCATGCGTTGCGTGCTGCAGACGCGCACGCCGTCCATTTTGGCGTTACGTGCGAACGTCGATAAAATGCTGGCACCGCGCAGATCCGTGCCAGCCATCGTCGAGCGGCCAAGTTGCGCCTTGATCAAGCCGGTGCGCACGAATCTCGTGCCGGTCAAATCTGCACCGGTGAAATCGGCGCGCCGCATGTCTGACCTGTCAAAGGTTGCAAACCGCAGATCGCGGCCGCGCAGGTTCAAGCTCGCTTCTTCAGGCTCTGGATTGACGGGGGGCACGAGTGGCGTGTTGATCACCACGAGGTTGCGGCTGAACATGCTTTCTGGCTTGCCTTTGATTTGATCGACCCGCCCGTCGAACAACCACGCCGTCGGCCAGAACGCCGTGCGCGCCGCGCCGTTCGGGTTGGCCGCAGGATCGACCGGCACCGGCCACAACAGCGCAGCCGTGCGATCAAGCCTTTCGTCGGGTATCGTGGCGATCAAATTGGAAAATAGCAGAGCCGCAAGAGACAAGGCCATCATGCCCAGCAGCGTCGCCGTATGGCGCTTGAGAACCGTGCCGAGCGCGTGGAAGAATTTTTGCTCCGGCGCCAAGATCAGCGTGCCGAGCAGCAGCACGATCGAGATATCTGCCGCCAAGTAGAGGCGGTGAAGCATCGTCGCCGTCGCATCGTGCCACGGCAGATAGGCGATCTGAAAATTGAGCAGAACGAGAATGGGTAGCAGCACCAGCGTCGTGATGTTGACGGTGTGCAGAAAAAATCCAAACACGCGGCTGCGCCAGGGACCGGCGACGGCCTGCGCCACCGCGTAAGAATTGACCAGCGAGCGCAACCGGTGCTGGCGATAAAGGCCGTTACCCTCGTGTGAGGTGAGACGCCGGTGCACTTCCTTCAGCTTTCGGCTGAGCGGAACGTGCTGCATCAACAGATTGAGATGCACCAAAAGGAGGATCAGGGGTCCGAACAGGAAGAATGACGATTGGGGAATTTTCACCTGCAGCAGCGGTAGTTCGACGGGCGTCTCAAGCAGGAGATCTTTAGGAGTGACGCCGGCCAGCGCGATCACGAAAAACGCGATCAGAGCCATGAAAAACATCCAGCCGGTGCGCGCGGCGGCGGCGGCCTGGTTGGCATCACCTATGAGGTCTGCGATCGTTCGTTCGATATGATCGACAATATTCTGCCCAGTATTGTGGCCGGTATTCAACATGAGTCTGGTCCCCAAAAGCCCGGTCCTCAAAGGACTGGCCCCAAAATCCCGTCTCCCATATTTCACGGCACCCGCACACCGCAACGGCGCCAATCTCGCCGTTAGCACCTCGCCGTTTGTATGGCGGCGGTCAAGCTTAGACGTTTGAATGACGGAGGGCGATGCTTGCCGATCTCACGGGCACGTATCGATCTCGTTCCGGGCCAAATGCCGGGGACGCTACCTCGCAGAAAGCACAACCCGCGCAACGGGCGGGCGGATCTCCGGCTTAAAACATTGCCGGGTGGACGCGGTCGGGCGGCGCATGGCCGTCGGCGAAAGCCTTGATGTTGATGATGACTTTCTCGCCCATGTCGACGCGGCCCTCGATCGTCGCCGAACTCATATGCGGCAGCGCCACCAACCGGTCTGAGGCGAGCAGGCGCGGGTTGACGGCGGGCTCATGCTCGAACACATCGAGACCCGCACCCGACAGCAGGCCCTGCTCAAGCATCCGCGCCAGTTCGTTTTCGTCGATGACTTCGCCGCGCGCCGTGTTGACGATGTAGGCCGAGGGCTTCATCAGCTTGAGGCGGCGCGCCGACAAAAGATGATAGGTGGCCGGCGTATGCGGACAATTGACCGACACGATGTCGACGCGCGTCAACATCTGATCGAGGCTCTCCCAATAGGTTGCTTCCAACTCAGTTTCGAGTTCGGCGGCGACCCGGCGGCGATTGTGATAATGGATCTGCAGTCCGAATGCTTTGGCACGGCGCGCCACGGCTTGGCCGATCCGCCCCATGCCGATAATCCCTAAGCGCTTGCCGTATATGCGATGACCCAACATCCATGTCGGCGACCAGCCGGTCCATTGGTTGTTGGCATTTTTCAAGAACGCAGCGCCCTCGGCGACGCGGCGCGGCACGGCCAGGATCAGCGCCATCGTCATGTCGGCCGTATCTTCGGTGAGAACGCCCGGCGTGTTGGTAACGAGAATGCCGCGATTGCGCGCCGTATCGAGATCGACGTTATCAACGCCAGTGCCGAAATTTGCGATCAAGCGAAGCTGCGGCGAAGCCTGCGTCAGCACGGCGCGATCGATACGGTCGGTGACGGTCGGAACGAGAACGTCAGCCACTTTGGCGGCCGCCACGAGATCGGCTTGGGTCATCGGCTTGTCGTCGACGTTGAGCCGCGTATCGAACAACTCGCACATTCGCGTCTCGACAACGTCGGGCAGCTTGCGCGTGACGATAACAACAGGCTTTCTGGGGGTGCTCGGCATTCTTGATTCCGCAAAGGGTGACGGGTGGGCGATCAGCGCATAACTATGCCCGCCGGGGAGGCAGTTACGCCAGCCGGATCGTGTCTAACAGAAGGCCTTGGCAATGACAAAGTGATCATTATTGTGTCGGCGCCGGGCCGATGCGGCTGATCGCTAGGTTTTGCTTCATCGGGGAGCCCGTACAATTTCTGTGGCACATCATTTCAATTTCACCAGCGCACACATGAAACAAGCACCTTTGCCGTTACGTGTAGGGAGCTTAGCGTTGCGTTCGATGTATGCCATGGCCGTGCTGCTGACGGCGTATTGCTTCAATGTGCTAACGCCGGAGGCTGCCTATTCGGTCGAGCCCGCCACCGAATCCCCGGCACCATCGGCATCGGCAAGCGGGCTGGCAGTGCCGCGTTTCGTGTCGCTCAAATCCGATCGCGTCAATTTACGCAACGGTCCCGGAACTGATTATCCGACGGGCTGGGTCTACCGCCGCGCAGGCCTGCCCCTCGAGGTCGTCAAAGAGTTCGAGGGCTGGCGCCAAGTTCGCGACGCCGATGGCGCGACCGGCTGGGTCTTGCAATCGTTCCTGTCGGGGCGCCGCACGGGCCTCGTGATCCCGTGGGAACTCAAAAGCGGTTCACCCTTG
The DNA here is from genome assembly GCA_031367425.1 of Hyphomicrobium sp. Lineage (GTDB taxonomy): Bacteria > Pseudomonadota > Alphaproteobacteria > Rhizobiales > Hyphomicrobiaceae > Hyphomicrobium_B. Next base: position 4,384 of record JANLPU010000069.1, read on the forward strand.
CCGCAAGAACCGATCCGCTCGAGCGATAGCGAAAATTCAGGCATGGTCGCCAAGGTCGAGGCCGGTGTCATCGCGAACGTACATTCGTGCGACGGCCGCTGGTGTCGCGTGACGATCGACAACTTTGCGGGCTATATCGAGCAAAAAAAGCTGTGGGGCGTTTATCCGGGCGAGACGATAAAGTAGCACCAAGCGCCGAACGCTCGTGAAGGCCCAAGCTCTTCAAGCACATCGCCAAATTCAAGTCTTGGAAATGGGCATCAGCCGCACGACGACGTCGATGTGGCTGATCATCATGCCTTCGGGCGGTTCTGGCAGGCCCGAAACCCTAATGCTGTCGCTCGGAATATCCATGACGATGCCATCCGGCTCGACGAGAAAATGATTGTGGTTGGACGTGTTGGTATCGAAATAAGCTTTCGCGCCCTCAACCGCCAATTCACGCACCAGGCCAGCACGCCTGAATTGATGCAGCGTGTTGTAGACGGTTGCGAGCGACACATGCTCGCCGAGCTTTTCAACTTCCAAATGCAATTGCTCAGCGGTGACGTGGCGATCTTCGCCACCAAACAGCAATCCGGCGAGCGCCAGCCGCTGCCGCGTTGGCCTCAAGCCCGCTTTGCGCAAAATCTCCATCGCGCACCGGCAGTTTTCACCGCCGCACAAATGGATCGCTGTTTTTGATGTCTGTTCGGTCATCGCCGGCAATCTTCCGGTGAAAAACAATGTAGTAGGAACTGTTGCTGGCAGAAATACCATCACCAATCAATACTTACACCCATATTAGGCGCTCCTGAGGCTACCCGCAACTGCGCCTTAAGTCACGGATTTCAGCCGTTATTTTTTGGTTTATCGCAAGCAGGGGTAGAGGCTTGCGGCTTCCGGTCGGTCGGTGAGTGTGTTAGACGGGCGCGCGAGTATGCCATAACCCCACGACTGATACCCATGCGAAGCGGGCATTGGCACCCTACCAACGAGGATAATCATGGCGGAACGCCGTTCCAGCTTCGAATTCGACGACCTTTTGGCGTGCGCCCGCGGCGACTTGTTTGGTCCCGGCAACGCTCAACTGCCATTGCCACCGATGCTGATGTTCGACCGCATTTCGCAAATCTCTGAGACGGGCGGTGCGCACGGCAAAGGTTTGATCGTCGCCGAACTCCAGGTGCAGGGAAATCCTCGCCTCGATTGGTTTTTTGATTGCCACTTCAAAGGCGATCCCGTCATGCCGGGTTGCTTAGGGCTCGACGCTCTGTGGCAACTCGTTGGCTTCTATCTGGGCTGGCTTGGCGCCACGGGCCGGGGCCGCGCGCTCGGCGTCGGCGAAGTCAAATTCACGAACATGGTTCTGCCGACGACCAAGAAGGTCGAATATGTCATCGATCTGAAGCGGGTCATCCTGCGCCGATTGAAGCTCGGCATTGCCGATGGCACCGTCAAGGCCGATGGCGAGACGATCTACCAGGCGACCGATCTCAGGGTCGGACTGTTTGTGGCCGGCGACGCACCAGCGGCAACTGGTGCTTGAGCCCAGTTCGCGATATCGGATAAATGAACGCGGGCACAGTCACATCTAGCAATGGCATCTCAAACCACATCTAGATCAATTGTGCTCGAGGCGAGGCGCTAGACAAGGCCGCGGAAGGCCTAAGGAAGGACAGTCTATGAGACGCGTCGTCGTCACCGGCATGGGTATTGTTTCCTCAATAGGAAATAGTTCTCAGGAAGTTTTGGCCTCCCTACGGGAAGCCAAATCTGGGATAACGCGCGCCGAAAAATATGCCGAGCTCGGCTTCAGATGCCAGGTCCACGGCGAGCCGCATATCGATTGGGAAGCGATGGTTCCGCGCAAACCACGCCGCTTCATGAATCCGGGCGTCGGCTGGAACTGGATCGCGATGGACCAGGCGATCCGTGATAGCGGATTGCAGCCAACGGACGTCGTCAACGAGCGCTCCGGCATCATTATGGGATCAGGCGGTCCCTCGACGCGCGCGATCGTCGAGGCGGCCGAAACCACAATCAAGTCTGGCGGTCCTAAAAAAATCGGTCCCTTCGAAGTGCCCAAGGCGATGTGCTCTGGCCCATCGGCGGCACTGGCAACCGCGTTTCAAATCAAAGGCACCAACTATTCCATCTCGTCGGCGTGCGCGACCAGCGCGCACTGCATCGGTAATGCCACTGAGCTTATCCAGTGGGGCAAGCAGGATGTCATGTTCGCCGGCGGGTGCGAAGAACTCGACTGGACGCTATCGAACTTGTTCGATGCCATGGGCGCCATGACCTCGGACTTCAACGCGACGCCGCAAAAAGCCAGCCGCGCTTACGACAAAAACCGCGATGGATTTGTCATCTCTGGCGGCGCGGGCGTTGTCGTATTGGAAGAGCTGTCGCGAGCCAAGGCGCGCGGCGCTAAAATTTACGGCGAAGTTGCAGGCTACGGCGCAACCTCTGACGGCTTCGACATGGTCGCGCCATCGGGCGAGGGCGCCGCGCGCTGCATGCAACTCGCGCTCAAGGGCTTTGACGACAAGCCCGTGGGCAAGATTGATTACATCAATCCCCACGGCACCGGCACGCCCGTGGGCGACGCGCGCGAGATCGACGCCATCCGGAAAGTGTTTGGTACAAACATTCCGCCCATCGCCGCGACCAAGTCGTTGACGGGCCATTCGCTCGGCGCCATCGGCGTTCAGGAAGCCATTTTCTGCCTACTTATGATGAACGGCGGTTTCATATGCGAAAGCGCCAACATCGAAGAGATTGATCCAGCTTTTGCAGACGTTCCGATTGCGCGAGCCCGCATTGATAATGCCGAGCTTAACTGTGTGATGTCGAACAGCTTCGGTTTTGGTGGAACCAATGCCACTTTGGTGTTCCGACGTTATGACGGTTAACCCGTCACGCGCTGCGGCCACTTAATTGCGGCGCAGACGTAATTTCAACTTTAAGGTTTTGGGCGCTTTGCCCGCATGACCACTTTTGCTGATTACTTTTAAAAATAGAGCGAGGCCTACCATGACCGACATCGACATCGCCAAGCCGGGTCCCTTGATGGCGGGCAAACGCGGCCTCGTGATGGGTGTCGCCAACGAACGCTCGATCGCGTGGGGCATCGCGCGGGTGCTGGCTGGCCAAGGCGCCAAGCTTGCGTTCACCTATCAGGGCGATGCCTTTGGACGGCGCGCGATACCATTGGCTGAATCAGTTGGCTCCGAGATTATCCTGCCGTGCGACGTCTCGGATTTGAAAAGCGTCGACGACGTTTTCAAAGTGATCAAAGAAAAGTGGGGCACGATCGATTTCGTCGTTCACGCCTTGGCCTTTTCAGACCGCCGCGAACTCTCGGGCCGCTATGCCGACACGACGCGGGAAAACTTCACCAATACGATGGTGATATCGTGCTTCTCGTTCACGGAGATCGCTAAGCGCGCGGCCGAACTGATGCCGACCGGTGGATCGTTGCTGACGCTGACTTACGGCGGCGCGACCCGCTGGGTACCATCCTACAACGTCATGGGCGTGGCCAAGGCCGCGCTCGAAGCCTCCGTCCGCTATCTCGCGGCGGATCTGGGCGCGCAAGGCATTCGCGTGAACGCGCTGTCTGCCGGGGTGATGCGTACGCTGGCCGGCGCTGGCGTCTCGGACGCCCGCGTGATCTTCAATTATCAGCGCGATCATGCACCTTTGAAACGCACCCCGTTGCTCGATGAAATCGGCGGCGCGGGGCTGTACCTGCTCTCGCCATTGTCCGGCGCGGTCACCGGCGAAGTTCATTTCGTCGATTGCGGCTATAACACCGTCGCCATGCCGACGCTCGATACTCTGAAACAGTTCGATGTCGACGACAAAGCGCCAGCCGCCGCTCGTTCGCCATCGGAAGCTGCGCAGTAGACAGTTAGCGGGCAGTTGACGGCAGCAGGCTTGCCGTCGCAAACACTCCATCGATGATCGGCGTCTTTGATTCTGGCCTCGGCGGCCTCACCGTGCTGCGCGAACTGACGCGGCGGTTTCCCCATGCCGATTTCGTTTATCTCGCCGACCACGCTCATGTGCCCTACGGCAACCGTTCATCAGACGAAATCGTCGAGTTCACGGGACATGCGGTCGAAGATTTATTCCAGCGCGGCGCCAACCTCGTTCTGTTGGGTTGCAACACCGCCACCGCCGTTTCCCTAAGACGGCTGCAGCAGAATTGGCTGCCAAGCACGCCCTGGAAGGGCACCCACAACGTTCTAGGCATCGTCGCGCCAACCGTTGAGGCCGCGACCCAGACACCGTGGGCGGCAACGTCGCCGCAGTATCCGCAGAAATACAATAGCGACACCATCGCTGTGTTTGGCACGACGCGCACGATCAACTCAGGGGTCTATCCAGAAGAGATCCGCAAGCGCTGCCCAAAGGTCGTGGTGGTCCAGCAGATTTGCGCCGAACTTGCCGGCGCCATCGAGGCCGAACGCCCCGAGGCCGAACTCGAAGCCCTCATTGTCACGGGCGTCGGCTCTTTGCTGGCGCAAACCCAGGGTATGCCGCCGCACCGCGCGATCCTTGGGTGCACGCACTTTCCGCTCGTCGAACATCTGTTCAGGCGGCATTTGCCGACCTTCACGCGCATTCTTTCTCAGCCCGAAGTTGTCGCCGACAGCTTTGAGGATTACCTTGTGCGCCATCGTCACTATCTCGCCGGCAACGAGGGCGGCAAGCTGATCCTGCTAACGACAGGAGAGCCCACTGCCATCCAACACAGCGCCCGCGTGTTCTGGCCGCAGGTACCGGCCTTCGCCAAGGCCTGATCGCCTTTCAGGCATTGCGCAAGTCCGCAGCCGCTCTCCATTTGAGGTTCCTGAGGCTTCAGTTTTTCCATGGACCAAACCTACGATATTTCGGGCATGCACTGCGCCAACTGCGTCGAGCGGATTTCGGCGGCGTTGAAACCCTTTGCAAAGGCCGTGCGCGATACCCTCACCCCGCCGCAAGAAAACCTCGGCATGGCCGGCATGGCGCTCGCTGCTCTGAGGTTTGGCGGCCACATTTAAGTTCCGGCCACAATTGAGAGATTGGCGCAGCGGCATGAGCTGCGCTAACCTCTATCGTCTCACAATGCGAGGCTCAAATGTCTCGCTTGACATGCGATAAGAGGAGTGAAAGCATGACGTTATCTAAGGTTTCTCTGTCTCTCGCGGCGGCCTCGGCGGCATTGCTGCTGGCGCTCGCGCCGGTCTCGGCCGCGCCGTCCTCACCGCTGAGCTTGCTCAAGGGTACGGCTGCCGACCAATCAATGGTCGAACAGGCGCACTTTTTCCACCGCACCTGCCGCAAGGGCCTGTCCGACGTCCATAAGCACGTCAGAGGCGTCGGCCGGGTGACCTGTCATTCGCGCCGCTGCCACACCAACAGCCTCGGCGTCGAGAAGTGCACCTGGAGCTGATCTGATCCTTGCACTCTGTCAAAATCAAAAGGCCGCCGGATCATCCCCGGCGGCCTTTTTTGATGTGACGACGTTGTGCCGGATTGCTTACAGCAAACCCCACAGGTCGGCCGAGTGCAGGAGAGAATGAACCACCGGCGTTTCGGCCACCGCTGCGTGACCGAAAGAAGCGCCCGCGGTTATCGAGCCATCGTGGTGCTGGATATAGACCTCGAGACGCTCGACATTGTTCGCAGTCAAGCCCAGCGAGGTCAGAACGCCATGATGGGTAGCCGCGATCGACGATCCGAAGGCTGCCAGATCAAGCTGAATTTCGGGATGCAAGAACAGCGCGAATTCGTCGACGATGACGCGAACAGTATCGATGCCATTGCCGCCGCCGAATGTATCGTGGCCAGCGACTTGCAGATCTTGGCTGAAGATCATGATGTCGTTGCCGTTGCCGCCATAGGCGAAGTCTGTGCCCTGGCCGCTGATCAGAACGTCGTTGCCGTTGCCGCCATAAAGTTTGTCGTTGCCAAGATTGCCAGCGAGCACGTCTTGGCCGTTGCCGCCAAAGACCCGATCGTTGCCGCCGCCGCCGACCGCAATATCGTTGCCGTCGCCGCTACGCACGACGTCTTGGCCGAGACCTGCCAAAATCGTGTCGTTGCCACCGTCGGCCACTACGACGTCATTGCCGCGACCGGTGAAGACGAGGTCAGATCCAACCGAACCGACAACCGATTGCGCGCCACTGTCGAACAAGAAAACCTGATCGGCTTTGAGCGTTGCGGCCGAAAAGACGGCGGCAATCCCGTGGACCGCGGCCGAGGGGTGAATTTCGTCGAAATATGCGACCTGATCGGGGCGTAAGAAGTTGAGCACGCCGGTTGATTGTTCGACGCCTTGCGCGTCGGGCGAAACGAACGGAATGTCCGTCGTTTTCAAGCCGAAGGTGTCGGCGTCTTTGGTGAATTCCACCTGCAGCCGCGCGACGTCGACGACCACGGTGTGGATACCGAGAGCTTCCTGCACCGCCGCGAGCGTATAGATGCCGCCGTTGTGGCCCGCAACGATTGCAGTCGCGCCTGCGATCTGGACCGGCGTCAGCGCGGCCTTGGCTGGCGCCAATGCGACGTTGGGGATGGTGTAAAGCACGACTTCATCGACGCCACCGGCTCCGGCGATTGCGTTGACGCCATTACCGATCGATTGCACCACGCCTTTGACGAAGGTTGCAGCATCGCCGTCGGTCGCGGGGTTGTAGTTGAGGTAATCGTTGCTGCCGAGGTTGACGAAGACAATCTCGTGAGGGCCATGTGGACCTGCCAAATAATGCGCGACCTGACCGCCGAAATTTATGTCCGTATTATTCACAACCTGCGTGCCGTGCGCGCGCGCTCCGCCATAAGCAAAGTTGGCTGAGGTTTTGTGCAGCAGCGCCGGTAAATTCGATGGTGCCGCATAGGTCGGGCCATTCGAGAACACGCCATTGACGTAAGGCGCTTGAGGGATGCCGGCGAGCGCGAACAAATTGCCGTTGTCGGTGAGACTATCGCCGAAAAAAACGAGTGACGCTGGAGCAGCCATGTTCAGTCTCTCCCCGAATCAGAAAAGATAATTGCGGATAACCTTACGCGTTTTTATCACGCGACCAGCGTTCAGCACACAAACACTTTTGATTTTGGCTGGAGCGAACCTCAGTGCCACATTCCGGCAGGTTCGGGTCTCTTTTGACCCGTTCACTACTTTCGCCAAACAGTTACGGCCGCCGGGTGATCCCAGCGGCCGTCGTATTTTACCGATTCGTAAAGTGTGTGCAGCGTATCAACGGCGCGGGCCGCGCCCGCCACCACCACCGCCCGGACGGCCACCTTCGCGGCGCGGCGGACGGCTCTCGAACACTTCTTCCGGCTCGCCTTCGGGACGCGGAAGTTCCGCGCCCGTCGCCTGATCGACGATCTTCATCGACAAACGGACTTTGCCGCGATCGTCAAAGCCTAACAGCTTGACGTAGACTTCCTGGCCTTCTTTCACCACCTCACCAACGGTCGCCGGACGGCCGTTCGTCAGTTGCGAGATGTGGACCAGACCGTCTTTGGCGCCAAAGAAGTTCACGAATGCGCCGAACTCCATGATCTTGACGATCTTGCCTTTGTAGATCAGGCCGATCTCCGGCTCTGACGTAATGCCGCGAATGCGGGCCAGCGCCTTTTCGATCGACTCGCGATTGGCCGACGCGATTTTCACCGTGCCGTCATCTTCGATGTCGATCTTGGCGCCAGATTCTGCCACGATCTCGCGGATCACCGAGCCGCCAGAACCAATAACTTCGCGGATTTTGTCGGTCGGGATCTTGATCGTCTCGATGCGCGGCGCATGTTCGCCAAGTTCGGCGCGCGCACCGGTCAAGGCCTTGGACATTTCGCCCAAGATGTGGAGACGGCCGTGGTGCGCCTGCTCCAGAGCGACCTTCATGATCTCTTCGGTGATGCCGGTGATCTTGATGTCCATCTGCAGCGCGGTGACGCCACGTTCGGTGCCGGCCACCTTGAAGTCCATGTCGCCCAGGTGATCTTCATCGCCCAAGATGTCCGACAGAACGGCAAAGTCGTTGCCTTCCTTGATCAGACCCATCGCGATACCAGCGACGGGCGATTTCAGCGGCACGCCCGCGTCCATCAACGCGAGCGACGTACCGCACACCGTCGCCATCGACGACGAGCCGTTGCTTTCGGTGATTTCGGAGACGACGCGCAGCGTGTAGGGGAATTCTTCAGGGGTCGGAAGTAGCGGGCGAACGGCGCGCCAGGCAAGTTTGCCGTGACCGATTTCGCGGCGGCCAGGCGAGCCCATGCGGCCAACTTCGCCAACCGAGTAGGGAGGGAAGTTGTAGTGCAGCAGGAAGCGCTCTTTCTTGGTGCCTTCGAGGCTGTCGATGTATTGCTCGTCTTCACCGGTGCCGAGCGTTGCAACGACCATCGCTTGCGTTTCGCCGCGTGTGAACAGCGCCGAGCCGTGCGTGCGCGGCAAGATGTGCACTTCAGACAAGATCGGGCGCACGGTTTTCAGATCGCGTCCGTCGATGCGATGCTTCGTTTTCAAGACGTCGCCGCGCATGATGTCCATTTCCAGCGCCTTGAAAGCGTCGGTCAACAGAACCTTTTCGTTGGCATCATCGGCTGTTAGTTTGACGCCTTCGAACACGGCCTTTTTGGCGGCCGACACGAGGTCTTGGCGCTTGGCCTTTTCCTTCGTCGAGAAGGCTTCCTTCAAAGCGTGTTCGGCGATCTTCTTGACGTCGGCTTTGTATTTGCCCTTGTCTGGGATCTTGATGTCCCATGGCTCTTTGGCGGCCGTTTCGGCCAGCTTGATGATCGCCTGGATAACCGGCTGCATATGCTTGTGGCCGAACATGACGGCTTCGAGCATCTGCTGTTCGGGCAGTTCTTTAGCTTCCGATTCGACCATCATCACGGCGTCGTGGGTGCCAGCAACGACGAGGTCGAGCGTGCTTTCCGCCATTTCGTCAACCATCGGATTGAGCACGAACTCGCCCTTGATGACGCCGACGCGGGCGGCAGCGATGGGGCCTAAGAACGGCAATCCCGACAACGTCAGTGCGGCTGATGCTGCAACGAGGCCCAGAATATCTGGATCGTTTTCCATGTCGTGCGACAGCACGGTGACGACGACTTGGGTTTCGTTTTTGAACCCTTCGACGAACAGCGGCCGGATCGGGCGATCGATCAAACGCGAGGTCAGCGTTTCTTTTTCGGTCGGGCGGCCTTCGCGCTTGAAATAGCCGCCTGGGATTTTGCCGGCGGCGTAGGTGCGTTCCTGGTAGTTGACGGTAAGGGGGAAGAAGTCGATGCCTGGCTTCACGGAGCGGGCGTCGACGACGGTCGCCAATACAGTGGTCTCGCCATATTGGGCGATGACGGCGGCGTCGGCTTGGCGCGCAACGCGGCCGGTCTCAAGCTTCAGCTTGCGGCCACCCCAGTCAATTTCAACACGATGAATATCGAACATGTTCGGTCTTTCGTTTTTCTCATCTGACGGACATATGTTTGAAGCCGACGATCGGCTCAAACGCGGCTCGCGCCAGCATCCCTTGTGGACACTGGCGCGGTTAGTTGTCTTGCATTCAAACAGCGTAAGACGTCATCCAAGCGCGAACGCCTGGAGGCAGCGGCCATGCCGTTGCTTAGCGGCGGATGCCGTGCTTCTCGATGATCTTTTGATAGCGGCCGACTTCCTTGCTCTTGACGTAGTCGAGCAATTGACGACGGGCACTGACCATTTTCAACAAACCACGGCGCGAGTGGTTGTCTTTCTTGTGGGTTTTGAAATGGTCGGTCAGTTCGTTGATGCGATGGGTGAGGACTGCGATCTGGACTTCAGGCGAGCCGGTGTCGTTGGCTTTGGTCGCGTTGTCTTTGATCACAGCGGTCTTGGCTACCCGGCGGTGCGGGGCTACTTCCGACATCGTGTTCTCCTTATCATTTTGGAGTTGATCGAGACGGCCACAGCCGGGATGTCGTCCAGCAGGGTCGCCAAAACCCGCAAGGCCACAAGATTTATCTCGCGCGGGATGGCCGTTTTATACACGAAATGAGGCCGGATGCGAGGGGCGTCAAATGCGGGCGTTCCTGGTGTGTTCCACCAAAGACTCGTTAGCTAGGCCGAGGATGCCATCTTGGCATTGCTCGCCCCAGCACTGCACGTCGTGATCCCCTGGCCCCCCCTAAGGCTCGAGTTCGGTGTCCCAATAGAGATAGTCGAGCCAGCTGGTGTGCAGGTAGTTGGGTGGAAACAGTCGGCCGTTGCGATGCAGTTCAAACACCGTCGGGCGGTAGGGGCCCTGTCTTGGGAACATGTGTGCGTCCCGCGGCATCAGTCCGCCCTTGCGCAGGTTGCACGGCGCACACGCGGTCGTCACGTTATCCCAGCGGGTTAAGCCGCCACGCGAGCGCGGGATGAGATGGTCGAACGTCAGGTCGGACTTATCACCGCAATATTGGCATAAAAACCGGTCGCGCAGGAACACGTTGAAGCGTGTAAACGCTGGATAGATCGCGGGTCGCACGTAAGTTTTGAGCGACACGACGCTCGGCAACTTCATCTCAAACGACGGGCTGCGAACGAACCGGTCGTATTCCGATACGATGTTGACGCGATCCAAAAAGACGGCCTTCACCGTCTCCTGCCAGCTCCAGAGCGACAGAGGGTAGTAGCTCAGGGGCCGGAAGTCGGCATTCAAAACCAGGGCCGGACAATTCTCCGGTGTAGCAGTGTGAGCATTCACGTTCGCGCTTCCTCGCAAGGTTAGTCAGATGCGACAGCGTTTTGATGGTGCCACCCAACGGGCGGGATATTAGCCTCGCGTGTCAGATATGTGAAGCCGCAGAGAATTCTCGAACTGTAGATGGTGATAAATGTGGAAAAAATCAGCCTTTTGAACGGGCTTGGCCTGTTTTTGCGGGCTTGGCGGCAGGCCGGGCGGCACCGTAATGGCTCCAAAGCAACCGTGCCGCCACAGCCCGGAACGGCCGCCAGCGTTCGGCAATGTCGACAAGTTCGATAGCGGTCGGGCGTTGATCGAGGCCTAGGAGCCCCTGCGCCGCAATCTGCAGAGCAAGATCGCCGGCAGCGAACGCATCCGTGCGCCGCAGGGCAAACAACAGGTAGATGTCGGCAGTCCAAGGGCCGATGCCGTGCAGGCTGGTCAGCGTCTCGTGGATGACAGCATCGCTGCGCCTGTTGAGGCGAGCGAAGTTGAGCGCGCCCGAGATCACGGCGCCAGCGACGGCGTTCAAGGTGCGAATTTTACCGCCAGACAATCCGAGGTTGGCGAGGCCCGCATCTGACATGGCGAAAAGCCGCTCAGCCTCGAACGGCTGGATGGCGGCGCTGACGCGGCTCCAAATCGCGTTTGCGCTGGCAATCGACAATTGCTGGCCGACGACGATCTTGGCCAGCCCCGAAAAGTCAGCGTTGAAATCGCGCAGCGGCGGCAGGCCGTGCTGAGCATGTATCTTTTGCATGTGCGCGCATTGGCGGGTGAGCGCCTTCACCGCTAGCGCCAGATCCCGATCAGTAGTCAGCCGACGTGACGGCTTCAACGCCATACTGTTTCTCTCCAGGCTACTCTAATTCTCCATGCTCAACTCCTACATATAGCTGCAGGCGACCGGTAGCTCTGCTGCAATCCTCTTATGAAGGTTGGACGTGTCATGGACGGCTATTTTACCAAACGGATTTTATTGGCGTGCGCGCTCGTGCTGAGTGGCGCGTTGGCGGCCGTGGCCGCTCCCAAGTTCGATGACTGGGCGACGGTGCACAACGAGCGGCACGGTTTCACCATTGCTTATCCCGTAAACGTCTTTGAGCAAAAGGCTCCGCCGACAACGGATCAGGGCCGCGTGCTGGTCTCCAAGGATGGCAAAGCCAAACTTCTCATCGGCGCCTTCGACAATTCGGAAAACAGCTCACTCAGTGCTTATCGCGATTACCTGATGGAGGGCCAGTGGGCGGGCTCAGACATCGATTATGCGCCGATCCGGCAGAAGTGGTTTGTGCTGTCGGGCACGCGCAACGGCGAGATATTCTATGAACGCGTCAGCTTCACGTGCGGTGGCAAGTTGATCAACAGTTGGGTCATGACCTACCCGGCGGCCGAGCGCAAAGTTTATGACCGCGTGCTGGAAGCGATCGCGCGCACCTATCTGCCGGGCGCCGGCAAAGCCGGTAGTTGCAACTAAAACGCTTGATTTCAGCGCGTGCGTGGCCCGTTTGCTCTGCCCGCTCAGATGTTCCGGGTGTACTGATTTCGTCATGCGCGCGGCCGCCCAGTCTCCCGCGCGCGACCTGAGCTCGTCGCTGCCAGATTTTGCTGGCGGACCCCAATGACAACGCCGATCTGGTTTTGGAGCGGGTGTGAAAAAGCCACCAAAACATAAAACGAGACGCAAACGTACCGTGGCGGTTGCAGCGCTGCCGCGTTCCCGCATCGGCGTGAATATCGGGCGGACGACAAAAGCCATTACGCATCTATTGGCGCCTGGTCGGCCAGCTGCTCGCCGGGGCACGCCCACCGGGTTGAGCGCGCGCGAGATCGCTGTTGGTCTCATTCCGCAAGACAGGCAGCTCGTCGCTTTGCTGCTCGCGCCGTTTGTCATCATGACGATGGGGCTCAGCGTGTCGTTGGCTCTGAAAGAGCGGCTGAGCCTCAAGGAGTTGATCGCACAGCGGCCGCCGGTTTATGTGCGCAGTGCCGCTCCGCCGCTGACCGCGCTGCCGTTTGTAGCTGCGACGGCAGTCGTTGAGAGTAAGGCAAACATCGACAGAGCCGGTGCTGCGCAGTCTATGCCTACAGAGATCGTCTCCGCTCCGTCGGCAAGCTGGCAGTCGGCCTCGGCAGCGCGCGTTGGCGACATCCCGTTGCAATCTGCCACGCTCGATGTTGCCCATGCGAGCGCCTTGCCGCGCGCGGTTGGTTCCTCGCCGGGCGAACTTGCAAGCGTGCGTAGCGCTGCCGTCGATGCCTTGAGTTGGCCCGCAAGTCGCGGCCAGCCCGGCGTTGTGCTCGCCGCACCCTTGGCTCTGGCGTCGGAAATGCATAATTTTGCGCTGTCCCCCATCACGGCTGAACTGTCAACCAGCGAGGCAGATTTCGCGCCTCTGTCTGCGCGGCCGAGCCGGTGCTCGCCTGCTGAGGTCGGCCAGTCCGTCTCTTTAATTCGCGGTGACCAACTTCCAGGCACTTTAAAAAGCACAGGCTATGGCACAGCCCTGGCGCGGGCCGCCGAAAGCCAGACGGCAGACCTCGTCGTTTACAACGACAGCTACCGGCAGATATCCTATCCGCTTGGCGACGTGCCGGCCCTGTTTGGGGTTTGCACCGATGTCGTGATCCGCGCTTACCGGACGCTCGGCGTCGATCTGCAAGCTCTCGTTCATCAGGCGCGGGGCCGCAGCTCAGACCCCAGCATCGATCATCGCCGCGTCGAAACACTGCGGCGCTTCTTCGCGGTCTACGGGGACAAATTACCCGCCAGCGATTTTGCCGACGACTATTGGCCGGGCGATATCGTGACATACAACCGACCGCAAAATCGCCACGGCCAGTCGCACATCGCGATTGTAGCAGATCGCACTGGGCCGTCCGGCCGTCCGATGATCGTGCACAATCGTGGCTGGGGGCCGCAATTGGAAGACGCGCTATTCGTCGACGAGATCACTGGTCATTACCGCTACGCCCCTGCCGCCGCGCTAATAGCAGAACCCGCAGAACCCGCAGTCGCCGCAGATATTGCGCCAGAACGCACAATGGCGCGTGGAATAGCCCGCCTGAAGCGTGCAGCAATTGCGGCGAAGCCGGGGATGCCGACGAAGCCGCTATCGGCCAATGCGGCGAAGCCGCCATCGGCCAATGCGCCGGTTCATAAAGCCTCGCTCCAGACATCGCAATAAAGAGCCCTCGCGCCCGAGTGCCGCATAGCTGCGCTTACAACCTATCCGTGACGCGGGCAGGGTTACAGCGTCATCTGACGATCAGTAGCGTCAGCGTTAATCAATCATCAATATTTTAGCTGAATTTATTCATCTCTCGATGCAACAATCATTGGGCGTTGCCGGGCGAATTCGCGATCTGCCTGCAAATGGCACTTGTCAATAAAAACGAATAAGCGCAATTCTGAACGTAATATTGTTCTCCAAAGAATGGAATAATGGTGAAACGCTCGGGGCTTGCCGCAAACATTCGGGATTTTTGCAAGAAAAGTCTTGCCGCCGTTTGGCCGATGCGCGCAACCGGCGTTAGCAAGGTCACGCGCCATCCAGCTGTCGCAGCAAAAATCACACTCGCGCAACAATGGGTGACGATCGCTGCTCTGTTAGGCGAAGCGGGCCGTGCGGCTGATCAGGCACGTAAACTGCAAAAGGTCGCGACCCAGCAATTGGATTTGGCCCAATACGGCCTCGTCACGCTACGCGATGAGCTGTCCGCCGTGATGGCTATTGCCTCCAGGCGCGATACGACGGCAGTCGTACATCTGTTCGAGCCAGCCTCTGACAGGCAACCGCAACGCGCTCTGGCGGCTTGACCTCCTCGTCATTATCGCCAACGCAAGTCTTAAAAAAACTTCGCAAAGGCTGAGGCGGTTGAAAGCTTGTCGCTGCCTGGCTGCGGCGCGGCGTCGACCACCACCGAGCGATATTTTTCGATTTCGAAAACCGCCAAGCCGCGCTCAACCAAACCGTTCGGCTGCAAACGCAGCGGCCCGTCGACACCGGCAAAGCCGTTAGCACGCGTCAAGTTTGCAGCGCTAAATCGGCCTTCTTTCGATCCCTTTGCCAGCGCCAGGGCCGCCGTCATCGCGTCGTAGGCGAGCGTTGCCAGACGCGGCGGCGCGTTGCCAAAGCTTTTGGCGTACTTTTGCGAAAAGAGCTGGAAGCCGGACGCGTCGGACGCTGCATACCAGCCGCCAATCAGTTGATCGTCGCGCGCCAACACCGGCATGTCCCAGGCGGACGTTCCTAGCAGTTTGACCTTGTGCGTATCGATGCCGGAATAGGTCAGCAGCGGGCTCAGTTGTGCGATCGCTTCGGGGCCCGCCGGCACGAATAACGCGTCGACCGGATTGCCCGTTTTGTCGGCTTGGCTCATAACGCCGACGACGCGCTTGGCAGCGTCCAACATGCCGCTCGTATCGGCGCCGAAGTGTTCGAGCGTCACGATCTCTCCGCCAGCACCCGCGACGGCTTTACGGAATGCGGGTTCGACGGTTTGGCCGTAGGGGGTCGACGGAATGAGGGCGGCGAACCGTTTCTTGCCCTTGCTGGCGGCAAAGGCCACGACGCGGTTGACCTCTTCAGCGGCGAGATAACTCATCAGGTAGACCCCGTTACCTGCAACGCTCGGGTCGTTAGAGAACGAGACGACCGAAACGTCGGCTTTGCGCGCGATGGGAGCGGCGGCCATGACGGACTTGCCAAACAACGGCCCGAGGATGATCTCAGCACCATCCGCAACCGCGGCTTGGGACGCCGCAGCTGCGCCGTCGGGCGTGCCGCGATCGTCTTTGACGACCAAATGGACATTCGGATTGTCAGCTTCGAATAACGCCAGCTCGGCTGCCTGCTTCATGGCGCGCGCGATGTCGCCGGCTTCTCCGGTGGCGCTCAAGGGCAGAATGAGGGCGATTTTAGCGTCCTGCGCTTTTTGCCCCGTCGGGTTTGCCGGCGGCAACGTGGCGCCGTGCGCAATCGATGCCGTACTGCTGGGTTGACCGCCTATCGTTTCCGAGCAGCCCGCGAGACAAATCACGGCCGCCATTTGAATAGCTGCTGCGATCACGTTAGAGAATTTCGCCATGTACAGTGCGGCTCCGGGCTTACGGTGAGGCAAAGTCTCCGTAAGCAATACAAGCCGGAGGGGGCGCCCGCGAGGGGCGAACGCCCATGTCCTATCGGCTTCCACCGGACGCTGAAAGGCGTTTCGTGCAACAGTCGCGAGCTTTCCACTTCGGCCAATGCTGATCAAAAGGAATAACACTTGTCGCCTACTACCGAAGATGACGAAGTTGCGACCGAAAGCGACCGGTTGCCGGCGCTGATGCAAGCTTTGACGCGCGATGCCAAGCGATTGCTGGCCCAGCCGTTGCAGCCGGGCCTTTATCTCGTCGCCACGCCCATCGGCAACCTGGCCGATATTACGCTGCGCGCTCTGGCCGTGCTGGCGCGTGCCGACATCGTCTACTGTGAAGACACCCGCCACTCGGCCAAGCTGCTGCAACATTTTGCCATTCACGCGACAACAAGGGCCTTGCACGACCATAACGAAGACAGCGAGCTGGCGCGGTTGCTCTCGGATTTGGGTATTGGGCGCAGTATCGCGATTATTTCGGATGCTGGTACGCCGCTGGTTTCAGATCCGGGATTTAAGATCGTACGCGCGGCCGTCGCTGCGGGCTTTGCCGTGACGTCCGTGCCCGGAGCTTCTGCCGCGATCAGCGCGTTGGCGTTGAGCGGCTTGCCGACGGATGCTTTTTTCTTCGCCGGATTTCTGCCCCCGAAGCAGGCGGCGCGCCGGGCACGGCTGAACGAACTTAAAACCGTTCCCGGAACGTTGATTTTTTTCGAGGCGCCGCAACGGGTGGCCGATAGCCTTGCCGATCTGAAGGATGTGCTGGGTGACCGGCCGTCCGTGATGGCGCGCGAGCTTACCAAGCTGCACGAGGAGGTGGTGCACGGCCCGTTGTCTCACGTGATGCAAGTCATCGGCGGGCGCGAACTGAAGGGCGAAGTGGTGCTGCTGGCTGGTCCCCCGCTCGACATCGCCGTCACCGACGAGGAGATCGTCTGCCGGCTTGAGGTCGCGCTGCAATCGATGCGCCTGAAGGATGCCGCAAACGCCGTGGCGGATGCCCTGAGCGTACCCAAAACGCGGGTGTACAATCTCGGCCTCAAGGCCAAAGGCGAGGCATCGTGAGCGGAGGGCCAAGCGCCGTCGATAAGGCACGGCTCAAGAACTATCAGCGCGGCCATCGGGCCGAATGGCTGGCGGCGGCTTTGCTGATGTCCAAGGGCTATCGCATTTTGGCCCGGCGCTTAAAAACGCCAGCCGGCGAAATCGATTTGATCGCGGTGCGTGGTCGGCGGCTCGCCTTCGTCGAAGTCAAACAGCGCCGGACTGTTCTGGATTGCGAAGCATCGATCACGGTGCGAACGAGCCAGCGCGTGCATCGGGCAGCGTCGCTATGGGTCGCCCGCAAGCCCCGTTTTCACGAACACGATCAAGGCTTTGATCTTGTGTTCATCACGCCTTGGGCGTGGCCGGTGTACCGACCAGATGCGTTATAGTGGCCGGTTTTTGTTTTCCGTCGCGAAGATACCTCATACGCCGTATAATCTGTTTTACGAATCAGGCCTCTGATTTCCACTCGCAGAAATGCGAACAGGGGCCATATCACGTCACATGCAGAGCGGGATCGTCGCGCTGCGATGTTTGAACTTGACGGGGGACAGGTGTCCTCCCGAACCAAAAGGAGCACGTTATGAATATCCGTACCGCCTCGCAGTTTGCGGGCTTCGCTATGATCGGTGCCATCGCGTTTGGTGCTTCGAGCGCTCAAGCTTTGAGCCTCAAAGAGTGCAGCGACAAATACAACTTGGCCAAGACCGGCAACGCATTAAAGGGCAAGACGTGGAACGAATTCCGCAAAGCGGAGTGCGCGGTCACGCCGGCCGCTGACGCAAAGACCGCTCCTGCCGCCAAAGCGCCAGAGGCGAAAGCGCCGGAAGCTAAAGCTCCCGAAGCTAAGAAAGCTGACGTGAAGCCAGCAGCGCCCGTTGCCAAGCCTGCCACCACGACAACTGGCGGCAAAGTGTTTCCGAAGTCTGTTGACGCCAAGTATTCGACCCAGACGTTGGCCAAGCAGCGCATGCACACGTGCCTCGATCAATATAAGGTCGGCAAAGTTGCCAACACCAACGGCGGCCTGAAGTGGATCCAGAAGGGCGGCGGTTTTTGGAGCGAGTGCAACAAGTCGCTCAAGGGCGTCTAAGCCTCTCATCGCTTTAAGGAAGTTCGATTTCGAGAAGAGGGCGGTCCATTAGGCCGCCCTTTTTGTTTTGGGGTGTTGCCCGTCATGCTCATTCTTGCCCTGATTGCTGCAGCGCTAGATTCTCGTCAAGGCCACCTCATCTTCAGGGCTGGCGGCGCGCCAGCGTTTTATTATACCAAAATCTGTATCACAATATTAGTATAGTGACACGCATACTAAAAACGGTATGGTAGCACTTATGTCAAAAACGGTATTCCAAAATGAGCATAAAGACGCCGAATGACTTTGGAGCGGCAGTGCGTCAAGCGCGTGAAAAAGCCGGGATGAGCCAGGGGCAGCTCGCCCTACAAATTGGCACAACTCAAGCTCGCGTCTCTCGTTTCGAAAGCGGAGACGGGGGGATCAACTTCCGTACAGTGTTGCAGATTCTTGCAGCGCTCAAACTCCAAATTAAAATCCAAAAGCAGAGCGACAATGAAGGCGTCATCATCGACGAAGATGAAGAAGACATTGATCTCGGAGCAATCGCCAACACCGGCGTTAAAGCATTTAGACGTGCTCCTAAATGAAAAGCGTGTCGGAATCATAGAGCGGACGAAGACTGGAAAACAGCGCCTCGTTTACGACCAAGCGTGGTCAGACAATCCAAAGGCGATCCCAGTTTCACGTTCTCTGCCATTGTCGAAAACCGCTCACGCTACAACCACAACCGCAAATTTCATGTGGGGCCTTCTGCCAGATAACGGTGTTGTCTTAGACGCTTGGGGAAGCCGATACAAAGTATCTGCAAATAACCCGTTTGGCTTGCTAGCAGCTGTCGGGGAAGATTGCCCTGGTGCAATCCAACTTCTCGAGCCCGGCACCGACCTAACAAAAAGAGAGGGCGTAAAATGGATCACAGAGAAAGACCTCAACGATCGCATTAAAGCCTTACGTGCCGATCCGGGCGCGGCGCGCAGCATCGACGACAAGGGACGCGTCAGCCTTCCGGGAGCACAAACGAAAACTGCTCTGTATAAGACTGGGAGTAAATGGGGAGTGCCGAATGGACGTACTCCGACTACCCACATTTTGAAGCCAGAACCTACCGCTTACCCAGGACTTGCATCAAACGAACACTTCACTTTGCTTTTGCTTCGCGAGCTCGGTTTGCCCAGCCCTGAAAGCCAAGTGTTAAATTGTGGGGGCATATCTGTTTTTGTTACTCAGCGATACGATCGCTACGTCGCCAAAGACGGCTTAGTCAAGCGAATACACCAAGAGGATATGTGCCAAGCCCTCGGTCTCCCGCCATCCAAAAAGTACCAAAGTGAAGGTGGTCCTGGGATACCAGATGTCATGGAAATTCTTAAGTTTTCAGAAGAGCCAGAAGAGGATCGAAATCGGTTTATGAGAGCGCAAGCTCTAAATTTTATCGTTGCGAATAGTGATGCGCACGCGAAAAACTACTCGATCCTCTACGCCTCGGGAGGTCGGTTCCGTTTGGCACCGTTATATGACGTTGCCTGCCTTGGCGTTTTTCAGAAAGACAGTTCACCGATCGAGCTGGCAATGACGATAGGTGGAGAGCGGCGCTTGCAAAAAATCTTGCCACGTCATTGGGAGAAACTTGCTGCCACTGTCGGTTATGACAAAGATCGAGCCCTTGCGCACGTTCGCGATCTACTGGCTCGATTGCCAGGTATGGCACTTTCGGTTAGATCAAAGTGCGTTGCGGACAGCTTAAGCGTAAGCGTAATAGATACGGTGATAGATAACTTGTGGCACCGCGTTCGCGCCCTTGCTGCTGTATATGGTGCAGAATTCCTGGCTTAGCCCGCGACGACCAAATCAATTTCATTTAGTCCAAACCTCTAAGACAAAATGCCTAATTTGCTACTTAAGGTCCGATAAACCCTTTCCGGCCAACCTCCGCCAAAAACGAAAGCCGGACCTGGGGGGACAGGTCCGGCTTTCGAGGGACGGTAGATTTGTCTCGGGGGGGAGAGATCCTACCGGGCTACTGGCAGAGGGGGATCCGCCAGGATTTAACAACAACGCAGTTAGCGAGAAAAAGTTCAATTATTTCGAAACCTAGTCGCGCTCGCCGTAGTAATCGTGGCCGACGCGGCTTGATTCAGCGGCAATGGCCAGTCCGAGCACCGTTGCGAACACGCCGAGGGCAACGTTGCGGCCCGTATGATCGCGGTGGCGATACTGGTGGCCTTCGTCGCCGTCTTGGCGATATTCGTAGTTCGACGGGCGGCTGTCGACATCGCCCCAACGATTGACGCGTGGCTGGTCATATGCGGAGTTGCCGTAGGTATTGCCATAGCCGTTGTGACGATAGTCGTGGGCGCTGGCGGCGGTCGAAAGCGACGCGAGGCTTGCCACAACGACGCTTGCTGCGGTGACCGCCGAAACCAATGTTTTAGCCATCGACATGATCGTGAAGCTCCTTGAGGTCTCGACCGGTCTCATTCCGGCTCAGCGCCGAGAAATCCCGGCTTGTTGAGACGTTTCTAGCGGCGCTTGCTTGAACGCATATTGAACGAAGCCTGCAGCATCCGTTCATGCGTGCAAAAAAACCGTTTAAACGTTTTATTTGAGATACTTATTTTTATCCGCTTATCGACCTCGGGCGAATAGCTGGGCCTAACGGGCAGTGTTACGGTCATCTCTGTCAGGTATGCGCCAACAAACCGGAGCCACTCATGTCCAGCCACGAGACGATCGATGCGGTTTTGAACCGCGCGGTGGACGCGGGCGTTGCGCCCGGCATCGTGGCTGGCGCTGCAGACCGCGACGGCAATTTCTACGAGGGTGCGTTCGGGCTTCAATCCGCCGCTGGCCGCGACGCCATGAAGATCGACAGCGTATTTCGCATTTTCTCGATGACAAAAGCGCTGGCCTCGATAGCTGCGGCGCAGTTGATGGAGCAGGGATTACTCGATATCGACAAGCCGGTCGAAACGTATGCACCAGCTTTCGGCGCGCTGCAGGTGTTGGAAGGTTTTGATGGCGACAGCCCACGCCTCAGAGCGCCTAAGCGCAAGGCCACCGTTCGTCATTTGATGACGCACACAGCGGGTCTGGCCTATCAGTTCTGGAATCCAGATACTGCGAAATATCTCGAAGCCACCGGCAACCCCGGTTTTTTGTCCGGCACGAAAAACGGCATCAATTATCCGCTCACCTTCGATCCCGGCGATCGTTGGCACTATGGCATCAATACCGACTGGCTTGGCCAAGTCATCGAGGGCGTTACCGGCAAAAGCTTGCGCGAAGTTTGCCGCGAACAGATTTGCAAACCGCTCGGGCTGGTTGACACAGATTTTGAATGCGAGGGCAACACGCGCCAGCGTCTCGTTGCTGTGCACGCACGCGGTGCCGATGGCGGCATGAGCGTCATCGCGCTCGATCCGCCATCGCATCCGGAGGTCTACAGCGGCGGCTTCGGGCTCTATTCGACGGTTCGCGACTACTTGCGATTTTTGCGCTGCCTGCTTGGGCAAGGCGAACTCGACGGCGTGCGCATCATAAAACCGGAAACTCTGGAAGTCGTTTTGGCCAATCACATCGGCAATTTACCGATCAAGAAGTTGATGACCGTGATGCCGGGCGTTTCGAGCGACGCTGAGTTCTTCTCAGGCCATCCCAAAACGCATGGGTTGGCGTTTATGAGCAATACTGAACAAATTCCGGGAACCCTGGCACCTGGAAGCCAGTTCTGGGCTGGCGCGCTCAATACCTATTTTTGGTTCGACCCGGCGAGCGACTTGGCTGGCGTCATCATGATGCAGTTTTTGCCGTTTGCCGATGAGCGCGCGCTCGATACGCTGGGCGAATTCCAGACCGCGGTTTACGCCTCGCGATAAACTCATCGCTGCGACATCATTTTTAAACACCGGCGCGCGACACCGCTGCCCCTCGCAAGTCTCATTCGGGACCATTTTCTGGAAGCAATCGCCCATGTTGATGCATTCAAGGATTGGTCAGCGCTGGCCGCCGTGGCCAGCCGCAAGGCGGGGCTTGGCTAAGCGCGGCGCCGGACTTGGTTGAAAATGGAGCCGAAGCGCGATACCGCCACACGAAGTTGCGATCTCGCGCGCGCCCGCGTACACACGAATCAGAACCATTCGTCTATTTTCGCGGGCCCGTGGAGATGCTGATCTATGACCTTGAAAATTGCCGCGCAGATGGACCCGATCGGCGAGTTAGATATTCGTGGCGACAGCACGTTTGCAATTTTGCTCGAAGCGGAGCGGCGCGGTTACGATGTGTTTTACTACACACCGCAAAATTTGAGCCTGCACGGCGATAAGCTTCTGGCACGCGGGTGCACGCTTAGAGTTCAAGACAATGCTGGCGACCACTATGCCCTGTCCGATCCGCGCACGATCGATCTAAGCGAGCGCGATGTCGTGCTGCTGCGGCAAGATCCGCCGTTCGACATGGCTTACATCACGACGACGCATTTGCTTGAGCGCATTCATCCCAAGACGCTCGTCGTCAACGATCCGGCGCACGTTCGCAACGCGCCCGAAAAATTGTTCGTGCTCGATTATCTCGATCTGATGCCGCCGACGATGGTGACACGCCAGCTCGACGATGTGCTGGCGTTCCGCGCGCAATATAAAGACATCATCGTCAAGCCGCTGTACGGCAACGGCGGCGCAGCGGTGTTCCGCCTGAAGCCCGGCGACGGCAACATCTCCTCGCTCGTGGAGCTTTTTCAAACGGTCTTCCGCGAACCCTTCATGGTGCAGGAATATCGCTCGGAAGTGAAAGACGGCGACAAGCGGATCATTCTCATCGACGGCGAGATTGCTGGCGCGATCAATCGCGTTCCTGCCGACGGCGAGACGCGCTCTAATTTGCACGTCGGCGGCACGGCCAAGGCGGTTGAACTGACGCCACGCGACCGGGAAATCTGCGCGCGACTGAAGCCTGAACTTAAGCGGCGCGGGCTCTTGTTCACCGGCATCGATGTTATTGGGCCTTATTTGACCGAGATTAATGTCACCTCGCCGACCGGCATCCGGCAAGTCAAAGCGTTCGGCGGCCGCGATATCGCAGCGATGATCTGGGATGCCATCGAAGGCAAGCGGAAACTTTGCAGCGCCGAGAAGCATTGACGGCGAGCCAGAGTTTTCATGAGGGACATTTTGAATGACGTTTGAAAAGTTGATTCATCGCAGCAGGTCGACGCTTCTGAAATTCGTTTTCATCGCATTCGTTTCGCTAACCAGTCATAGTCCAGCGCGCGCCGAACCAAGTTCACCGTTCGCAGCGCTGCTCGGCCGCTGGACCGGCGAGGGCAAGCTCGGCATCAAAGACAACGCTCCCGAGATCGTCAAATGCCGCGTCACCTATATTGCGGGCGAGGATGCAGATCACCTCAAACAGACGATCCGCTGCGCCACGGCCGGCGGTTCGATCGAAGTGCAAAGCGCCGTCGCGCACGCGGCTGGAGTGCTGTCGGGAACTTGGGCAGAGACGACGTACAACATCAACGGCGATCTGACGGGACAAGTGACGCCGCGCGGATTTCGCGTCGTCGTAAAAGGCGGCGAGCTTGCCGCCAACATGGACATCATCATGATGCGCAACGCCCAGCAGATCGTCGAAATCCAATTTTTCCACAGCTCGCTGATCGGCCTGTCGATGGTGTTGGTGAAGGGTTAGCGGCATTAGCCGATCATCGTGCTGGAGGGGTCGGCGCGTGCCATTCAACCCGCCGGCTTGCTGGTCCAAGGATCGTAGCTTCCGAAAGACCAGATGTGTCCTTCCGCGTCGCGCGCTGCATAGTTCCGTCCCCCATAATCCTCGTCCTTCGGAGCCATGACAATTTCAGCGCCAGCGGCCGCTGCGCGCGCGTGATGGGCATCGACATCATCGACGATGACGTAAACGCTTTGGGTGCACCGGCCGCCGGCGTTTTCAGGCGTCGTCATGAAGCGCAGGTTGAACATGATCATGCCGCAGCCGAACGTGAGCTCGGCATGAACGACGTCACCAGCATCGTTCAGATGGACCGCGTATGGCTCGAAGCCGAATGCTCTGCCAAGCCATGGGATGGCCGCCTTCGGATCGGCGTAACCGAAGCACGGTATCATCGTCACCGTTGTTTGTTTGGCGCCTGCTGAGGTCATCGCCCTATCCTTTATGTGCCGCCTTTGATATTGGGACGACCGCGCAAATCTGACCGCCCGTCAAGTCGCGAAAAACTTTTGTTCTTTTTTTGTTCTTGACTTTGCTCCGCGATATTATACTTGTCAAACCCAAGACTCAGTGTAATCTGATGGTTGTGGCATCAGACATACCTAATATCTCGTTCTTCGGGGACTCAAGCAGTCACGGAAAGGCGTACATGGTCGCTGGCGGCTTTGCAGTCGCCGGTGTGAGGATTTCTGAAATCGAAGACGAGATCGCTTTTTTGCGGGACGATGCTGGCATCAAGTCTGAATTTCATTGGAGCGACTATCGAGGCGGGGCCAAGCGCGATGCCTACGAGAAGTTGGTTAAGTACGGTTTCTCTCTGGTCAACCAGCGCAGAGCAGCGCTTCATATAATTGTCGCAAAGTTCGACGGCTATAACCATAAAGCGCGACATGGAGAAGGCCGTGAAACCAGCGTGAACCGAATGTACTATCAGCTCTTGCTGCATCGGCTTGCGCAATATTATGGTCATAGCAGAGCGATCCACGTTCGGCTCGACAGGGGCAATGACTCGAAGGATATTTGCCAGATGCGCAACCAAGTTTGCGCAGACGCTTACCGGAAATACAAAACGCGCCCGAACTGCATTCGCTCAATTGAGCCCGTGCAGTCTCATCACTCCGGTATTGTTCAGCTGGCGGATGTAATCGTTGGGGCTATTGCCGCAAAGCGAAACAGCGTGGTGCATGCTTCATCGAAAGGTGATCTGGCGGAGTTTGTCTTGAAAGCTTCAGGGCGAACAACGTGGTCCGGGAATACTCCGAAGGATTCCTATTTTCTTACTTTGTGGGATTTTGCGGGGAGTTAGGTCCCCCGCAGCCCTAGCTCCTAGGAGCACAGCTGGGCTTGCCAGCGTATTCGGGCTGTGGAGGCCTTGAGAACAAAATAGGAGAAAAAGTCGGTGTTGACAAGGCTGTTTTTGCTTGACTCACTGTTTTTTTTGTTTTTCGACCGCGAGTCTCTTGAACGATTTCTCGGCTTGTTTGGTGGCAACGCCAGTGTCTTCAGCCGCCTTCTGAAACCGTTTGAACTGCTCTTTAGGGTCTAGCTCTGGGGTCTTGCGCTTGGGCATGGCGTCCTCATTCAGGCTCTTTGAGCCGACCCTTCTGAATCAACTCATCGAGCGCATTGATTATTAAATAACGAGCCACCTCAGAATGGCTTTCTCCGAACAACTTGCGCCGCACAAGGTCGCCAAGCAAGGCGTCCGCGCCCTTGGGCAGCGTGATGGAGAACTTATGTGAGTTTGTTTTGGGACGCGACATGAGGCATCTATTTAGCATCTTAAAAGATGCTTGTTAACCTCCACAAATCACTTCATGGTCTGAAAATAACAATCCTCCCTGTGGAGGGTTACTTGTTAATAATTTGCCGCCATCTTTTTGCAGATAGAATCGCGAGAAGTAGCGCGGTAGAAAAGAAAAGGCCACCCGCTAAGGTGGCCTCCGCAAGTGGTGAAGATGGGTGGTGGTGCGCTCGGCAGGATTCGAACCTGCGACCGTGGCCTTACAAGGGAACCCGCTCTATCCAACTGAGCTACGAGCGCAGTAATCGGGCCCGCCATTCCAGTGGCGGGCCCGAATCACATGTGCACAGTGTAACTCAACTAGATTTGCCAACCGCGCATTGGGCGCGTGTCCCAACAGCCCACGATTCGGCTGGTGCCGTGCGGCCACAGAAAAAGCGGCTCACCGTCGCCGCTTCTCTGTCCTATCCTGAACGCCAGGGTCAGGCTCGATCAGTCGTTCGATAGGTCAACCGGCGGCCTTGGGCACCCTTGACCATTTTGACGGCGCGGGCTTCGTCATCAACGCCTTGAACGTTCCGGTTATTATAACGAAAATAAAATTCAGCCAGATAGCGATGAAGATGCTTCTCTTTGCAGTGCTGGTAGGTGCCGCGCATCCCGCGCTTGAACAGCGAGAAATAGCCTTCGACGGTGTTGGTGTGCACGGTGTTGGTTGGCTCGTAACGGACGTATTCCGAAGCCGAATGATCGACGCGATCATGGCTGGCGAAGTGCCCAAGCTGCTTTTTATACAGCATGGCGCTGTCGGTCATGATGAAGGTCTCTTTGCGAACGTTGGCGTTCACGACCGGCACAACTTCGGCAACAGTGCTGACGGCAACATGAAAGCTGCGCACGCCGCCGTCACGCTGGACGAGAGAGACGATCACGTTCTTGTGGGCAGAGTTGGTGATCTTGCGGCCGGTAAAACGCTTGCGGCCCTTGGGGTGAGTATCGGCACGACCGTAAATGGTTTCGTCAACCTCAACGGTTTTGCCTTCGCCGCCCATCGGGGGAACCAGCGAGCCGATCCGCATCGCTTCCCGGATGCGGTGGCCGACAAACCAAGCGGTCTTGAGGGTGACGCCCAGGGTGCGGTGAAGCTGATTGGCGCTGATGCCCTTCTTTGATCCAGCAATCAAATAGAAGGCTTGCAGCCACAGATACAGCGGCACGTGAGACTTTTCAAAGATGGTCCCAACGGTGACGCGGAACTGCTTGCGGCAAGCGTAGCACTTGTAGAGCCCGAACCGGGTTGCCTTGCCCTGCATTTTAGAAACGCGCTTCTTCTCGAAGCAATGGGGGCACTGCGGACCATGTGGCCAAATTTGTGCCTCTACCCACTTGTAAGCGGCCTCTTCGTTCTGTAAATGTTCTTGGGTGAGCAGGGACATTGGAATCTCCTATTATTCCAATGTAGTCGATGGCGTTGGGTTTGGCAAGTATAATATTGCCAAAAACTCCGGCGTCAGATCACTTTCGTGACGTGTGGAGGGCGAGATGTACGGGCAAATTTCAACGCTGGCGTTTATTGGCGTTGAGGCGCGGCCCGTCGAGGTGCAGGTGCGCATTACGCCTGGCGCGCCGATGTTCGCAGTCGTCGGCTTGCCCGATAAAGCGGTGGCGGAGAGCCGCGAGCGCGTGCGCAACGCTCTGCACGCCGTCGGCCTTGGCCTTCCCCACAAACACATCACCGTCAATCTAGCGCCAGCTGATTTGCCGAAAGAAGGCAGCCATTTCGATCTGGCCATCGCACTCGCCATGATGGCGGCAATGGAGGCCATCGCGCCCGATGCAATTGCCGGGTATGCAGCCATCGGGGAACTGGCGCTCGACGGTGCCATCCGTGCGGTGCCTGGCGCATTGCCGGCAGCGATCGGCGCCAACGCCATCGGTAAGGGCTTGATCTGTCCCTATGCGGTCGGCCCGGAAGCCGCATGGGCTGGCGAGGACGTTGATATTCTGGCGGCGCCCCATCTGTTGTCTCTCGTCAATCACTTCAAGGGCATGCAAACGCTCACCCGGCCGCGCCCGAACGCGGCGCGCGAAACGGGGATGCTGCCAGACCTGCGGGATATCAGGGGCCAGGAAACGGCCAAGCGCGTGCTTGAGATCGCAGCGGCCGGTGGCCATAACTTGCTGATGATCGGCCCGCCGGGCTCTGGTAAAACGATGTTGGCGTCGCGTCTGCCGTCGATCCTGCCGCCGCTCGCGCGCGAGGAAATTCTCGAAGTCTCGATGGTGCACTCGCTCGCTGGCGAACTGATGGGCGGCAAGCTGAGCTTTGACCGGCCGTTCCGCCATCCGCATCATTCGGCCAGCATGGCAGCGCTCGTCGGCGGGGGCTCGCGGCCCAAACCCGGTGAAGTCTCGCTCGCGCATTTGGGCGTTTTGTTTCTCGACGAACTGCCTGAGTTCCAACCCAACGTTCTCGACGCGCTGCGCCAGCCGCTGGAATCGGGCGAGATGATCATCGCCCGCGCCAACCATCGCATTTCTTACCCCTCGCGCATTCAGCTGGTTGCGGCGATGAACCCGTGCAAGTGCGGCGGCTCTGGCCCTGGCATCAGCTGCAAACGGGGCCCGCGCTGCGCCGCCGACTACCAGGGGCGCGTGTCGGGCCCGCTATTAGACCGCATCGATCTGCAAATCGAAGTGCCAGCCGTTTCAGCCGCCGATCTCGTGTTGCCGGCGGCGGTCGAGGGCAGTTACGAAGTGCGCGCCCGTGTGACCGCCGCGCGCGATCGCCAGCGCGCGCGGCTTGCCAGCCTAGGCGTCACCGGACAGGGCTTCAGAGGCCCGCGCACCAACGCCGATTGCTCCGGCCAATTGCTTGAGCAAATTGCGATGCCCGATGAGGCCGGCGTTACGCTGCTGCGGCAGGCGTCGGATAAGTTGCAGCTTTCGGCGCGCGGCTTTCATCGCACGTTAAAAGTGGCGCGCACCCTCGCCGATCTCGACGCTCTCGAAAAAGTCAGCCGGGCGCACATCGCCGAGGCCTTGAGCTACCGCGCCGAGGTGTTGCGGCAGAGCCGGGCCGCTTGAGCCCGGGGCAGTAGGCGGTAGGCAGTAGGCGATTTGCCCACTGCCTAAAGTTTCACGCGAACGCTGACTTCACGCCCTTCTGCGTTGCGCACGCTTGTGCGGCGTTGCGCAACAGGCACGCAATGGTCATCGGGCCGACGCCGCCTGGCACCGGCGTAATCGCGCCGGCAACGCGCGCGCATTCGGCATAATTGACGTCGCCGACCAGCTTGGTCTTGCCGTTTTCGCCGGGAACGCGGTTGATGCCGACATCGATCACGATCGCGCCGGGCTTGATCCAGTCGCCACGCACCATTTCGGGAATGCCGACAGCCGCCACGACGAGGTCTGCCGCCTTCACAACCGAATGCAAATCGCGGGTGCGCGAATGCGCAATCGTCACCGTGCAATGTTCGCGCAGCAACAACGCCGCCACCGGTTTGCCGACGATGTTGGAGCGTCCGATGACGACCGCATTCATGCCAGCGAGCGATGGCGCGACGGTCTTTGCCAAAATGATCGATCCGGTCGGCGTGCAGGGCACGAGCGTTTTTTCGCCAACCCACAGCCGGCCGACGTTGACGGGGTGGAAGCCGTCGACATCTTTATCGGGGTCGATCGTGTTCAGAACTTTCTCGGCGTTGATATGCTTAGGGAGCGGCAACTGCACGAGAATGCCGTGACAGGCTGGATCTTTGTTGAGCTTATCAACGAGCGCCAGAACGTCGGCCTCGCTGGTTTCGGCTGGCAGTTTATGCTCCCAGGAATTCATGCCGACTTCGATCGTCTGCAGCGCCTTGTTCTTAACGTAGACCTTGCTGGCTGGATCTTCGCCAACGAGAACGACGGCAAGCCCGGGCTTTACGCCAAGCTCTCTCACCAAGCGGGCGACTTCGGCTGCCACTTGGACGCGCACGTCAGCTGCAATTTTCTTTCCGTCGATAATTTGAAAGCCGGCCATCGCAGCTGCTCCTCCAATTGGTGTTTTTGAAATTTGTTCAGGTGTTCGCTTTTATTGCCTTGGCCATCAGCGTCCAAATGGCCTCAAGCCGGGTTTCGATAACGTCCGCGTCGCCGACGATGCTCACCGACTTGACGCGCGATTTGTGCCCGCTGACCAATGCCACGCTCGCCTTCGTGACGACAAGTCGTTCGCACACATGCCGCAGTAAAGCGTCATTGGCTTCGCCCTCCGACGGCACCGCTTGGACCCAAGCTTTGAAGGCTGGCCCATCCGCCGTCATTTCCGCCCCATCTATCGCATCTATCGTATTTTTCGACGATTTGGGCGTCAGGCGGAAGCGCACAATGACGCACGGCTTGTCGTCGTGCATTGTACGGCACCAAGGCCGATCATGCGCGGCCCAATTCAAGCGACGAGCTTGGCGATGTTGGGAAGAACAACGGCCTGCACGAATGTGCACGCCAGAAGCAGGATGATTGGCGAGATATCGATGCCGCCGAGGTTTGGCATTATGCGCCGGATGGGCCCGAGCAGCGGCTCCGTCAATGCGTTCACGAGCTGCCAGATCGACCGCACAATAGGATTATTGGCATTGATGACGCCGAAGGCCATCAACCAGCTCATGACCACGCTGGCGATGATGATGTAGGTATAAAGAGTGATCAGGTAGCTGATGAAGCTCAGAAGTTCCAGCATGTGGCGCTCGCATTTAGACAGGGGGGTCGAACCGCGCCAAGCTGTAGCCGTGCCAGCGCACAGCGGCAAGCTTTGCTATCGATTGACAACGCTTTGTCGCGGTCCCTAAAATGTTGCACTGATTTGGGGCCGTAGCTCAGTTGGGAGAGCGCGTCGTTCGCAATGACGAGGTCAGCGGTTCGATCCCGCTCGGCTCCACCATTTAAAATTGCCGCAGAGCGGCATGTAAAGCGGCCGCTTAGCGTCGTGTGGCTGATAACGGCTGTGGCCACTTAAAAGCTTCGAGCAACCATGACCGCTAATGCCGCGCGCCACCTCGCAGCCTTTCTCGAAATGCTCAGCTCCGAACGCGGTGCCGCTGACAATACGCTTGCCGCATATACGCGCGACCTTGAAGATTTTTTTGGTTTTTTGGGCAACCGCGCGACGCTCGTTGAAAACGCCGGTCCGCGCGATGTGCAGGACTATCTCCAATATATGAGTACGCAGGGTCTGGCGTCCGCGTCTCGGGCGCGGCGGCTATCGTCGATCCGCCAATTTTATAAATTCCTAACCGCCGAGGGCACGATCGCGGTCGATCCTGCAACGGGGCTCGCCGGGCCAAAACTCCAACGCCCGTTGCCACGCACCTTAAGCGTGACGGAAGTCGACCGCTTGATCGAAACCGCGCATAGCCGCATCGGGGGCCAAGAAGGTCGCGCGCTGTTTCGGGCGCAACGCCTCTATTGTCTCATCGAACTTCTTTATGCGACGGGAATGCGCGTTACCGAATTGGTGTCGCTGCCGCGCGCCGTCTTGCGCGGCGATCCGCGCGTTTTGACGATCAAGGGCAAAGGCGGCCGCGAACGGCTCGTGCCGCTCAATCCGCCTGCGCGCGCCGCGCTCGACAACTATCTCGATGTCGCGGGGCGTCACGACAACCAGCCGTGGTTGTTTCCATCGAAGTCGGCCGAGGGCCACGTGACGCGGCAAGGTCTGGGGCTTGATCTGAAGGATCTGGCTGTGCAGGCCGGTCTTGATCCCGAACGCGTCTCGCCGCACGTTTTGCGCCATGCCTTCGCGAGCCACCTGCTCGATCGCGGCGCCGATCTGCGCGCGGTGCAACAGCTGCTCGGCCACGCGGATATCTCGACAACCGAGATTTACACCCATGTGCTCGAGGAGCGTTTGAAAAAGCTCGTGGCCGATCATCATCCGCTGGCGCGCAAATAAGTCTCAGGAATAGGCACTTCAGAATCGGGTGCGCACCGGAATAATCCCTGCTAGTCTTGACGCAAAGACCATTAAATTAATTCAGCTAATCTTGGGGAGGATCAAACCTATGAGCGAACTTTACGGCGAAAACCATCGCGCCATGCAAGATGCGTTCGACAGCCGCAAGCTTGCCGACCGGGTGGTCGAAATGGTCGTGCGGCCAGAAATCGACGACGTCGGCAAAGCGTTCATCGAAAGCCGCGACATGTTTTTCTTGTCGAGCGTCGATCACAACGGGCGCCCGACCGTGTCTTACAAGGGCGGCACGCCGGGGTTCGTCAAAGTTCTCGATTCCACGACGATTGCGTTTCCAAGCTACGATGGCAACGGCATGTATTTGTCGATGGGAAATATCTCAGGCAACCCTGAGATCGGCTGCCTGTTCATCGATTTCGAACGGCCGTTCCGCACGCGCCTGCAAGGCCGCGCCGAAATCGTGCGCGAGGGCCCGCTGATGGGGCTATTCAAGGAAGCTGAGCTGGTCGTCAAAGTGACCGTGAGCGAGACATGGATGAACTGCCCGCGCTACATTCACCGCTATCAAAAACTGCAGGCGTCGAAGTATGCGCCAGGCGTCGAAGCCGAAACGCCGTTCTGCGAATGGAAGCGCATCGATATGGTGCAAGATGTCGTGCGCCCCGCCGAACGCGAGAAGGTCGCGGCAATCGGCACGGTGACCATTGAAGATTGGTTCGGCAAGGTGATGACGGGCGACAAAGACGCTTGAGCCGCACGGGCGCGCTCGGGCCCCTCTTCAAACGTCTCCGCCTTCACACATCACTGCCTCCACACATCTAGGAACGCTGATATGCAACCTGCATCATATGGCTCCAGTGCGCGCGCGCTAGCGGCTGTGCTATTGGCCTTTGGCTTGGGCGTGCCGGGCGCACTGTCCCATGCGGCGTTAGCCGAAACCGCCCCACCTCAGACAACCGGGAAAGCCATGACCACAACAGCTTCAGGCCTGCAAATTACCGAGACCGTCGTTGGCACCGGCGCTTCGCCCAAGACTGGCCAGACGTGCGTCATGCATTACACGGGCTGGCTTTATAAGGACGGCGCGAAGGGCGCGAAGTTCGATAGCTCGGTCGATCGCGGCGAGCCGTTTGAATTCGCTATCGGCCGTCGCCAAGTTATCGGCGGTTGGGATGAGGGCGTCGCCTCGATGAAGGTCGGCGGCAAGCGCACGCTGATCATTCCACCAGACCTCGGCTATGGCGCACGCGGCGCTGGCGGCGTTATCCCAGGCAACGCCACGTTGATGTTCGACGTCGAACTGCTCCGCGTGAAGGACTAAAGCCCTTCCTTCTCCCCTGGGGGCGAAGGTGGTCCGCAGGGCCGGATGAGGGGGATGTTTTAAGTCTGACAGCACATCCCCTCACCCCAACTCTCTCCCCAGGGGGAGAGGGTCCCCATTACGGCTGGTCTGATTGCTGCCTTTGACAGCCGCTCGCTGTGCCGTCACACTTAGCCGATGAGCATTTCAGCGCCGGACCTTTCTAAAGATGCCGCCCCTTTGGCCAAAGGCTTGGGGTTTGCGAGCCAGCCCCAAGGGTTGCGCTCGCTTTATTTCACCGAGCTATGGGAGCGATTTTCCTATTATGGAATGCGCGCTCTGCTCGTGCTGTTCATGGTGGCGCCGCTCGCCGATGGCGGCTTGGCCTTCTCCAACGCTGATGCGGCGCGCGTTTACGGCAATTACACAATGGCTGTTTATATGCTCGCGATCCCCGGTGGCTTCATTGCCGACCGGCTGATCGGGGCGCGCCGTGCCGTAAAGTACGGCGGCTGGGTGATCGCGCTCGGACACTATGCTCTGGCCATACCGATGCAGGCGACGTTCTACCTCGGCCTCATTCTGATCGTGCTGGGAACGGGCCTCTTCAAGCCAAATATCTCAGCGCTCGTTGGCGCGCTGTACGAGCGGCGGGACCCGCGCCGCGACGCCGGTTTTTCGCTGTTTTATATGGGCATCAACATCGGCGCATTTATCTCGCCGTTGGTCACGGGCTTCCTGGCCCAAAGTGCCACCTTTAAAACTTGGCTATCGCAAGCGGGTTTCGATCCGGCCAAAAGCTGGCACTGGGGCTTTGCCGCCGCTGGTATCGGCATGACGCTGGCGATGATCTTATTTCGGCGCGCCGCGCCCGCGTTGCGCGATCCCGGAGTAGACGAAGCGGCGGGCGAGTCCGATCGCAACCTTGTGTGGCAACATGCTGGCTTGGTGCTAGCGGTAACCGTTGGCCTGCTCGCACTGGCACTTGCGTCAGACATCGAAGGGCTGTCGTGGCTGCGCTGGTCGTTCCTCATTCTGCCGCTCGCGGTGATTGCCTACTGCGTCAGCAAAGGCGGCGAAGAAAACACCAGAATCGCGGCCATCGGCGTTCTGTTCATTGCCGCGATGATCTTCTTTGCCATCTTCGAACAGATGGGCTCGTCGATGTCGCTGTTTGCCGACCAATTGACCGACAACCGGATTTTCGGCTTCGAGTCTCCCTCGTCGTGGTTCCAGTCGGTGAACCCGATCTTCGTCATTCTGCTAGCGCCGTTTTTTGCCTATCTCTGGCTGCGGCTTGGAGTGCGGCAACCCTCTGCCCCAGTAAAGTTTGCGGCCGGGCTGGCGCTCGTGGCTGCATCGCTGTTCTTGATGGTGCCAGCAGCTCAGCTGGCTAGCGCCGGCCGGGTCTCGCCGCTCTGGCTCGCCGGGCTATTTTTCCTACAGACGTGCGGCGAGCTGTGCCTGAGCCCCGTTGGACTGTCGACGATGACACGGCTGGCGCCGCCGAAACTCACCGGCGTGGTGCTCGGCATCTGGTTCCTGGCTGCCGCCTTCGGCAATAAGCTCGCCGGCGTCCTGGGTGGTACGTTCGAGAATAACGATACGGGCGCGCTAGCGTCATTTCTGTGGACGCAAGGGCTCTGGGTGGCACTCGCGGCGGCCGTGCTGTTTGCCCTAACGCCTTGGGTTAAAAGGCTTTCCGGCGATAGCGGTTAAGCAGCGTCGAGTTGCGGGTCTTGACACCGGCGGGCTCCCGGGGGGATTGTCTGAACGAGATTGGAGGGGCTGGCACGTTGTTTGGCGCGCCGGTCCTGATTTGCATCAAGAGGCCGCTACCCCCGTGAACGCACAAGCCCCGCCGCGCACGTATCTCGACTTTGAAAAGCCCGTGCGCGAGCTCGAAGAAAAAGTTGCCGAACTCAAGGCGATGCAGCAGGCCGGTAAGGGCCCCCAGATCGCCGACGAAATCGCCAAGCTCGAGCAGAAGGCCAAGGCCGCTCTCGTCGAGATTTATGCGAAACTGACGCCTTGGCAGAAGACGTCGGTGGCGCGCCATTCGGAACGCCCGCACTGCTTGGAATACATCGACGGCCTGATCGAAGATTTCACGCCACTGGCTGGCGACCGATATTTCGCCGAAGACGAAGCGATCGTCGGCGGCATGGGCCGGTTCCGCGGCCGCTCGGTCATGGTCATCGGCCACGAAAAGGGCTCAGACGTCGAGAGCCGCATCAAGCACAATTTCGGCATGGCCAAGCCAGAAGGCTATCGCAAAGCCGTGCGGCTCATGGAAATGGCCGATAAGTTCTCGATGCCGGTTCTGACGCTCATCGATACGGCCGGCGCCTATCCCGGCATCGGCGCGGAAGAACGCGGCCAGGCCGAAGCGATCGCGCGTTCGACAGATTGCTGCTTGGCGCTCGGCGTGCCGTTGATCACGGTTGTGATCGGTGAAGGCGGATCGGGCGGCGCCATCGCCATCGCGGCCGCCAATCGCATTTTGATGCTCGAACATGCGATCTACACGGTCGCCTCGCCGGAAGCGGCTGCCTCGATCTTGTGGCGGGACAGCGCCAAGGCGATCGATGCTGCGACCAACATGAAGATCACCGCGCAAGATCTCGATCAGCTCGGCGTCATCGACGTGATCATTCGCGAGCCCGTCGGTGGCGCCCATCGCGACCGCGTATCGGTGATCACCTCGACCGGCAACGCGATTGCCCGCGCGCTCAGCGAATTCGACGGCAAGTCGCCAGAAGAAATCCGCCGGCAGCGCCATGACCGTTTCCTCGCCATCGGCCGCCCAGGCACGCAAGTGAAGGCTTAAGGGTTGGGGCCTTAAGGTGGGACTTAAGCCTCGTGACGTTCCGCATCCCCTCCCGTGTAAAATCCCCCTCTCCTCAGGGGAGCAGTAAGGGGTGGGGTGAAATCGTTGCTCGGGCAAGGCGCGAACTCTGGCGCTTGCCTACAATGATACCGCACTGTCTTCTACGTCGGCACTGTCTTCTAAGTCGGCACGCGATAGGCGCATTCTATCTGCGCACATAATGTCAGCATTGGTTTCATCGCGAACATCGCTCTGAAACCTTCGCGACAATCCCTTATGCTCACCCGCGCCCGGGCCCCATCCCTGCCGCATTCATGCACACATTCGAGCCCATACTCGGGTTGACAGGGCGTGGGTAGACCTGAAAAAGTCCATGCGATACTGGGTATTAGGTTTTGCCGTGCGCGTATGACGACGCTCTATGACGGGCGAGGGGAAAAGCTGTTTTGACGATCCGCATTGCAAGAGCGATCAAGGACTTCAAGTTGGCGCAGGGCTTCAAGCTGGCAGTCGTGTGCGCCGCCTCATTGCTCGCCGCCGCCTGCTCGAGCGCGCCCGTTATTCCCGCGCCGTCCGAAGTTCCACTCGCGGCCGACACGCTGGCACTGCTGGCCAAAAAAGGAATGCAGGCCGGCGCGCCGGTGTTCGTGCGCATCTTCAAAGAAGAATCCGAGCTTGAAATCTGGAAGCAGCGCGACGATGGCCGCTTCTACCATTTCAAAACATACCCGATCTGCAATTGGTCCGGCGAGCTTGGTCCAAAACTCGCGCACGGCGACAAGCAGGCGCCCGAGGGTTTCTACAACATCACGCCCGTCTTGATGAACCCCAACTCGAAATTCTATCTGTCGTTCAACGTCGGCTACCCAAATACCTACGATAGATCTCTTGGCCGCACCGGCGACAGCGTGATGGTGCATGGCAAGTGCCGGTCAGCTGGGTGCTACGCGATGACCGACGCCTTGATCGAGGAAATCTATGGGCTGACGCGCGAAAGCCTCAAAGCCGGACAGCCGACGTTTCAGCTGCACGCTTTCCCGTTCCGCATGACGGAAGCGCGCATGGCTGAGATGAAGAAGCACAAGTGGTATCCGTTCTGGAAGACGCTGAAGGAAGGTTACGACCACTTCGAGAAGCATCATATTCCGCCCACCGTCGCAGTGTGCGAGAAGCGCTATGTTGTGAATGTCGTGGCGCCGCAAAGCCGGATTGAACCGGACGCGTCGTGCCCAGCGTTCCAGCGGCCGGTGATCGCGCCCTTCGTGCCCCAGCCAACCGAGCAGGAAATGGCGGAGCAGCGGCTTGTCGCGCAAGGCACCAAGCTCAAAGGTTTGGTGAGTTCTGACGTCGAGCCGACAGTCGCCGATATCGCCAAGGCTAAGGCTGTGCCGGTGTCGGCACAAACAACCGGCACAGTTTCGCCGGCAACGTCGGCCGTCGCCAAGAAGTGATCGCGCCACCATTCTGACCACGTCGGGCTTTAGTGCATGGCCCGTAATTTCTGAAAATATGCGCCCGAGGACCTTGCGTGGTTGCTATTCCCGCCAACACTGAAAAGCCAGCACCGAAGCGGCGAGGGCGTGTGCTGATCCTGCTCACCCTGTGCGTTATGGCGGCGCTCGCAGCGTTGCTTTCGCCCTTTTGGCTGCCGCTGGTCACAGAAGATTTCGACGCCCGCGCGATCTCAATCGAGCGTGCGCAACGGCACTGGCGCGCCAGCATGGGTCTGGCGATGCCGGGCGAACCGGACCTCGCCCGGTTGTCCAATAGGCTCGCCGAAAACGGTCTCGTCGAAGGCGCGCCGGTGATGGTGCGGATCTTCAAGCGCGAATTCGAACTCGAGCTATGGATGAAGCGCGATGGGCTGTTCCATCGCTTTGCGATTTATCCGATTTGCCGCTGGTCCGGGGGGCTCGGTCCAAAGGTCACGCAAGGCGACCGGCAGGCGCCTGAGGGCTTCTATACGGTGGATCAAAGCGCGCTCAACCCGCAGAGCCGCTGGCATCGCTCGTTCAACTTAGGTTACCCCAACGCTTACGACCGCAGCTTTGCGCGCACCGGATCGTTGATCATGGTGCACGGCGGCTGCGCTTCGGTCGGCTGTTTTGCGATGACCAATACTCAAATTGACGAAATATGGAAATTGGTCACCGGCGCGTTGAGCGGCGGCCAGAAGCGATTCCAGGTGCAAGTCTATCCATTTCGCATGACTGAGGAAAAACTGGCCAGCTATGCGGGCAATGCCAACGAGAGTTTCTGGCGCGACCTCAAGCGCGGCAGCGATTTGTTCGAGGCTAATCTACTGCCACCCAAGGTCTACGTCTGCGCCAACCGTTACCAATTCGAGCCCGGCGGCGGCAATCCCGACGGCGACGGCACGATAGAGGCGCGTTGCCCGTCGGCGACACCTAAGAATTAAGCATCCTGAACGGCTTATCGCGGCTGTGGTTGACGGTAAAATGCCACTACGATCGCCGCTTAAGACCATTTATGGTCTGCAGCTGGCGACGAGGTTTTTCTAGGCGGCAATGGTGCGTTTACTCGTGCGAGCGATGAGTGTGACGGGTGCGTTGCTGGCATATGCAGCAACTGTCGTGCCCGCGTCCGCGCTGTCGATCGAACTCAAGGATGTCGCTGCCGACCGCATCGAGCGCCAGCGTGCGGCCGCCGAAGGCGCGCTGCCGCTGCCGGGAACGCCCAACGTCGCGCTGCTCGATCAGCGCTTGAAGGAACAAGGCGTCAATCTTTCAGAACCAATTCTGATCCGCATTTTCAAAACCGAATCCGAGCTTGAAATCTGGAAGCAGAAAAGCGGCGCTTACGTTTTGTTTGCGACCTATCCGATTTGCCATTGGTCCGGCTCGACGGGTCCCAAACTCAGGAGCGGCGATAAGCAGGCGCCGGAAGGTTTCTACAGCCTGACGCGCGCGCAGATCCGCCATGTCGGCCGCTGGCCAAAGTCGCTCGATATCGGGTTCCCAAACATCTTCGATCAGAGCCAAGCCAGAACCGGATCGAGCATCCTAGTGCACGGCGGTTGCTCGTCTGTCGGCTGCTTTGCCATGACCAACCCGGTGATGGACGAGATCCATCTGTTGGCGTCGGCCGCGATGGACAACGGGCAGGATCAAATTCCCGTCCACGTCTTTCCATTCCGCATGACCGACGCCAGCATGAAGGCGCAAGCGTCAAGTCCCTGGACGGCGTTCTGGGTCAATCTCAAACAGGGGTATGACGCGTTCGATAAGTCCAAAAAGCCGCCGCGCGTCAGCGTTTGCGATGGCCGCTATAAGTTCGAAGATACCGATCGAGCGTTCAACACCGGGCCGATCACCGCCTGCAGCGGCATGTTTGCGAGCCTGCAAGATCAGAACCAATGGCTAAATACAGTGCCGACCCCCGAAGCGCCAAAGCCCGTGAACGCCAGTATGTCATCGGAGGCTGAAAAATTCAATCCTTCGGCGGCGATGGATCTGCAGCGCTT
This sequence comes from Hyphomicrobium sp., assembly GCA_031367425.1. Taxonomy (GTDB): domain Bacteria; phylum Pseudomonadota; class Alphaproteobacteria; order Rhizobiales; family Hyphomicrobiaceae; genus Hyphomicrobium_B. The sequence continues at coordinate 43,380 of JANLPU010000069.1, forward strand.
GCGGCCAACGTTCAACTGTCCGGTGTCGCTGCCGAGCTGCCGACGCTATCTCAACGCCCAGCATCGCTTCGCCTTGAAGCGGGCGGCCTGGCAAAGCCGTGGCACGGGCCGGCGTACGTGGCTCGCGCAAGATCCGCCCGGTTGATCGGCCCTATCGCTGTGAAGCCTTGAAAGCCTTGCACCGTTAGCGAAGCTTGCACTAGTTTGGGCTGAGTAACTCTATCGTGGTAGGACCAATGCAAGGCGCGACCATCCTCGAAGAGCTGGAACTGATAGGCGAGCGGATACTTTTCGCCAGCCGCTGGCTGCTCGCGCCGTTTTATCTTGGCCTTGCTTTTTCCCTCGTCATTCTGCTGATCAAATTTCTCGCTGATTTCGGCCATCTCGCGCTCGGTGCGTTTTCGTTGACGGAAGCCCAAGTCATTTTGGGCGTGCTGTCGCTGATCGATTTGGTTTTGACCGGTTCTCTGATTATAATTGTAATCTTTTCCGGTTACGAGAATTTCGTTTCCAAAATCGACCATAGCCGCCATACGGATTGGCCCGAGTGGATGGGAACGATTGACTTCACCGCGCTCAAATTGAAACTTTTGTCGTCGATTGTCGCAATCTCGGCGATACATTTGCTGAAGCAATTCATGTCGCTCAGCACCGTTTCGAACCGCGATATCGCATGGCTCGTGGTGATCCACGTTGTGTTCGTGGTATCGAGCGTGCTGCTGGCACTTTCGGACCGGATTGCAGGCGACCATGGTGCGCCGATGAAGCCAACGCCAGATACGCCTGACAACTCGGGCCATTAGCGCGTGCCCTCGTCCCCTTTCTTCTCCTTGGCGCAGCCAAGCTTCGCTTGAACTTGGCGCAGCCAAGCTTCGCTTGAACTTGGCGCAGCCAAGCTTTGTTTGGACTTGGCGCAGCCAAGCTTTGTTTGCACGGGAGAGGGTTGGGGTGAGGGGCTGTGCTTGAGACAAATAACGTCCCCCTCATCCGCCCTTTCAGGGCACCTTCTCCCGAGGGAGAAGGGTCTCTTGCGTCGCCATCGCAAACTTATCCGGAACTGCTCACGACAGCATCCGTTGGAGACTCTCCTCATTCAAAAAAAGCCCGGGCCGCAGAGCGGTACGAGCTTTTCTTTAGCCGTTGATATCTCCAAAGTTCAGTCGAGCTTGCCGTGGCATTGCTTGTACTTCTTGCCAGACCCGCATGGGCATGGCGCGTTACGCGCGACCCGGCCCCACGTTGCCGCGTCATTAGGATCGACAGCGCCTTCGCCTTTGCGAACCTGCAGGGGCGCGCGTTTCTCAGGCTCAGGCGGCGCATTGCGGCGTGCTTTGGCGCCAGCCAGTGCCGCATCGGCCATCGCCAATTCTTGCATGACGCGCGGCGGTAATGCCGGGCGCTGCGGCGGCTCTGGCTCGAGTTCATCCATGCCGGTCGAAGCGTTGATGTGGCGGGCTTCCATGTGCGGCAGCTCGACGGGTTGCAGTGCGGGCTGCTCTTCTGGCGGGGCCAACTCAACGTGCATCAACTGGCCGGTGACGCCTTCGCGCATCCGCCCGAGCATGCTTTCAAACAGCACGAACGCTTCGCTCTTATATTCGTTGAGCGGATCGCGCTGGCCGTAGGCGCGGAAGCCGATCACTTGGCGCAGATGTTCAAGGGTGACGATGTGCTCGCGCCAGAGATGATCGAGGGTCTGCAGCAAGACCATTTTTTCGATCTGATGATAAAGCTCTGGCCCTAACTCTTGGGCTTTGGATTCGGCCTTTTCATCGACGGCTTTGAGTAGGCGCTCGCTGATTTCTTCGTCAGCGATGCCTTCTTCCGCGGCCCATGTGTCGATCGGCAGTTCGATGCCGAACACGCCGCCAACGGCCTCTTTCAAGCCCTTGCTGTCCCACTGTTCGGCGTAAGCGTTGGGGGGGATGTGGCGCGTGACGAGTTCATCGACGAACTTATGGCGCAGATCCTTGACGGTCTCCGACACATCGTCTTCGCCCATGATTTCGAGCCGCTGCTCGAAGATGACCTTGCGCTGGTCATTCATCACATCGTCGTACTTCAGGATCTGCTTGCGAATGTCGAAGTTGCGCTGTTCAACCTTCTTTTGCGCGGTTTCGAGCGACTTGTTCATCCACGGATGGGTGATCGCTTCGCCTTCTTTCAGGCCGAGCGTTTGGAGCACTTTGTCCATGCGCTCCGAACCGAAGATACGCATCAGATCGTCGTCAAGCGCGAGGTAGAATTTCGAGCGGCCTGGGTCGCCTTGACGGCCAGAGCGGCCACGCAGCTGGTTGTCGATGCGGCGGCTTTCGTGGCGCTCGGTCGCGAGCACATAAAGTCCGCCGGACTCGATGGCGCGCTTCTTTTTCTCAGCGATATCGACTGCGAACTCGTCGCGCTTTTTGCGGATATCGGCGTCCGTCGGCTCGACGCCGGCCGTTGCTTGTTCGGCCATCCAGTCGCGCATCCGGTAGTCGGCGTTGCCGCCGAGCTGAATATCGGTGCCGCGGCCGGCCATGTTGGTCGCAATGGTCACAGCACCGGGTACACCGGCTTGCGCCACGATGTTGGCCTCCTGCTCGTGATAGCGCGCGTTGAGCACCTGGTGGGGAACCGGATCGCCCTTGCCTTTCGATGACTTGGCAATCGCCAGCAAAGCCTCGCCCGTGTCGGTGAAGTGCTTGCGCAGCTCTTCTTCTTTGCCGGGCTTAATTTCTGCCGCCTGATCCAGCAGAGATTTGCCCAGGCCCTCGATGTATTTGTGATCTTTCAACAGCTCGGACAGCTGCTCTGATTTTTCAATCGACGTCGTGCCAACAAGGATCGGCTGGCCGCGCGCCTTGGCGTCCGCAATCGACTGGACGATAGCGGCAAGTTTTTCTTTTTGCGTGCGGTAGATCTCATCGTCGTTATCGACGCGCGAGACCGGCTGGTTGGTCGGGATCTCGATGACTTCGAGCCCGTAGATATCCATGAACTCGTTGGCTTCCGTCATCGCCGTGCCGGTCATGCCGGCGAGCTTTTCGTACAGCCGGAAGTAGTTTTGGAACGTGATCGAGGCCAGCGTCTGGTTTTCCGGCTGAACGTCAACGTGCTCCTTGGCTTCTAGCGCCTGATGCAAGCCTTCCGAATAGCGCCGACCAGGCATCATGCGGCCGGTAAACTCATCGATGATGATGACCTGGCCGCCTTTGACGATGTAGTCTTTGTCGCGTTGGAACAGCTTGTGAGCTTTGAGCGCTTGATTGACGTGGTGGACGACAGTGACATTCTCGATGTCGTACAGCGTGCCCGTCAAAATGCCGGCTTCTGCCAGCACCTTTTCCATTTTCTCGTTGCCGACTTCGTTCAGTGAAACTTGGCGCTGCTTCTCGTCGAGATCGAAATCGGCAGGCTCGACATTTTTAATGATGGCATCGACTGCGTGATAAAGGTCGGCGCGATCTTCGAGCGGACCTGAGATGATCAGCGGCGTGCGCGCTTCATCGACCAGGATGCTGTCGACTTCGTCGACGATCGCAAAGCTGTGGCCCCGCTGGACCATTTCGGAATTGCGCATTTTCATGTTGTCGCGCAGGTAGTCGAAGCCCAGCTCGTTGTTGGTGCCGTAGGTCACGTCGCAGGCGTAAGCTTCCTTGCGTTGCTCGTCGCTGAGGTCGTGTACGATGACGCCGACGCTGAGTCCGAGGAAGCGATAGACTTGGCCCATCCATTCGCTGTCGCGTTTGGCCAGGTAGTCGTTGACGGTGACGACGTGGACGCCCAGTCCGGCGAGCGCGTTGAGGTAGACAGGCAGCGTCGCGACAAGTGTCTTGCCTTCGCCCGTTTTCATCTCGGCGATGTCGCCCTGATGCAGAACCATGCCGCCGATGAGCTGAACGTCGAAGTGGCGCTGGCCGAGCGCGCGCTTGGCGGCTTCTCGCACGGTCGCGAAAGCGGGAACAAGCAGGCTATCGATGCTCGCGCCGTCTTTGAGCTGTTGGCGGAACATTTCCGTCCGGGCTTTAAGATCGACGTCGCTGAGCTGTTCGATCTCGGCCTCAAGGGCATTGATGGCGGCGACCCTGGGGCGGAAGATTTTGATCCGGCGCTCGTTGGAAGAACCAAAGAACTTGGATGCGAGGCCGCCAAACGAAAGCATGAGTTAAAGTCCTAAAAAGTTCAAAAGCAGGGCGCAATCGCCGTGCCTGATGTGGTTGGCAAGTCTTAAAGCGTCAAGTCAACGCAAAATGCGCGGCAAGTTGACTTGCCACGCCCGCGCTGACAGAGCCCAGGACATTTCCGTCGTTTTATCAGGGTTCAAGCCTAGGAAAAACCCCCTGTTTGCGGCGCAGACATAAGAACTCGGTGGTCCTCATGTCAACGCTTTGCGGGCTTGGGAGTGCTTGTGCAAGCCGACCACGCCCTGGCTTCCCAACTTTTAACTTGGCTTCATTCCGCCCCGGGGCTATCGAGCCGTGTTGCTTTTTAAAAGCTGGCCTGCCCGGCAAAGTCAAAGCTTGGGGCGTGCCAACTTAACTCCAGCCCGAATGAGGATACCTTGCAGAAACGCCTCGCACCTTTTATATTGGCTTTGGCTTTGGCTGGAGCATCGTCGGCCGGTTTCGTAGGGCTCGCCCAAGCCGAGGATAAAGTCGTCGCGACCATTAACGGCAAACCGATCACGGATGCTGATATGGCGGTTGCCGAGGGCGAAATCGGTGCCGACATGGGAACGATGCCCGAAGCGCAAAAGCGCATGTCGCTGATCGAGTTTCTCATCGATAATCAATTATTTGCGGACGCGGCCGAGACCGCCAAGCTCGGCCAGGGGCCGGCCTACGAGACGCGCATCAATTATCTGAAGCGGCGTGCGCTGCGCGAGCTGTATTTCGACAAGGTCATCAAGGCGTCTGTCAGCGATGCCGACGCCAAGAAGCTTTACGACGATCAAGTTAAACTGTTGAAGCCGGAAGAAGAAGTGTCGGCTCGCCATATTCTCGTTGAGACCGAAGAAAAGGCCAAGGAACTCAAGGAAAAGATCAAGAGCGGCGGCGATTTCGTTGCGCTCGCCAAGGAAAACTCCAAAGATCCAGGCTCCAAGGATAACGGCGGCGACCTTGGCTATTTCGGCCATGGCCAGATGGTGCCGCAGTTCGAAGACAACGTATTCAAAATGGCGAAGGGCGAGGTTTCCGATCCGATCAAGACGCAGTTCGGTTGGCATCTGATCAAACTGGAAGACAAGCGCACCAAGATGCCGCCGGCCTTCGAGATTGTAAAAGACCGGATCGTCCAATCGATGCTGTTGAAGCGGGCCCAGCAATCGGCCGTCGATCTGCGTGCCAAAGCCAAGATTGATATCGTTGATGCGGACTTGAAGAAGGCCATCGATGATCGCGAAAAGGCGATGGAGGCCGCGCCTAACACTGCCGATCCGAAGAACGCTGGTAGGGCAGAGCCGAAAAAAGAAGACGCAAAGCCAGAAGAAAAGAAGCCCGAAGACAAGAAATAAGTCTGACGCGCTAGCCATGATTTGCCCTCGGGCCGCTTGATTTAAGCGGCCCGATCTGTTTTGGGGAATAGTCACCGCCCTTCAGGAGCCGCCGCTCGCATGGCCAAAATCACCAAAATTTCGCCGTTCGCGCCGGCCAAATTGGCCGAACTCGGGCCGATTGAAGGCGTCCGCTTGGCGACCGCTGCGGCCGGTATCCGCTATCCTGGCCGCACCGATCTGATGGTCGCCGTGATGGATGCTGGTACGGTTGCGGCCGGCGTTTTGACGCGCTCCAAGACAGCATCCGCGCCAGTGTTGTGGTGCCGCAAGAGCCTGAAAAAGGGCTTAGGCCGAATTCTCGTCGTCAACTCCGGCAACGCCAATGCGTTCACCGGCCGGAAAGGCGAAGAGACGGTCGCGATCACGGTCGCCCACGCGGCTGCAGCCGTGCAGTGCCAGCCGCACGAGGTTTACGTCTCGTCGACGGGCGTCATCGGCGAACCGTTGGACGCTGCGAAATTCGGCCACCTGCTCGAAGGCTTGGCGGCCTCGGCGCAAGCGGACGGGTTCGAGGCGGCAGCGCGCGCTATTTTGACCACGGATACCTACCCAAAACTCGCCACCCAGACGGCCGAGATCGGCAGCGTTTCCGTGACGATCAACGGCTTCTGCAAAGGCGCCGGCATGATCGCACCCGATATGGCGACGATGCTGTGCTACATTTTCACCGACGCCGCGATCGGCGCGCAAGCTTTGCAGGAACTCATCGCGAGCCATGCCGCCACGACGTTCAACTGCATGACGGTCGATGGCGATACTTCGACGAGCGACACGTGCCTTGCCTTTGCAACGGGTGCCGCCGCCAAACGCGGCCAGAAGTTGGTCACCAAAGCAAAATCGAAAAAGCTCGGCGATTTTTCGCGTGCGCTGCTCGCTTTGATGCAGGATCTCGCCATTCAAATTGCCAAGGATGGCGAAGGCTTGTCGAAGTTCGTGACCTTCGAAGTCGGCGGCGCCAAGAGCTGGGCGGCCGCGCGCCAAATCGCTTTGGCATGTGCCAATTCCCCCATCCTCAAATGCGCCATCGCCGGCGAAGATCCAAATTGGGGCCGGGTCGTCATGGCAGTCGGCAAATCGGGCGAGGCTGCCAATCGCGATAAGCTCGCCATTTGGTTCGGGCCCCATTGCGTCGCGCGCGACGGCGAGCGCTCCGCCGAATATGCTGAAAAGCAAGTCGCGACCTACATGAAGAACTCGGAAATCGTTATTCGCGTCGATGTCGGCGTGGGCCGCTCGTCCGCCACAGTCTGGACCTGCGACCTCACGCACGATTATATTTCGATCAACGCCGATTATCGCAGTTGAGTGGCAGCAGATGGAACTAGACTTTTGGCATGATCGTTGGCGCACGCAGGATATCGGCTTCCATCAGGATCATCCCCAACCGGCACTCGTGAAGCATTGGCCATCGCTCGGACTGGCGACGACAGCGGCTGTGTTCGTGCCGCTCGCTGGCAAGAGCATCGACATGTTCTGGCTCGCCCAGCAAGGCCATCGCGTCATCGGCGCGGAGCTGTCTGAAATCGCGGTCGATGCTTTTTTCCAGGCCCGCGGGCTTGAGCCCGTAGTGCGCCGCACTGGATCTTTCACGATCAAAAGCGCCGGCAGTTGGGAGTTGTGGGTAGGCGATTTTTTCGAGCTGCGCGGCGAAGACTTGAACATGGTGTCTGCCGCCTACGACCGCGCGGCGCTCGTCGCTATGCCGCCGCAAATGCAGCAGCGCTACGCTGACAAGATGGCCGAGTTGATGCCGACGGACAGCCAAACATTACTCATCGGTCTTGATTATAATGCACAAGAAATGAAGGGCCCGCCGTTTGCAGTTGCGCGCGACAAGGTGCGCGAATTGTTTGAGCGTTCGTTCGCGATCACATTGCTCGAGGCGCGCGATGGTTTGGCTAAAAGCGATCATCTGGCCAAACGGGGCGTGACCTATCTGGAAGAAGCGAGCTATCTTTTGCGGCGGCGCGCATGAAGCCGATTTTGCTGGTCGCCGCCGTCGCGCTCGTCGATCGCGACAACCGCGTTTTAATTGCTCAGCGTCCGCAGACAAAATCAATGGCCGGGTTATGGGAATTTCCCGGTGGCAAGGTCGAGGCAGGCGAGACGCCTGAGGCCGCACTGCGGCGCGAACTGTTCGAAGAACTCAATATCGATGTGTGTCTGGAATGCTTTTCGCCGCTCAACTTCGCAAGCCACGACTATGAGACGTTCCATCTATTGATGCCGCTTTATTTGTGCCGCTCGTGGGATGGCGAGGTGAGCCCGCGCGAAGGCCAGGCGATCAAATGGGTGCGCGCGCTCGATCTGTCGAGCTACGAGATGCCGCCCGCCGATCTGCCGCTCATTCCTGTCTTGCGCGATCTGCTTAGCTAACCCGGAAGAGCGCTGATCCTGTGTCTGCGCCGCACACAAAACGACGGGTTGTTCATTGTTTTTATACCCGTCATACCGGATGCGACGCGGCAATTTTTGATTGCTGCGGCGCTGATCCAGTATCTTGTCGGCCATTCGCATTATGCAACAAGATCCTGGTTCTGCCGCGCACAGGATGACGGGGTGGGTGGGCTTCTATGAAAGATTCAAGTTTTGCCGCCGTCTTTGCTGCCGAGTGCCGTCGCAAGCCGCATTGTCGCCGATCCAGGCTGCAGCGGTTTTTGCTGGCTCTCGTGGGGAACCCAGGCGGTTAGCGTGATGATTTCAAACGTTGCGGGAATACGCCCATCGCTCAACCCGAACCGTTCGGCGTAAATCTGCGCCGCGCGCATCAGCAGCGCGCGCGTGACGGGAACGCGGCGGCGATCGACGAGCATGTTGCTGGCGCCCATGCCCTTGATCTCGGCCATGAGCGCGAGCGGCGAAGCGTAGGTCACGCGCACAACGTCCGTATCGGCGACCGGGAGAGAAAATCCGGCGCGCTGGATCAGCCGTCCGAGATCGCGGACGTCCGCGAACGGCGCGACGCGGGGCGAGACGCCGCCCGTCAGCTCCTCTTCCGCGATGAGCCAAGATTGCCGCAACTCGTGCAACGTTTGACCGCCCAGAAGCGCTGCCAGCATCAGACCATCCGCTTTTAAGGCGCGGCGAATTTGGATCAGCGCACCGGGCAAATCGTTGACGAGGTGCAGTGATAGGCCAGAGACGGCAAGGTCGAAGGATTGCTCGCCAAACGGCAACGCGTCATCGTCGGCAATAATTCGATGTCCGCCTCCGGCAGCAGCGATTTGATGGCCGCCTTCGGCAGCGGTATGATTGCCGCCTTCCTGCTCGAACAGGTTCGCAATGGCTTCCGACTCGACGATCGATCCGATTTGGGCAAGTGGTCGCAAGACGCTTGAAAGGTTTTGCGTGTGAAAGCCCAGATTGAGCGCCAACGGGAATTGCCGCTTCACGACGCTCAAGCGTTCGGCGAAATCATGTGCGACGCGATTAAGCAGAAAATCGGGATGCGGGAGCGGCGCCGACGTCGCGCGCTGCCGCCGTTGCCGCAACAAAGCGCGGTCGAAAATATTGGGGCTCTGGTATGGGGGCGGCGGCATGGGTGCGTTACAAGATTTTCCGTTGGCTGCGTATGACAAGTGGCACCCGAGCCTAGCACACGCTAAGCTGGGCTGCAGACGTGCCGCTTTGAGGAGCTTAGGTGTTGGCACAAGGCTTTCACGACAAGTTGGGGGACATCAAAGGCGTGCCGCAAAGGCGCAGCCTCGCCGTCGCCCTGCGGCGTGCGCAGCGCTCGGTTCTCGACTTGTTTCTGCCGCCGGTCTGCCTGGGCTGCGATCAGCGTCTGACCGAGCATGATGCGTTGTGCCCCGCCTGCTGGCGCAAAATCGATTTCATCCGTGCCCCCCTTTGCGACCGGCTCGGCGCGCCGCTGCCCTACGATACCGGCGGCATCATGCTGTCGGCCGCAGCCGTTGCCAATCCGCCCGATTATAATCGCGCCCGCGCCGTTGCCTGTTTCGACGGATTGATGCGCGATCTCATCCACGCTTTGAAGTTCTCAGACACACACGACGCGCGCCGCCTGTTCGGGCGCTGGCTGGCGAATGCCGGCGAAGATCTGCTGCGCGATGCCGATATTCTCGTGCCGGTGCCGCTGGCGTGGTCGCGGCTGCTGTCACGGCGTTACAATCAAGCGCAGATCCTCGCGCAGTCGGCCGGTGAAATCTGCGGCCTGCCTGTTGTGGCGCAAGCGCTGATCCGCCAGCGCCGGACGGGCGCTCAGGTCGGGCTGACGAGGTTGGCGCGGCGGCGCAACGTTTCTGGCGCGTTCATCGTGCCGCCCGCCGCGGCAAGTGCGATTGCCGGCAAAGCCGTCGTTCTGGTCGATGACGTGATCACCACCGGGGCGACCGCATCGGCGGCCGCACGGGCTTTACGGCGCGCTGGCGCCCGGAGCGTTGACGTTCTGGCGTTGGCGATCGTCACCGATCACGGCCATATCGGCTAGCTTTATCGACGAATTCTGTGTTTTTCCGTACGCATGCGGCGACAAAACATGGCCTCAAATCTTGCACCATTGTGTGAAAGGATTAGTCTCACGGTATCGAATCGAGAACGCCTCGCTGAGGCGATTTTTCATCATCTGGCAGAGGTTCACTCATGCCTGAGGTCAAAGTCTACACCGCGAGCTGCTGTTGCTATTGCCATATGGCCAAAGAGCTATTGCGCAAGAAGGGTGCAGCATTTGAGGAAATCGATCTAACCGGCCGGGACGATCTGCGCGCCGATCTGCGCACTCGAGCAGGCGGGCGCAACACCGTGCCGCAAATCTGGATCGGCGCTACGCACGTCGGCGGCTGCGACGATCTGCTCGCTCTCGACCGTTCGGGCAAGCTCGATACGCTTTTGTCGCAGTCGGCGAGCGCTCAGTAGCATGTCTCAGAAAACGATGCTGGCTGCGACGTCGGGCGGTTTTCGTGCAGCCGTCGTGCAGTTACGCTCTGGGCGCGACAAGGTTAAAAACATCGCTGCCGCTGGAGAGCTGATACGGGCTGCGGCGGCCGACGGCGCGCAATATATCCAAACGCCGGAAAATACCGGCCTTATGGAGCTCGACAAGGCGCGCCTGGTCAGCGAACTCGAGCCCGAGACAAACAATAGCGGCTTGGCCGCTTTCAGCACTGCCGCGCGTGATCTGAGCATTTGGCTGCATATCGGATCGCTCGGCATCAAGCTTGACGATGGGCGCATTGCGAACCGGTCCTACCTATTTGCGCCCAACGGCGACATTGCTGCCCGCTACGATAAAATCCACATGTTCGATGTTGATCTGGGCAACGGCGAAGTCTACCGCGAGAGCGCCAGCTTTGCGCCGGGATCATCCGCGATCGTCGCCGATTTGCCCTGGGGTCTGTTAGGGCTGACGATCTGCTATGATTTGCGCTTTCCTCAATTGCACCGGGCACTGGCCCACGCCGGCGCCAAATTCATCGCCTCGCCAGCGGCGTTCACGCGCGTCACGGGCGAAGCGCATTGGCATACGTTGCTCAAAGCCCGCGCCATCGAGACCCAATGCTTCGTAATCGCTGCAGCGCAAGGCGGGCGCCACGAGAACGGCCGCGAAACGTTCGGGCATAGCTTGATCGTTTCGCCGTGGGGTCAGGTGTTGGCGGAAGCCGGCACAGAACCCGGATTTGCCGCAGCTGATATTGATCTGGAGATGCTTGAGGACGTCCGGCGTCGGCTGCCATCGCTCACCCACGACCGGCACTTCGAGATTTCGGCAGCGTCGGCCAAAAAGCGAGTGTAAGCGGCTTATCCGGTCAGCCTATTTCGACGACGTCCATCGTGTAGGTCACGGCCTCGTTCAGTGAGGCGGTCTTGTAAATCGGTTCGTTGTACCCGGCTGGCGTCCAGAAAAAGTTGCCGTTAACGAAGTGCCAGACGCCGTGCACGTGGCCGCCGCGGTCGATGACGACGCCACCAGTCGGCCCGCATGAAACGGCAAACCCTCTCTCCGCCAGCCGTCGATCTGCGTCGAGCCTGATGGCCAGCTCCGAACTTGGAATATTCGCGCCCATAGTCCCCAAAACCTTCCGATTTTATCTCAGCGCGCATCCGTTCGCAGAGTTGCTGCGGACGAGCTTGTCGTTGCTGAGGTGTGGGAAGTATATTTCGGCAAATGCCACGAGAATTCAAATATTAACTGTTGTATACCTTACCCTCGCGTGAATAGAATTCGACAATGACTTGGTTCAGAACAATTTCAATTTTGTTTCGTGAAATATATATTTTCTAAAGCTTTGATCGTCTCTTTCGCCGAGCGCTATAAGATCGCCTGGGTGCCGTGCAAAATTGCGTATTGATCCGAACTCCCGTTGCGGTGCAAACATCACGCATCACATCGTGCCGCTTTAAAAAGATCCGGAGAGCTTGAACGACAATGGCTTCGCAACATCTGGCGCCAACATCGGCGATCCGTCACGACTGGACGCGCACTGAGGCGCTTGCACTTTACGCCCTGCCATTCATGGATTTGCTGTTTCGCGCTAGCGTCACCCATCGGCAAAACTTCGATGCCAATGCCGTTCAAGTCAGCCGACTGTTGTCGATCAAAACGGGCGGCTGCGCCGAAGACTGCGGCTATTGCAGCCAATCCGCCCATCATTCCTCTGGCCTCAAAGCGTCCAAATTGATGGAAGTCGAACGCGTGCTGGCAGAGGCGCGGAAGGCCAAAAGCTCGGGCGCCACGCGGTACTGCATGGGTGCGGCGTGGCGCGAACCCAAAGCGCGCGACATGCCGGTGCTGGTCGCGATGGTCGAGGGCGTCAAAGCACTGGGCATGGAAACGTGCATGACGCTGGGCATGCTGTCCGACAATGATATTGGGCAGCTCAAGGGCGCGGGCCTCGATTATTACAATCACAACGTCGACACTTCGGAAGCCTATTATTCCAAGGTCATCACGACGCGCACCTACGCCGACCGGCTCGACACTTTGGCGCGCGTGCGGGATGCGGGCATCAAGGTCTGCTCCGGCGGTATCGTCGGCATGGGCGAAGCTTCACAAGATCGCGTCGACATGCTGTTGACGCTTGCCAATTTGGCCGAGCACCCCGAAAGCGTGCCGATCAACATGTTGATCGCGATACCGGGCACGCCGCTCGAGGGGGCCCAGAAAATCGATCCGATCGATTTCGTGCGCACCATCGCGGTCGCCCGTTTGATGATGCCGAAGTCCGTCGTGCGTCTGTCGGCTGGCCGTTCTGGCATGAGCGATGAGACGCAAGCGCTGTGCTTCTTCGCCGGCGCCAATTCGATTTTCGCCGGCGACACGCTGCTGACCGCAGGCAATCCCGGCGAGGATGCCGACAGCGCAATGTTTGCAAAGCTCGGGCTGTATCCGATGCCTCTGCCCACCGCCGAGGTTGGCCGCGAGCCTAAAACTGAAATTTTCGAGCGCGAGTTATCGGCGCTGGTGGATCACCTTGCGGATCAGAGGAATGCCCGGCCAGCATGAGCGCGCGCTCGAAGCGCTGCATCGCCGTGGCCGTTTGCGAAGCTTGCAACTTCCGAAGGGCACAGACTTCACGTCGAACGATTACTTGAGCCTGGCGCAATCGGGGGAGCTGCGGGCGGCAATCGCGGACGCACTGGCGCGCGGCATTCCCGTGGGTGCCGGCGGATCGCGCTTGCTGCGCGGCAATCATCTCGAGCACGAGGCGTTGGAAAGCGAAGCTGCAACTTTTTTCGGCTCCGAAGCCGCACTTTATTTTGGCAGTGGTTTCGCCGCCAATACGGCCATTTTCTCGACCTTGCCGGCGCGCGGCGACGTCGTTGTTTATGATGCGCTCATTCACGCCAGCGCCCATGACGGGATGCGGCTGTCTAAAGCCGAAACCGCGGCGGCGCGCCATAACGATCCCCAAGCCTTCGAAGATGCCATCGTGGCTTGGCGCAAAGCCGGCGGCTTAGGGACGCCCTGGATCGCGGTTGAAAGCCTCTATTCGATGGATGGCGACCGCGCGCCGCTGGCAAGCTTGGCGGAAATCGCGGCCCGGCACGACGCGATGCTGATCATCGACGAAGCCCACGCCACCGGCGTCTTGGGTCCAGCCGGGCGCGGTTTAGGCGCTGACCTCGAAGGCCGCGCCAACATCGTCACGCTGCATACCTGCGGCAAGGCGCTCGGCGTCTCTGGAGCGCTCGTTCTGTCATCGCGCGTGATTTGCGAATATCTGATCAACAGAGCGCGCGCTTTCATCTACGCGACCGCGCCGTCGCCGCTGATAGCTGCTGGCGTTCGCGTGGCACTGCGCTTGTCCGCGCAAGGTCAAGACAGGCGAAACAAGCTCAGCGCTTTGGTCGATTTCGCTGGCCGCGAGTTGCAAGCCAAAACTGGGATCGCGCCATCCGGCTCGCAGATCCAACCGATCATTTTGGGTGGTGACGCGCGCGCGGTCGCCATTGCCGACGCCATGAAGCTGCGCGGATTTGATATTCGGGCCATACGCCCGCCAACTGTGCCCGAAGGCACCGCGCGCTTGCGACTGACGCTGACGCTGCATAGCGATGAGAGCGACGTTGCAGCGCTGATCGCGGCGCTTGCCGAAGAACAATCGCGGCTTGCGGCATGACCCAGGCCATCGTCGTCGCGGGAACTGACACAAATATCGGCAAAACGGTGTTCGCGGCAGCGCTGACGTCGGCGCTCCAGGGGAGTTACTGGAAACCAGTCCAGGCAGGTTTGAGCGGCGAAACCGATAGCCAGATTGTAGCCCGGCTCTCTGGCACCGATCCCGACCGTATTTTGCCTGAAGTATATCGCTTGAAGCTCGCCGCGTCGCCGCACTTGGCCGCCGAGCGAGAGGGCGTTGTAATCAGCGCCGAGCGGCTTGCCCTTCCAACCGTCAGCGGCCCGCTGATCATTGAGGGCGCTGGCGGATTGCTGGTGCCGCTCAATCGCCAGTTGCTTCAAATCGATCTATTCAAATCTTGGAAGGCTCCCGTTATTTTGTGCGCTTCGACGCGGCTTGGCACCATCAATCACACTCTGCTGTCGGTCGAGGCTTTGAAGCAGCGCGGCATCGCTACTCTCGGCATCGCGTTTCTTGGCGACGAAAACGCCGACAGCGAACGCACCATTGCCGAACTCGGCGGCGTTCGCCGTCTAGGTCGCCTGCCGTTTCTGTCTACCCTCGACAAAACCAGCCTCGACGCGGCCTTTGCGAAGGCGTTCAAAATTGGCGATGTGCTCGGCGTTGGAGGTATGGGGCCATGAAGTTATCGTCGCTCTCGACTATTTGGCACCCATTTACGCAACACGGTCTCGAACTCGAGATGGCCGAGATTGCGCGCGCCGAGGGTGCCTGGCTTGAGACGGCCGAGGGCGATCGCATTCTCGATGCAATATCGTCGTGGTGGGTTGTGACGCATGGCCATCGCCACCCCAAGATCATTGCGGCGATCAAAGACCAGTCTGAGAAACTCGATCAGGTCATTTTCGCGGGCTTTACGCATGAGCCCGCCGAAACTCTGGCGCTGCGGTTGCAGCGGTTGGCGCCGGCTGGCTTGAGCCACGTGTTCTTTTCAGATAGCGGGTCGACGTCGGTTGAGGTCGCACTCAAAATGGCGCTGGGGTACTGGCGCAACCGGGGCGAGAAGCGGTCGCAGATCATCGCCTTGGAGCACGCTTATCACGGCGACACGATCGGTACGATGTCGGCGGGCGCGCGCGGCGCATTCAATACGGCCTATGAGCCGTTGCTGTTTGATGTGGCGCGCATCCCTTATCCGCAAGCGGGCAGCGAACAGGCGTCGATCGACGCTCTGGAAGCGATCTGCGCTCGGCGCGATGCTGCGGCCTTGATCGTCGAGCCGTTGATCCTGGGCGCTGGCGGCATGTTGATGTACAGCGCTGACGCGCTGCGCGCGTTGCACGACGTTGCCGCCAAATATGGCGTTGTTTTTATTGCCGACGAAGTGATGACGGGTTTTGGCCGCACGGGTACGATGTTTGCGTGCGAGCAGGCAGGCATCGCACCCGACATCCTGTGCATCGCCAAAGGTCTGACCGGTGGATCTCTACCGCTGGCGGCGACGCTGTGCGGCGACCGGATTTTCGACGCGCATTATTCGCAAGATCGCGCCAAAACGTTTTTCCATTCCAGT
Source organism: Hyphomicrobium sp. (assembly GCA_031367425.1). Lineage (GTDB taxonomy): Bacteria > Pseudomonadota > Alphaproteobacteria > Rhizobiales > Hyphomicrobiaceae > Hyphomicrobium_B. The sequence continues at coordinate 59,032 of JANLPU010000069.1, forward strand.
TCTTACACGGCCAATCCGATCTGCTGTGCCGCCGCCAACGCCAATCTCGATATCTGGGCGACAGAGCCGGTGCACGAACGGGTCGAGGCTCTGAGCCGGGCGCAGGCGAGACGGCTTGAGCCGTTCCGCGCCGATCAGCGTTTCGCCAACGTCCGCCAACTTGGGACGATTACGGCGCTTGAGCTGCACGGTGGCGACGGCAGTTATTTGGCCAATATCGCCCTGCGCTTGCGGTCGTTTTTTCTGACGCGAGGCATCTTGCTGCGCCCACTAGGCTCGACGATTTATGTGTTGCCGCCCTATTGCATCACGCCTGCCGAATTGGATCTCGTTTATCAGGCGATTTTCTCGGCCGCCGACGAGGTGCCGCAATGACGGGCGTCGAAATTATCGGGCTCGGCCATTACGCGCCGGCGCGCCGCGTCGCTAATTCCGAAATCGAAACGCGCCTCGGGCTCGACGCGGGCTGGATAGAAAAGCGCACTGGCATCGTGGCACGGCGCTGGGTGGCCAACGGCGAAGCGCTGTCGGATCTGGCTATCGCCGCCGCTGACATGGCGTTAGCAGAAGCTGGCATTCAGCGCGGAGATGTCGCGCTGGTCCTGCTGGCAACGTCGACGCCCGATCATCTGCTGCCGCCGACGTCGCCGCTGGTCGCCCACAAGCTCGGACTGACCGGCGCGGGCGCCATCGACATGGCCGGCGCGTGCGGCGGGTTCATCTATGCCTTGGCGTTCGCCGACAGTTTTGTGCGCGCCCATCAAGCGACAGTGTTGGTGGTCGCGGCGAATGTTTTGTCGCGCCGGATAAATCCTGACGACCGCGCCAGCAGCGTGCTGTTTGCGGATGCCGCCGGTGCCGTGCTGCTGGCACCGACCAAGCGCGCCGACGCTGGCATTCGCGGCGTGCATTTGGCGGCGGACGGCGCTGGGTACAGCTTGATCCATATTCCAGCCGGTGGCAGCAGGCGGCCGTTCGCGTCGGTCTCAGATGCCAGCGATACACTCATGATCATCGAAGACGGCCAAGCCGTTTTCGCCGGCGCCGTCGCGATGATGACGAATGCTGCCAAGACCGCGTTGCTCAAAGCTAACATCGGCGCCGACCGGGTCGCGCATTTTTTTCCGCATCAAGCCAATGCGCGGATGATGGCGCAAGTGGCACGCCAGACCGGCGTCGCTGAAGCAAAGATGGGTTCGACCATCGCCGAGTTCGGCAACAGTTCAGCGGCCACCATTCCGTTCACAATGTCTGTTGAGCGTTCGCGACGCGACTATGCGGAGGGCGAGGCGATGTTGCTGACCGCGGCGGGCGCAGGGCTGACCGGTGGCGCGATCGTTTTCGGCTGGTAGGTCGAACGAGAATGTCTGGAGCCGGCGAGCGGGGATGCCGGCCCCAGACGATCAAACGGAAATGAGGCTCCCGTCCGATTGGTGGTGCCCACTCAAGTCACCGGTGAGCGCGCATGACGTTATGAGAATTTCCGAGCCAGAGGCCGCGGATGTGGCGGTGCAGCCGCGCCACCCGTGGATGCGGCTTGAACCATTTGAATGAACTTGTGGCCGACACCAAAGCCGAAAATTTAGCGCTCCGGCGGAGCGTCCCACGGCGCACTATGAGTTGGGTGCGAAAGCGCGAACTAGACATGCTACCCCCTAAAACTTCGCAATAAGCGATCAGTCAATGCCCCAAGCCTGAACTCAAGAGGCCTGAACGCAAGAGGCCTGAACTCAGACACGGAGGGAGTAGCAGCGTGCGAAGTGGCAGAAATTCGACGCAGAAATGCTCAAGCTCTTTGCAAACATGGGAGCATAAAACGCAGACTCTGGGGTTTGCGGCACGCCGGTTTGCGAAATGATAGGATAAAAAAAATCAGGGATGCCGTGAAGCACCCCTGATTTGGCGGCTGATAGCAGGCCAGCCTATTCGATGACCAAGCTTTTGAACGGCTCGACGTAGGCCTGCAGCATCACGAGGCCGCCAACTAGGCAAGCGAGCACGATGGAGTGCCAGAACACGAAGCGCAAAATCTTGCTCTCGTGTCCGTACCAGCCGGTAGCAGTCGCTGCGACGACGATCGATTGTGCGTCGATCATCTTGCCCATGACGCCGCCTGACGAGTTGGCAGCGCCCATCAAGATCGGTGATAACCCGAGCTGTTGGGCCGAGACTTTCTGCAAGCCGCCAAAAAGTACGTTGGAGGCGGTGTCCGATCCCGTCAGCGCCACGCCGAGCCAGCCCAGCAGCGTGCCGAAGAACGGATAGAACCAGCCGGTCTGCGCAAAGGCCAATCCAAGTGTCGCGTCAAGGCCCGAGTAGCGGGTCAGCGTGCCCAGTGCCAGCATGGCGGCAATCGTGATCAACGATGTGCGCACTTTCCAGAGTGTTTGAAAGTAATGGCGCGCGAGTGCCAGCGGGCTGAAACCCATCACCAAACCGGATAGAATGGCGGCGAGAAAAATGCCGGTGCCGGTCATCGTCAGAATGTTGAACTTGAACACGGCGGCTTCCTTGGCGACCGCTGGCACGACGGGGGGCACCTTCTCGATCATCTCGTGCAGTCCAGGGATCGGGATTTTAGGCGCGTACATCGGATCGACCGCGGTCCTGAACCACACCGATCCCCAAACAAGAACGAACAAACATAAAATCGCCCACGGCAACCAAGCCTTGAGCACGTCGCCCGTCGAGCCATCGTGCACCATGGTCGTCTCTTTGGCGATTGTCTGCTCGACGCGGCTGTCGTCGTGGCGGTTGTGGAGCGCCGCGGAACTCCAGATTTCCTTCGGCCGCCAGACCTTGAGGAACAGCGTCAGACACAACATCGAAGCCAAGGCCGCGCCGACGTCGACAAGCCACGGACCGTGATAGTTCGAGATTAAGAACTGCGGTACGGCAAAGCTTATGCCGCATACGAGGATCGCTGGGATGACGCCCGCCATGCCGCGAAACCCGGCGAATGCCCAGATCAACCAGAACGGGACGAGAACCGAAAAGAATGGCAGCTGGCGTCCGACCATTGCGCCAAGTTTGAAAGCGTCGACGTCGACGTTCTGCGAGAGGTGCATGACCGAGGCGAGCGTGACGATGGGCGTTCCAAGCGCGCCATAAGCAACGGGTGCTGTGTTGGCAATCAGCGCCAGACCGGATGCGGCAAGCGGCGAAAATCCCAAGCCGATGAGAATCGCGCCGGTGACAGCAACGGGCGTTCCAAAGCCTGCCGCGCCTTCAAAGAACGCGCCGAATGCGAAGGCGATCAAGAGAAGTTGCAAACGCCGGTCAGGGGTGATGGCCGCGATCGATTTCTGCAGCGTTTCAAACGAGCCGTTGGCGACGGTCAGGCGATACAGAAAGATGACGTTGAGGACGATCCAGCCGATCGGGAATAAACCGGTGAGCAATCCTAGGAACGATGCTTTCGCGGCCAGTTCCCACGGCATGCCGAAACCTAGAATGGCGACGGTGGCAGCCGCCGCCAGTGCCAATAGCGCCGCCCAATGCGCTTGTATCGCGCCCCAGGCGATGAGCCCGAGCAGCACAATGACCGGAACTGAAGCGATGATGGTCGAAAGAACTGGATTGCCGAACGGGTCGTAGATCTGTTGCCACATCGCTGAATATCTCCCCCAAAGAACTTTTAACCATGCCTTTGCGGGCCGGTAATTGGGAGACACTCTAGCAGCCCCTGTGGCTAGGGCCATTTCGACGTTCGGATTTTTGAACAGCTTGTGCGATTAGCGGTCAACTGTGGCTTAAAACCACAATTGCTGCGCTTCAAAGCGCCAGGTTGGGCGCTGCGGCATGTCAACCACCCATCCGTAGCTCGTGCTCGTCCCAATGGGTCATGAATTTTTGCACATCGTCTACGGTCATGTTTTCAAAATTGAAATCGACTTGCTGCATCGGCAAATGGAGGGAACCTTTATCTTCGATGCCCAAATCTGTCAGTTTCAAACGAACGGATTGGTTCTCTTTGCCAATTATCACCCCGTCGCCTTCGACACGGCACGGCCATTCGCCAACGGCGTCCGGTAGCTGGCGCAGAAATTCGTCGCGGGTTGTTTGAACTTTGCGGCTGAAATTCACGGTCATGGCATCACCTCATCAAGGATTCGGTGATCAAACGTCGCAGATTTGATGAAGTTCCAGCATCGTGGCTGCAGTTGAAGCCAGAGCGCACATTCAGCCATAAAAAGTCCGCGCCAACCTTCTTTGCAAGAAGACCAAGGCGCGGACACTCGTCGCCAACAATTTCCAGGCGGCAGACGCCCTACTTGCGGCGGCCGAAGTATTCCAAAATTGCCCCGCTTATCGTCTTCTTAGGTCCGGTCGACGAAGTCGGCGTGACAGGGGAGGCAGCGGCGGCCTTGGCACCGCGAACGGGCAGCACGGTCATTTTCGAGGCCGAGCACATTTTGCGCTGGATTTCGTTTTTCCCGCAAGCGGCTGGTTTGCCATCTTGCGACATGCAGATATGGACTTCGCGCAGCCGGTCGCCAGATCCCGAGCACGACACCGCAATCATATCTTCTTTGATGTCGGGGTTGCTCTTGCGGAACTCGGCGATCACGTCGTCGGGGCTGATGAACTGCGTTTCGGTGGGTTCGGCAAACCGCTCAGGAATTTTCACGCCGGTATACAGTTTGCGAGCGAGCGCGTAATAGCTGGCGGGGTTGAGACCCGAGCACGTGCCATGCTTTTTGTATTCATGGATGACGAGCTGCGACGCTGGCATGATATCGAGCATCTCGTTGATCAGCGGTCGCGGCACATAAGCCGGCGCTGACGTCGGGCAATCCTGCGGCCAGCCTTTTTGATATTGCGGCCACAGACCATGCAACACAAAGCTATACCGCCTCGCATTCGACTGCGAACACTGCGGGCTGTCGTCGTGACCGCCGCTGGCGCAGAACGCCGGGCTCCACGATAGCACGAGCGCGTAGTAATCGAACTGTCCGGCAGCGTTGCGCTCGCGAGGCGCTTCATCGCGGGGCTTTGGTGCTGGTGCGCTCTTGGTCTCTTCGGGTTCGGCCTTCTCGTCGGCGGGCTTTGAGCCTTCCTGCTGATTGTAATCGCTCCACTTGTGGCGCGCGTGGTGGCGGGCCTCGGTCGCGGTCGAAAACATAACGGCAGCGGCGATCGCCGAAATGAGAAGGCCAGCTTGGCGATGTCGTCGCATTTTGATTTTGTCTCCAACGGTTGAAAGTTCGTTCGCCGACCAACGCCCACGTCGGCGGCAATTTGAGGACGTTTACAGGGCTGGCCGGTCGTCTCAAAGACTATTTTGCGGCGATTAATTTACGGCCGTTCGGGGCCATGCGCCAAACAGCGCCTCGACAGCGAGCCGGCGGGCGTCGGCCTCCAGGCCGGCGCGTTTTAAGGCCCGGATGCTGTCACCGAGCGCCAGCATGTTGGCACCCTCGGCGCCATTAGGACCCAGTGACTTCATCGCCAACAAAACAGTGCGGCCGAATTCTTTTTTCGCCGAGGCATCCTGCAGTTGCGACAGAACGCCGGTTGCTGGCAAGTAGCCGGTCTTGGGCTGAGGCGTGCGGCTGGCTGCTTCCCATAACGGTATCGGGATGTTGTAGCCGAGCGCGTCGAGAACGGTGACGAGGCGGTGCAGGGCGTCGGGCGTGAACCGTCCATGTTGAGCCAGCGCTTCGATTTGCGGCAAGTATTGTCCGTGCGAGGCAGACGCGGCATCGGCCAGCTCTTCGAGCGCCAGCCAGTGTTGCAGCGGGTTTACTGCGGGATTAGGTGAGCCGGCAAGCGCCACCCATTTTGCCGTCAAGGCACTGTTGGCACTGGCCAGCCCGATCTCAGCGCCGGTTTCGGCAAACCAGCTGATCTCGGGCTGCGGATTGAGACTGTCTGCTGCCTTGGCGCTCATTTGCATGGCTTGGAATGCCAACCCGCTTGGGCGCGCGTCGTCGATCAGGGCGCGGATCAGCCGGGTCTTTTTCATTGGCGTCTGTTCGGTCTCGGCGGTTTTGAACAGCGCAGCGCGGCGGTTTGGCCCTGAATTGCCGGCTTTGCCAGACAGCAGCATGTCCGCGGTTTCAGCGGTTGCCGCCGATCGGTAAATCAGGGCCAGATCCTCAGATGAAAGGGCGTTGAGCCGGGTTGCCGCTTCCGCCGCGCCAAGGCGAATATCGGGCGCAGTCGCGGCATCGTTGGCGAGCGCCACAAGCAACGCGGGCTCGGCGATTGGTAACAGTTCGATCGCGAAGGGGACGCCGGCCACACCAAGCAGCCATTGATCGATAAGCGAGAGCTGTTTCACTTTGATGGGCTTTGACTTGCCGCCAGCAGAAATGGCGTCGAGCGCGTCAAGACCAGGCGAGGTTTCGACGCCCTCTTCGCGCGCCAGGTCTGCCGCGAGCCCGGCAGACGCAGGATCCTTGATCGCCGCCGCGCAGTAGCCCGACAGCAAAATCGCCTGGCCTTTCAGCCGTTTTGGGATGTCACCCTTGAGACCGGCGGCGCGCCCGGCGATCTCACACCCCTTGTCGGAATGGCCAGCGGCGAGCTCGTTGCGCGCAGCCAGGGCGGCCAGTAGCGGTTCGGTCGCGGCAGGTTGGCGGGCGATTTCCGCGGCGGCCTCTTTGGCGAGCCCAGAGCGGTAAAGAACTTCAAGGCGCAGCGCTAAAAACTTGTTGTCTGTGCTCGTTCCGGTCGGGGCCGTTACGTCGGCGGTAATCAGGCGTTTCCAAAGATTATGCAGCGCCGGCGAGCGCGGAGGAATTTGTATCTCGCCAATCAAGGTTTCGATGCCGACAACATCGAGCCCGCGCCACAACTCAAATGGCAGGCCGGATCCGTCAGCGGCCAGAACGGGGTTCAATTCCCCCCGGTCGACGGGCGCTGGAATGACGTCGCGCATGGCAGTGGCTTTAGCTCGCGGCGCGCTTGGGGCTGCCGCTTGGGCGTCACTCCATAGGCTTGCCGTCACGATCAGGGCAAGTGCGAGCGGCGTCGCTTTAATCGGTATTTTCAACCTCATTGCGATACGCGATCCACTGCTAACGCCGTATTTTGACACCAGGAACGGGTTTGCTGACGATCTGCTGATCGGGCTCGTACTTCGTTGCAAGTACATATAGTCCGCTCAGCACAAGGGCACCCAGCGAGCCTGCGATGAAGATGATCCGGAAGAGGCTTGGCATTTCTATTTCCCGTTCGCGCAGATAACTCAAAGCCCATGGTGGCGCTAATATGACTTGCAATGCAACGCTTGGCCGGTCGAACCGGCCGCAGTCTGAACAATGGCTCTCCAAGCGAGATCGGCAACGTTCTGATTTGCGGACATTTTATGTTCGTGCGATGACGGGCGGCACAGACTTGATGTTTTAAAGCGTCGCGTAATTTGGGGCTCGGGTGATGGCAGATGAGCGAGATTGATGACATCAACCTGTTGAGGAGCCGACTTGGCAGTGCGTCCATCGTGCTTGTCGGATTGATGGGCTGTGGAAAAAGTTCCATCGGCAAACGACTGGCGGCAAAACTGATGCTGCCGTTTGTCGATGCCGACGATGAGATCGAGAAGGTCGCGGCCAAAAGCATATCAGAGATTTTTGCCGATCAAGGCGAAGCATTCTTCCGCGACCGCGAGCATAAAGTCATCAATCGCCTCCTGCTGTCTGGAAGCCAAGTGTTGGCGACAGGCGGCGGCGCGTTTATGCACCCAGATACGCGTGCAGACATCGCCAAAGCTGGCATTTCTATCTGGCTGCGCGCCGAGCTTCCCGTTCTGATGCGGCGGGTGCAAAAGCGCGATACCCGGCCGCTGCTCAAATCGGGCAATCCGGAAATGACAATGCGCCGGTTGATGGAGGCGCGTTATCCGGTTTATGCCCACGCCGACTTGATCGTGGATAGCCGCGAAGAGCCGCACGACCTAATTGTCTCCGAAATCGTTGGTCGGCTGGTGGCGCGGCTATCGGCGACGCGCGCTGGCGCCGATGTCTCGCAGTAAAGTGCCGAGCTCGAAGTTCCGTTGAGCCTGTCTCCCAAACTCTAGAAAGAAATGCCGCTCTCATGTCCAGCACCCGCCAAGCCGCCGACAGCACCACTGCAGGGGGGCTGCTACGCACCGTCAACGTGGCGTTGGGCACACGCGCGTATGACGTCATGATTGGCGCGGACTTGCTACCCCAAGCCGGCGCGCTCATCGCGCAGCAACTAGGGCCGGTTAAATGCGGCATCGTCACGGACGAAAACGTCGCGCGCGCCCACTTAAGTGTTTTGGAAGAGAGCTTGCAAGCGCAAGTCCGACACGCAGGCACCATTGTTCTGAAGCCCGGCGAAGCCACCAAAAGTTTCGGGCAACTCGGCCCCTTGTGCGAGCGGCTTCTCGAGATGGGTCTTGAGCGCGGCGACGTTGTGGTGCCGTTCGGCGGCGGCGTGATTGGCGATCTCGCTGGCTTTGCGGCTGGAATTCTGAGGCGCGGCGTGCGCTTCGTCCAGATCCCGACGTCGTTGCTGGCGCAAGTCGACAGTTCTGTCGGCGGCAAGACGGGCATCAACACGCCCCAAGGCAAGAACCTCATCGGCGTCTTCCATCAGCCAAGCCTCGTCATCGCCGATACGGATGTTCTGGCGACTTTGCCGGAGCGCGAGATGCGTGCCGGTTACGCCGAGGTTGCCAAATACGGACTGCTTGGCGATGAGCCGTTTTTCGCCTGGCTCGAAAAAAACTGGCAAGGCGTATTCGCTCACAACGGGCCAACGCTGAGGCACGCAATTGAAACGAGCGTAAAGGCCAAAGCCGCGATCGTAGCGCGCGATGAGACAGAAATCGGCGACCGCGCGCTGCTGAACCTTGGCCACACCTTCGGCCACGCGCTCGAAGCCTGGACGGGATACTCAGATCGGCTGCTGCATGGTGAGGGCGTGGCAATCGGGATGTGCTTGGCCTACCGCTTCTCGCAAACTCTGGGGCTTCTAGCCCCGGGGCAGACGAGCCGCGTTGAAGCCCACCTCAAGGCTGTCGGGTTGCCAACGCGCATCGCCGATATTCCGGGCGAAAGGGCCGACGCGCAAAACCTACTGCGCTTGATGGGCCAGGATAAAAAGGTGCGGGCTGGCAAGCTGACGTTTATCCTCGTCAAGGCGCTTGGTCAGGCCTTCGTCGCGCGGGATATTCCCCACGCAGCGGTGCTCGCGTTCCTGACCCAAGAGCTGGCGGCGTAAGGCCAGGCATTGTGATATAAGCGGACTTGGCTTTAGGGCGCTATCGGACGGCGATGACATTCAGCATCATACTCAGCTTGCTCGCGATCATCGCGTTGATCGCCCTTTCGGCATTTTTCAACCTTAGCGAAACGGCGCTGACGGCAGCATCGCGCGCGCGCATGCACGCACTCGAAGAAGACGGTAATCTCAAAGCGAGGCTGGTCAATCGCTTGCTGTCATCGCCCGAGCGGATGATCGGCACGGTGCTGCTCGGCAACACGCTGGTCGACGTTCTGGCTTCGGCACTGGCCGCCAATTTGGCCGTCGATATTTACGGCGAATTCGGCGTCGCCTACGCCACCGCCGCGATGACGCTGCTGATCGTGATCTTCGCAGCGGTGCTGCCCAAGACCTACGCGCTGGCCTTTTCAGACCGCGTCGCGCTCGCCGTGGCGCCGGTCATGCGCGTCGTGATTACGCTGTTGGCGCCCGCGACCAAGGCAATCGAATTCATCGTCCGGCAGTTATTGCGCATGACGCCGACCGGCGCGGACGATGCGGCTAATATTCTAGCGGCGCGCGAAGAGATCCGCGGCACGATCGATCTGCAGGCCAAGGAAGGCACGTTTGCCAAGGGCGACGCCAACATGCTCGGCGGCGTTCTCGATCTGCGCGATCTGCAAGTCGCCGACATCATGGTCCACCGGACCAAGATGGAGACCGTCAACGTCGACGAAGAGCCAGCCAAAATCGTCGATGAAATCTTGAAGACGCAATATTCCCGCGCACCTTTGTGGAAAGATGAGCCGGAAAATATTGTCGGCGTTCTGCACACTAAAGATTTGCTGGCGGCGCTGGGCAAAGCCGGTTGGGACCCGGCCAAACTCGACGTCATGAGTTTTGCGACGCCGCCGTGGTTCGTGCCAGATACGACGAGCCTGAAAGATCAACTCAACCAATTCCTGAAGCGCAAGGCGCAGATGGCGATGGTTGTCGATGAGTATGGCGAAGTGCAGGGGCTGATTACGCTCGAAGATATTCTAGAAGAAATCGTCGGCCAGATCGCCGACGAGCACGACACGCACGAAACCAACGTGCGCCCGCAGGCGGACGGCACGGTCAATGTCGATGGCACGGTAGCGATCCGCGATCTCAACCGGCAGATGGAATGGGATTTACCCGACGACGAAGCAACGACCATTGCCGGGCTCGTAATCCATGAGGCGCAGACGATACCCGAGCCCGGCCAAGTGTTCACGTTCCATGGCTATCGCTTCGAGATTTTGCGCAAGAGCCGGAATAAAATAACCGCCCTGCGGATCAAGCCCGTGCCGGAAGCGAAGGCGGGCGCGCGCACAGCCGAAAACGACACAATGGATGCTGGTTAAATAGCGGCGCAATTTAATTTCGAACAACGCATAAAAAAGCAGAGGCTTTAAACGGCATATCCGTAACGCTGCAGCGCTAGCTGGCGAAATGGTCAAGGTCTACCAACTCAAACAATTGGAGATTGACCATGAAGATGAATATCAGGAATGGAGCCGCTATCGCTGCGACTGCCGCTGCACTTTTTCTAACCGGCGCCGTGAATTCCTACGTCGCAGATGCTGCGACGGATGCAAAGGGCCACTGCGTCGGTGCGAACGCTTGCAAAGGCCAGAGCGGTTGTAAAACGTCAGCCAATGCCTGCAAGGGTCAGAACGCTTGCAAGAGCAAGGGCTTCTTGGAAATGACGAGAGAAGATTGCGGCAAAGTCGACGGCGGCAAGTTCGTCGAAGCACAAGCCGACGTACCGCGTTGAGTATTTTACGTATCGTATCTTTGCAGTGATTGCTGAGAGCCTAAGGACCGGAGCGGCCATCGCCGTAGCGGTCTTTAGGTGCGTGTGGGTGGCGGGGGTTGGCTTCGGTCCCAAAGCCGAGAAAGATAGGATGAACGCTGGATGATTTGAAATTGGCTAGAAAATCCGTCGTCAGCGCAAAAGTTGGTTCAGTTCAGCAATGAGCGTCAATGAGTTTTCGTAGTATTGCCGGAGAGTAGACGGGCCAAGCGACTGTGTTCCTCCGTGAGCGATTGAATTTCTGACCGCATAACACGAAGAAACGCCACTTTTCACTTGTTCGTTTTGATCAACGAATTCGTTGAACTGACGGCCCCATTTGCTGTCAAATTTGTAGAGCAGGTCAGAAATATCGTCACAACTATAATTCGATCCACGTTTGAAAAAAGATTTTAGAAAGGAGTTTACTTGAGGAGACGATCGTCCCCCGACGCGCTCGACAATAAAAATTTCGACGGCGCGCTCGATTGTTCCGCATATCATAACACAGCCCAGTTTACAGTAATAAGCTGCGACCTCGGGATCCGTTCCCCGAGCTTGCGCGGCACTGACGATTTTCTCCACTTCGCGCAGACGATTTTCGATGGATATGTTCACTTAAGTGCTCGCGAAAGCTTCAATTGCCAAGCGTTGCCGCGTTTTGACAGATTCTTCGGTCGCAGTGGCGCTGTTTGAAGCTTTCAAAAATTCATCGTTGAGCAATAGCTTATCGTAGTTTTTTTTAATCTCGCCAAGATCGGGTCGTTGTTTTTTTGCGCGGACTCGCTCTGCAATTCCAACGACGACCGCTTCAAAGACGGCGGCGTTCAATGCGCGTATCGGTCGAAATGCAGATTTGCCGATGGCGTTATTGGCAATCTCCAACGATGCCGTGAAAAGTCGTTCTACGAGCTTCAATTCGGACGGCGTCAATTTCTGTTCTTCATCTGATGCGAAGCTGTTGAGAAAGTCACGCATTGGCGCGGAGTAAGAGGCCCTGCCATGAATCATTGCGAGTGCCCGCAAAACCAACTCTTGGTCTTTGAGCCGACTGTTCTTCTTTTCGCCAAAAATTGTTCGCCAATTTTTATCTTCATTCAGCACACGCACCAAATCGAGCGCTGCGCTTTCGCTAATGCAATTACGTATTTCTTGGGGGGAAAGGCGAATGCCGCCAGAATTTATTCTTTCGAATACAAAGTACAAACTCTTGAGAGTGTTCTTGGGTTCATCTTGCTGAAAAATTGTGGCGTGCACAATGGAGTCATCCAGCTTTAGCTGTTCGTTCGGTGCCAACTCTTCATATGTCTTTCCTTCCCACTCCTTCCTCACACCAACAAGGCGAAACGCTTTTTCACGAAAGACACCGCTGTAAAAGTATTGAAGTGTCCGCAATCGCTGCTGCCCGTCAACTACAAGATGTCGCCCGCTTTCAACTTCCTTGTAGAGGAAGATTCCAGGCACGGGCAATCCCATTAATAGCGACTCGATGAAACGAGAGGCGTGCCGTTGTGACCAAACGAAATTGCGTTGAAATTTAGGAATGAAAAACGCTTCACCCTTCATTCTTTTGACAAGAGTGTCCACGGGATAGTCTGCCCCATAACTAGTGATGCTAAAGCTTAGGCCCGTAGCTTCTTCCGAACTCTCGTCGTCAACGCCGACGGCAAGACCCAGCTGATACTCGTCCTCAATTTCTGGAGGCCGGTCTTGAGGTTTCTGGCTCATTTAGATCTCTCTAGCCAATAACGATAATTCTAGCCGGGTGAATCTGCGCTTTTACGCAGCACCCTCAGGCGCGAAATTTCTGATCTTGAAGTCGCGGCAAGACAGTAACTGGAAGTACCTTGAGGAGCAACCATGGAGGACAAGGACTGACCGCGTCGGCTGAGCGGGATCTTGTTGCGATAACAACATCAATCGCGTCAATGGCCGTCTGACCGAGAATTGCATGCTGCCAGTTCAAACTGATCAACCCACCTTTTCGCCCGGTGCATAGGCCTGCAGCGCGAGCGCGTGGATCGCAACGCCGACATCGCCCTTCAAAACTTCGTTGACCATGCGGTGGCGGTCGACGCGCGACTTGCCAACGAACATCGGCGAGACGATCAACACCCGAAAATGACTATCGCCGGTGCCCGGAGAAGAACGGTGGCCAGCATGCATGTGTGACTCATTGATGACGTCGAGCCGCACTGGGTTCAGCCCCACCAGCAATTTTTCTCTCAAACGTTCCTCGGCTGTCATGGTGTGGCCTCTTCGTTGCGGTCAAGTGGTATTGCAGGGTGAAACGATGCGTAAAGGCTTAAGGGGCACTATCGCCAACCGCTGCCAGATAAGCTAACGAGCCGTCTTGTATCAGAGCCGTCTCAGTCTCATAATTGGGTGCATGAAACTCGAATCCAAATTCTTCGATAGCATTCGCGTCTCGGGCAAGCGTTCAAGCGGCCCCAAGCGCGAAGAGCGCGCGCCCATTTGCCAATGGAAGGGCTGCGAGAAGCCGGGCCCCCATCGCGCGCCGATGGGACGCGGCCAGGACGGGCAATACTATAACTTCTGCGTCGATCATGTGCGCCAGTACAATCAAAGCTACAATTATTTCGACGGCATGAGCGACGCCGACGTCGATAAATTCCGCAAAGACGCGATTACCGGTCACCGCCCAACCTGGAAATCAGGCGCCAACGCGTGGTCGCACGGCACGCGGGAGGGCGCTCGCAGCGCCGATATGGGCCAGGGCCCGGGGCTCAATGCCCACTTTGCCTCCCGCGCCAAAAAGGCGCGGGCCGAAGCGCCGGAGAACCGTCGGCAACTGCGTCCGCTTGAGCGCAAGGCGATGCGGACGCTCGATTTGCCAGAGAACGCGGCTCCAGCCGACATCAAAGCCAAATTCAAAGAGCTGGTGAAGCTGCACCACCCCGATGCCAACGGCGGCGACAGCCGGTCCGAGGATACGTTGCGCGAGATCATCCAAGCCTATAATTATCTCAAGCAAGCCGGCATGGTCTCGTAAAGACTTTGCTGGTCCGCTCAAGTCGTTTGCCCCGTACCTACCTTCTACTCGGCATCGTGCCCGCCTGCGCGGGGATGACGAGACTAAGGTGTCAAGAGCTGAGCAAGATGCAGGCGTGTTGAACGACGAGCTTCTTTCTCGCGAGATAATTAGGAAGAATTCGAATGCGCACGCAAAATAGCGCGGGTGGAGCTGCAGTTCAGGGTCTGCCCGATATGAAGCTTTCGGTGCGCCAAGTGTTCGGCATCGACAGCGATCTGGAGGTGCCGGCTTATTCCAAGCCCGACGAGCATGTGCCAGATTTCGATCCCGATTATTTGTTTAACCGCGACGTGACGCTGGCGATCCTGGCGGGCTTCAAGCACAACCGCCGCGTCATGATTCAAGGCTATCACGGCACCGGCAAGTCGACCCACATTGAGCAGGTGGCGGCGCGGTTGAATTGGCCGTGCGTGCGCATCAACCTCGATAGTCATGTGTCGCGCATCGATCTCGTGGGCAAGGATGCGATCGTCGTGAAAAACGGCCAGCAGGTTACCGAATTCAAAGAAGGTATTCTGCCGTGGGCGTTGCAAAACAATATCGCTTTGTGCTTTGACGAATACGATGCCGGGCGGCCCGATGTGATGTTCGTCATCCAGCGCGTGCTGGAGGTGTCTGGCAAGCTGACGCTGTTGGATCAATCTAAGGTTATCCGTCCGCACCCGGCTTTTCGGCTGTTTTCGACGACCAACACGATCGGCCTTGGCGATACGTCGGGGCTCTATCATGGCACGCAGCAAATCAACCAGGGCCAGATGGACCGCTGGTCGATCGTCGCGACTTTGAATTATCTGCCGCACGACGACGAAGCCAAGATCGTGCTGTCCAAGGTCAAAGCGTTCGCCAAGACGGATGCGAAGAAGAAGCAGGTTTCGCATATGGTGCGGGTCGCCGATTTAACCCGCTCGGCATTCATCAACGGCGATTTGTCGACCGTCATGAGCCCGCGCACGGTGATGACGTGGGCGGAGAACGCGGAGATCTTTGGCAACATCGGCTTTGCGTTCCGCGTCACGTTCTTGAACAAATGCGATGAGCTGGAAAAGCCTCTCGTTGCGGAATTCTATCAGCGCTGCTTTGGCGAAGAGCTGCCCGAAAGCACAGCAAACGTCGCGTTGAGCTGAACCTTTTGCTCAGAGGTTTTAAGCTGCTTGTGTTTTGGCGGGCCTCACAGCGCTGCGAATTTTGTCGCCGGATTGGCGAGTGACAATTTTCAAATCATAACGCGTCTGCAAGTTTAGCCAAAACTCTGGCGATGTGCCGAAATAGGCTGCAAGCCGCAACGCCGTATCGGCAGAAATTCCGCGCTTGGCGTGAATGATGTCGTTGATACGCGCGACTGGCACGTCGAGGTCGCGGGCAAGCTTATTTTGGCTGACGCCGAGCGGGCGCATGAAGTCTTCCAAAAGAATTTCCCCGGGAGGAATAGGTGCAAGTACGTTTGTCATAAAGTGTCCTTAAGGCCGCGAGACCAGAATTCAGTGATAATCGACAATTTCGACATTCTCGGCACCGTCGTTCCAGCGGAAGCAAATCCGCCATTGGTCGTTAATGTTCCTCCCCTCCCCCTCCTGGCGGGGCCAAGCTACGCTCGGACGCGGGGAGGAGTTAGGAGTAGTGGGGGATGACGAACAACAGGTGTTTGAAGTAAAGTTGCATCGGCTGATGGCGCGATCGGGAGATCGATCTTACTGTCCGCCAAGTTCTTCTCCCCGCCCCTCACCCCTCCCCTGAGGGGAGGGGGATTCTACCGAAGCCTCTAGCCTAAAACCTAAAACCTAAAACCTAGAGCCTGGAGAAGTGTACCGCGTCATGCCGCCAACAACACCGCCCACCAAACGCAAGGAAGCGCCGTCAGAACCGCTAAAGCGCGTTCTGGGACCGGCGGTGCGCGCCATTGCGGGCGACGGCGAGATCGAGGTCGGCTTTGGCCCGGGCAAACCCGAAGTCGTCGGCAAATCTTTGCAACTGCCTGAGCCGCCGCGCGCGCCGTCGCCGCGCGATGTTGCGATCTTGCGCGGTTGGGCCGATAGCGTGGCGCTAAACCTTGGCTGTCACGACAACAAAATTCATCGCCGCCTCGTGCCGGGGCCAGGGCCAGCGCGCACCGTATTTGATGCCGCAGAGCGCGCGCGCGTCGAAGCGCTCGGCGCTAATCGTATGCCGGGCATGGCCAAAAATCTCACCGCCCGCCTGGAGGATCAATACAGTCACGGCCGCTTTGAAAATATGGCTGATCGTTCGGAAGCGCCCCTCGAAGACGCGCTCGGTCTCATGATCCGCGAACGCCTCACGGGCTTAGCGCCGCCAGCGTCCACCAAGGGCCTGGTCGATCTGTGGCGCCCGCTGATCGAGGGTAAAGGCGCCAAAACAATGAAGCGGCTCGAATCTCTGGCTGAAAGCCAAGAGCAATTCGGCCGCGGCGTGCGCGAATTGTTGAAGGCGCTGGAACTGGCCGATGCGGTCGATGCGAGCGCATCTGAAAACAACGATGATGACGACAATGACAACGCGCCGGAAGGCGGCTCCGAAGAGGGCGATGAGGCCAAAGACGAGGGCTCGGAGGGTCAAGACAAAAAGGGCGAGGACGATTTAGCCGAAGGCAAGGTGTCCGAATCCGACGAAATGACCGACACCGGCGATGTCGATCAGAGCGACAGCGATGGCGACGATCTGCAGGAAGATGACGCGCCCGCGCCCTGGCGGCCCAACACCTCGGTTTTGGACAACCCGGAGGCGTTCGGCTACAAAGTTTTCACCCGCGCGTTCGATGAGGAAGTGAGCGCTGAACAATTGTCGACGCCGGAAGAGCTCGAACGGTTGCGCTCATTCCTCGACAAGGAACTGAAAACGTTGTCGGCGGCCGTGGCGCGTCTGGCCAACCGGTTGCAGCGCCGCTTGCTGGCGCAACAAAATCGCGGTTGGGATTTCGATCTCGACGAGGGCGTACTCGATGCTGCACGCCTGACGCGCATCATCACCGACCCAATGCACGCGCTGACTTTCAAACGCGAACGCGAGACGGATTTTCGCGATACCGTTGTCACATTGCTGTTGGACAATTCGGGTTCCATGCGCGGCCGCCCGATCATGGTTGCGGCCTGTTGCGCCGATATTCTGGCGCGAACGCTAGAGCGGTGCGGCGTCAAAGTGGAAATTCTAGGCTTCACAACAAGAGCTTGGAAAGGAGGGCAGGCGCGCGAGGAGTGGCTGGCAGCGGGCAAGCCTGCAACGCCCGGCCGACTCAACGATTTGCGTCATATCATTTATAAGACGGCTGATGCGCCTTGGCGGCGGGCGAAAAATGCTCTCGCCTTGATGATGCGCGAGGGATTGCTGAAAGAAAACATCGATGGCGAGGCGCTCGCCTGGGCGCACGCGCGGCTATTAGGGCGGCCCGAGCAGCGCCGCATTCTCATGATGATCTCTGATGGCGCGCCGGTCGATGACTCGACTTTGTCGGTCAATACCGGCAGCTACTTGGAGCAGCATTTGCGTCAGGTCATCAATGAAATCGAGACGAGATCGCCGGTCGAGTTGATCGCAATCGGTATCGGTCATGACGTCACGCGGTATTACCGCAAGGCTTTGACGATCACCGATCCGTCTGAGCTTGCCGGTGCGATGACGGAAAAGTTGGTCGAACTGTTCGAAGAAAAAGACGTAAAAAGCCAGGGCAAGCGCAGGGGTGGCAAGCCACGCCGGGTTAACTGAGGCCGGAGGGGTCACGTGTATCAGAGTTATTTCGCGGGCTGGCGGCCGCAGGCACACGCCAGTGCAGCTAGTGCGAGACGGTTCAAAACAGCCATCTTTGCCGTCATGCTGCTGGCGACGCCCGCCATCGTGGCCGCCGATAACAAACCCGACGCTAGTCGGCTGATCGCGGGTCCCGTCAGCGTCGAGGCACAGCCGATCGCCGACTTCCGCCACACTGGCGGCAGTGGCGAAACGCGCTTTGGGCAATTAGACTGGCGCGGCGGCTTATTGCTGACCTCGCCATCGCCAAACTTCGGCGGCTGGTCTGGCCTCGTTCTCGATCCCGATGGCCGCAAGTTCGTGTCGATTTCAGATAGCGGCGTGTGGCTCACCGGCGAGCTGGCGTATAATGGCGGCAGGCTATCGGGCGTCCAGAATGCCCAAATGGGGCCGCTGCTGGGCGAAGACGGCATGCCGTTCAAGCGTGAGCGTGACCGCGATGCCGAAGCAGTCGCTCTGGTCAACGGCACGATATCAAGCGGCTCGTTTCTTGTAGCACTGGAACAAAACCACCGTATTCTGCGCTTCGACGTCACGAGGGATAGATTTTCGCCGTCGCGTGGCGCGCTGACCTTGCCGCCCGAAGCCCGGAAGATGCGCCGTAATACCGGTTTTGAAGCGATGACCGTGATGCGCGGTGGACCTTATAAAGGCGCGACCGTCGCCCTGTCCGAACGTCTGCTAGATAGCCACCATAATCATACCGGCTGGATTTGGACCGGCGGCGCCACGCAAAAGTTCAACTTCGAAAACATCGGCGACTTCGACCTCACCGATATTGCGAGCACCGAAGACGGTACGCTGTTTGTTTTGGAGCGCCGGTTCCGCTGGCTCGAAGGCGTCAAGATGCGGCTACGCAAGATCATGCCGGGAGACCTAGAACCGGGCCATACGGTCAAAGGCCAAATTCTGATCGAAGCCGACTATGAATTCGATATCGACAATATGGAGGGCCTGGCGGTATCGCGCGGGCGCGCCGGCGAGACGATCATCACCATGATCTCAGATGACAATTACAATCATTTTTTACAGCGCACGCTATTGTTGCAGTTCTCGCTCAGCGAGCCGCAAACAGCAAAAGCCCGGCCCGAATGATAATCGGGGCCGGACTTTAAGTTTTGAAAGTCGTCTTGAGACAGGACTTCAAGCGGCCTTGGCGGCCGTCGCAGTGGCAGTGGCAGTGGCAGCTTGCGCTTTTTTGATTTCGCGCTTGAGCTTGACGCAATCTGGCGACAGCTGCTCGTTCTTTGCTTTGACGAGGTATGCGTCAAGGCCGCCGCGATGTTCAACGGTTTTCAGCGCCCGAGCGGTCACGCGCAAGCGGACCTTCTTGCCCAGAATATCGCTCATCAAGGTGACGTTGCACAGGTTCGGGCGGAACTTGCGTTTGGTCTTGTTTTCGGCGTGGCTTTTGCGTTGTCCAGAAAGTGGCAACGTTCCCATCAGGTCACAGCGCCTGGTCATAAGTCTCTCCATCGCCGCTGCCATTGCGGCGCGGTAAACGTTTGCGGTCTATTAAAAACAGGTACCCCGCCGACTGCCGCCAGCGGGGTTGATGGGGCTGTATAATCGAGGGTTTGGGGCGGCGTCAAGCAATGGCTGACCGAACGCGCGCGAATGAGTGCTTTCTCCCAAAGCTTAAGGCCCCAAGCTGGTGTCCTATATTCGACGTAAAGTCTCTCTAACGCCAGAAATTCTCAGAGGTTTTTGATCGCCTCTTATGCGGGGACTTTTGCCAGTTATGGTTTCATCGAATGCAGCGCCGATCGCTCGATTTGCCGCGCTGATGGCGCTGTTGGTGCCCTGTGCGGTGCCCTGGGGGGCAATCGCTGAGCCCGCTGCCTCCACAGCTCAAGCCGTGTGGCCAGTGGCAGTGGCGGCACACTACAACTTGTCCTTCAACGGCTTTGACGTCGGCAAATATCAGTTTCAATCGCAGTTCGACGGCAAATCCTACAAGGTTTCCGCCGACGCCAGTGTCTCGGCCCTATTTGGTGCTTTCAAGTGGAAAGGCGCGCTGGAATCTAAGGGCGCCATCGAGGGCAACGCGGCGCGTCCTGGCGGCTATCAACTTAGCTTTAAAACCAAATCCAAAGAGGGCCAGGTCAAGCTCGGCTTCGACAAAACCGGCGTCAACGCGGTAGCACTGGTGCCGGCAAAGCCACCGTCGCCCGAAGCGGTGCCGCTCAAGCCTGAGCATATGAAAAACGTTCTCGATCCAATGACGGCGATAGTTGCGATGACACACGCTGCGGGCGCGGCACCGTGCGACCGGAAAATTGCGGTCTTCGATGGCAAGGCGCGATTTGATCTTCAGTTGTCGCTTAAGGGCGTACAAAAGCTTGCTGAAAAGAAACCGTCCGGGCAGCCGGCAAACTTGATCGTGTGCCGCGTCAAGTATGTGCCGATCGCGGGCCACAAGCCGAAAGATTTCGCCAACCCTTGGGTTGATTATAACGGTATCGAAATCGCTCTGCGGCCAATCCCGAGCGCCAACGTTAACGTGCCCTATCGCTTGTCGATCCCAACCTCGATCGGCTCGGCCGTGATGACCGCCGACAGAATCGATATTACGGCTGCCAACAAATCCGTGATCGCGCTGACCCAGTAGCAGCACGGCCTTCGTATGCAGACGTCGGCTGCCAACAGCGGGCACTTGGTCGAGAGAATAAACTCTTGCTCTCGCTCCCTTGCTCTGCAATGCCATTTGCTTAGATCTATTCTGGAGTTCACCCGCCATGGGGAGCGAGTTTGAGGCCCGTATTCGCAACGTTACTGCGGTGCTGGGCCCAACCAATACGGGCAAGACGCATCTCGCCATCGAACGCATGCTGGGTCACGAAAGCGGCATGATCGGTCTGCCGTTGCGGCTGCTCGCGCGCGAAGTCTACGACAAGATCAAAACGCGCGTTGGAGCCGACAAAGTCGCGCTCATCACGGGCGAAGAAAAGATCAAACCTGAGCGGGCGCGCTATTGGGTATCGACCGTCGAGGCCATGCCGCGCGATGTCGATGTCGATTTCCTCGCCATCGATGAAATTCAGCTGTGCGCCGATCCCGAGCGCGGCCACGTCTTTACCGACCGTCTGCTGCATGCGCGCGGCCGTTCCGAAACGCTGCTGCTTGGCGCCCAGACGATGCGCGAGGCGATCAGCGACCTCATCCCTGGTGCCAATTTCATTTCGCGGCCAAGGCTGTCGAAGTTGTCGTATTCGGGCGAGAAGAAAATCACGCGGTTGCCGGCGCGCTCGGCCATCGTCGCGTTCTCGGCTCAAGACGTCTATGCCATCGCCGAATTAATCCGCCGCCAGCGCGGTGGTGCCGCTGTTGTTCTGGGTGCACTGTCGCCGCGCACGCGCAATGCTCAAGTCGCTCTCTACCAATCGGGCGATGTCGAATTCCTGGTCGCCACCGATGCTGTTGGCATGGGTCTCAATCTCGACGTCGACCACGTCGCGTTTTCGGCGTTGCGCAAGTTTGACGGCCAAAACCATCGCAACTTGACGGCGGGAGAATTAGGCCAGATTGCGGGCCGTGCCGGACGTCACATGAACGATGGCACGTTTGGTGTGACGGGCGGCGCCGAGCCGCTCGATAGCGATCTGATCGAGCGGCTGGAATCGCACAACTTCGAGAGCATCCGGGTTCTGCAATGGCGCAACCGCAAGCTCGACTTCGGCTCGCTCGATCGCCTGCATGAAAGCCTGCGCGAAGTCCCGCGCGAGCAGCGCCTGACCCGCGCGCGCACCACCGACGATCTGGCCGCACTCGATGCTGCCACGAGCGACCGCGAAGTCCGCGATATGTGCGCGAGCCCGGGCGCGGTTGCCAAACTGTGGGATGTTTGCCAAGTTCCCGATTATCGCAAGATTTCGGGCCAGAGCCATCATGAGCTGGTGATAACACTCTTCAAATTCCTGATGACGGGCGACCATCACATTCAGGAAGACTGGTTTTCCAAACAAGTTGCTTTCGCTGACCGGACCGATGGAGATATAGATACGCTCGCCACGCGCATCGCCCACATCCGAACGTGGACGTTCGTTTCGAACCGGCCAGACTGGTTGAAAGACCCGAGCCACTGGCAGAACCGGACGCGTGAAATTGAAGATAGTCTCTCCGACGCCCTCCACGAACGCCTGACACAACGTTTCGTAGACCGCCGGACCAGTGCACTGATGAAGGGTATGCGCGACAAAGAAGAATTGAATGCCGATATCGCCGAGGATGGCTCGATCAAGGTCGAAGATCATTTTGTCGGACGCCTCAAAGGATTCCGCTTCACGCTCGATGCTTCAGCGGACGGAATTCACGGCAAGGCAACACGGGCGGCGGCAACGCAAGTTCTGGCGCGCGAACTGGGCATGCGGGCGCGCCGGGTGGCGGCGGCTGGCAACGATGCGTTCAAGCTTACGCGCACCGGTCGCGTAATCTGGCGCGATGATGAAATCGCCAAGCTAGAGGCAACGGAAGATCCGTTAGCGCCCAACGTCGCGCTGCTGGTCGATGAGCATTTGAACGAGTCCGATCGCGAGAAGGTTCTTGGCCGGTTGCAAACCTGGCTGAAGGATCTGATTGCGGACAAGTTGAAGCCGCTGGTCGATTTGTCCAATGTCAGCGATTTGCAAGGTTTGGCGCGCGGCGTCGCATTCCGCCTGAAGGAAAATTTTGGCGTTCTGAAACGCGATACCGTTGCTGAGGAAATCAGCGCGCTCGATCAAGGCGCACGAGCCGATTTGCGCAAGCACGGGCTTCGCTTCGGCGCGTTCAATATTCATTTCCCCGCCATGTTAAAGCCCGCACCGGCGGAATTGACGGCGACGCTGTGGACGTTGAAAAACGCTGCAACCGCCGGCATCGATCTCGATCAGCCGCCAGCGCTTGCCCGGCCCGGATTGACTTCCGTTGCAGCGGACGCTGCCGTGCCGGAAGCGCTTTATCGCGCTAATGGCTTTCACGTCTGCGGGCCGCGCGCCGTTCGCCTCGATATTCTAGAGCGGCTTGCCGATCTCATTCGTCCGCTGCTGGCGTGGCGCGCCAATCCCGAAAAACCTGACATGCCGCCCAAAGGGGCAACCGGCGATGGCGGCTTCAAGGTGACCGAGGAGATGATGTCGATCCTGGGCACATCTGCCGATGAGGTCAGTCACGTTTTGAAGGCGCTGGGCTTCCGGGTTGAGCGTCGTCCGATTGCAGCCGTGGCTGTTGCAAAACCAGCACCGCAAGTCGCGAGCGCGGTGACTGAGGCACCGTCAGGCGATAAGACGACGGACGTGTCGGCAGACCAAGTCGAGGGACACGCCGAAGCCGTGACGGCGCAACAAACCGAAGCGACATCCGAGACGAACGCTGAACATCAGCCCGTGCAAGAAACAGCGACTACGGTTGGCCATGATGCAGCGCCGGATACAGCCGCTTTGGAAACTGGCACCGAGACGACCGCACCGGCGGCCGCTGCTGCAGAAGAAATCAAATACGAAGATGTCTGGCGTCCCAGACGCCATCAGCGTCCAGCTCGTTCAGAACGGTCAGCCAAACGCGAACCGCGCGCCGATCAGCGGCCTGATCAAAGGACCGGTGGGCCTCGCCATGGTGGTCCCCGTCATGATCGCAAGGATGGCGGCAAACCAGCAACGCTGGTCGCAGCCAGCGGCGTCAATGGCACGAGCGAGGCTGGAGCAGTGGCCACCACGGCAGAGGGCGTGTCCCCTACAGTGGTCGGCCAGCGTCCGGCCCATGCACCCAATCAGCGCAATGATCGCCACGTGCCCGGTGATCGCGGCGCCAAGCCAGGTGGCGGTGGGGATCGCCAGGGCCGCGATCGCAATGATCGCGACAAACCAAACCGCAGCGGTGGTGGCCGTGATCGCGACCGCCCGGGATCTGGCCCAGGCGGCGGACCGGCGGGCCGTGATCGCCCGCGCCGCGACGACAGTCGAAGGCAACCTGAAGTTGTCAGCGCCGCGCCGCCTAAGCGTTCCGGCGTCGACCCGGATTCGCCCTTCGCCAAGTTGGCCGCGCTCAAAGCATCGATGGACAAGAGGGGTCAGGAGCCAGGGTCGCGATGACAGTAACCGCCGACGATCAAACCGGGCAGCGGCTTGATCAATGGCTTTGGTTCGCGCGCATCGCCAAGTCTCGCACCTTGGCGCAGGCACTGATCGACCGCGGTAAGGTCCGGTTGAACAAAGAAAAGGTGGATAAACCAAGTCAGAAGTTAAAACCTAGCGACACTCTGACGATTTCGCTGGGCCCTCAGGTGCGAATACTCAAGGTTCTGGGAATTGGGCAGCGCCGTGGCCCCGCTTCAGAGGCACAAGCTCTCTATGAGGAATTGACACCTCGCCCGGATGAGACCACATCTGCGCTCCAGCCGCGAGGTTCGGTCGGTTCTGTCCATTCTGGGGGGTCTGTCGAAACGACGTCGTCGCAAGGGATCAGGGCGTCGGGCTCCGGTCGACCTACAAAGCGTGAACGGCGCGACACGGAACGGCTCAAAGATCGCAACGGCGTTGAATGACGGCGTTGGTTGGCAAAGCGATCCTGTGGGGCGCCGCTTTCGAGACTTCACGAAACAGGCCGCAAATCTTCAAGCGGCTGCAACGTAACTAAGCCGACCGGACACCAGCATGACCTACATCGTCAATGAAAAGTGCATCAAGTGCAAATACACCGACTGCGTTGAAGTCTGTCCGGTGGATTGCTTCTACGAAGGCGAGAATATGCTCGTCATTCACCCCGACGAATGTATCGACTGCGGTGTTTGCGAGCCGGAGTGCCCGGTCGACGCTATCAAGCCCGATACGGAGCCCGGCGTCGAGAAATGGCTAGAGCTCAATCGCAAGTACGCTGAATCCTGGCCCAACATCACGGCCAAGAAACCTGGCCTGCCGGAAGCCGACAATCACAAGGACGAGGAAAACAAATACGAAAAATATTTCTCAAGCACCCCAGGGGTGGGCGACTGATATTAGAAAAATTTTTCTAGATCAGACGTCATCGCGCCTGGTTAATTTCCATTTTTAACGCTATTTCTTGATTTCGCTTAAGCCTAACGGTTAAGCCCGCGCGTAGCGCGTCAACCCCAGCCCTTCATTTGCCGCTAAGATTGTGTTAGTGTGCACTGCGTGATGGCAACAGCAGTACAAACCTGAAACGGCCGCGAACAAAAGAAGGCTACGCCGCTCTGGGCCGTAGCTTTCATAAAACGATACGGGGCGTCACCGGGCTGAATCGAAGCTGGTTCAGGATATGTACAACTAAGCCTGCGACGGGCGCAAGAGGAACGGTCCTTGAAAGAAGAAGGGTCGTTTCGTTGATGCGCGTGTAGTGCTCGGCGCCGCTGAGAGGCCGGTGCGGAGCGCAAAGACACGATGAGGCAAGCTGCTTCCAAGAGCAGAAGCTTCTAACGTGGTTTGGTTGGTTTGCAAGCCAACCAGACGTTGTGCGATAGAGTGAGATGAACGAAATGGCCCAGAAGAAGAAGGTTGAAGCCCGCGCCAAGACCGCTGCAAAGCCGGTTGCCCGCAAGGCTCCTGCCGCCCCGGTAAAGCCCGCGAAGGCGAAGACTGCCGCTACCCCCAAGGCGCCCGTGCTGACTTCGAAGGCGAAGCCAGCGGCACCCGTTGCGATTGCCCCCAAGGTTTCAAAAAAGGCGCCCCCCACCATTCAAGCTACACCGCTGAAATCAAACATTCACGTTGGCAAGCCGAACGCGGCGAAGTTGGAAACGAAAGCCGCGAGCACCACCGCTCCGCAGGCCGCCAAAAAGCCAGCCGGCCCGGTCAGCGGTCCGCTCAAAGCTGGCACCGCGCCGCATCTGCGCCCCGCAACGCCGCCGGTTACCGGTCGCGCCGTTCCTGCATCCGTGCAAAAGCCCGGCGGCCAGAAATTGACCGCGCCCGTTGCCGTTCAGCCGATGACGCCCAAAGCCATTGCTGAAAAAGCAGCGGCTGCGCGCCAGATGCTTGCCGTTCAGAAAAAGCCCGTCAATCAGCGCCATGGCTTCAAGTCAAACGAGCTTATCGTCTATCCCGCGCACGGCGTCGGCCGCATCGTCGGGATCGAAGAGCAGGAGATCGCCGGCATGGCGCTCGAACTGTTCGTGATCACTTTCGAGAAAGAAAAGCTCACCCTGCGCGTGCCAACCGGAAAATTGGCCAGCGTCGGAATGCGCAAACTTGCCGATGACGCCGTCGTCAAGAGAGCCATGGACACGCTGAAAGGCCGCGCCCGCGTTAAACGCACGATGTGGAGCCGCCGCGCGCAAGAGTATGTCGCGAAAATCAACTCCGGTGATCTCGTCTCGATCGCCGAAGTCGTGCGCGACCTCTATCGCTCGGAAGCACAGCCCGAACAGTCCTATTCGGAGCGTCAGCTTTACGAAGACGCTTTGGACCGGATGGCTCGCGAGATCGCGGCTGTCGAGAAGCTCGATGAACGCGGCGCCGTGCAGCGTATCACCGAAATTCTGTCCAGAAGCGCCAAGAGTCGCCGCTTAGCCAGTGAAGGCGAGGCAGCCGTCGTCGAAGCCGCTTGAAGCGCTTTAGACGATAGCCCCAACGATCAGTCCGAACCTGAGACAAAATCATAGATCGACGGCGCCCGGAATGGTCAATTCCGGGCGCTTTTTATTGATCGGCTTCGACCGGAGAGGAGCGGTCGGTTTTTGACCAGCGGTGGTCGCGGCAGCACTTTTGCGTTCCGCCAAATGTTGGCCGGGCGGATTTTTACTCGCAGAATTCTTACGCGCCGTGCGAGCAATGATCGCTGGCTCAGTCGCCGGCTTTTGGTCTGTGGCTGTCGGTTCGCCCGATGCTAACGGGACAGCAGCACCTGCAGTATCGTTGGTCGAGGGCGCCACTTGCACCACGCCAGCAACGCTCGCCGTCTCCGGCGCGTCCGAACCCGGCTGCGGGAAAGTTTCCGCGACCGGCACATCATCAGGCACCAGCCCGTCGACTGGGGCCGTGTTAGCGGCAGGCGGGCCCTCGTCGCGCACTTCAAATTGAGCCGGATTTATCAGCTCCACGAGTGGACCGTTGCCGCGCTCGATCCAGCCCCGCACTGCAATCGATTTGCCCTGCAGACCTTCGAGGCCTGCGGCCCATGCCGCGTTGGCGCTCAATGTGTTTTTGGCGACCTTGATCGTGAAGTCGGTTTTCCAGTCTTGCCCAAAGTTCAAATACACCGCCGACTTAGTGCGCGAGACGTTGGCGATGCGGCCCTCGACGATTTGATAGCTGCTGCGTAACGCCATCAAAATTTGCGCGTTCGCGGCGGGCTTAGGGCGGTAGAGCGCCACCGACCAGATGCCGATGCGCTGCGTGCGGGCTTGGGCTTCCTGGGCGCGCAGCTCTTGCGCGCAGCTGAAGTTATCGAACAAGCCGTAGAAGCGGGCATGTCCGTTGGCGAGCATCCAGCCTTGCACCCATTGGCTCTCGCCGTCTTTTTCGACAAACAATTGCGCCAAATGGCGGCCATAGCGGTCGCGGCGGCCGCCGCCATAGGCAAGCTTGACGGAATGGCCAAGTACGAGTTCGGTCAGCGCCGCGATTGCCTCCTGTTCGGCTGGCCACTCCCCCGGGTTGGCGACCGCGTCTCTGGCGCGCGGCGCGAGCGCGCCGATGATGCGCACTTCGCGGCCATCGTCGAGTTGAACCGTTTCGGCGTCCAGCACGCGGGCGACCGTGCGAACGGGACCGGGCTGCAGTTCGCAGTCGCCGGAAGGTGGCGTGGCAGACGCATCAGCGGGCTCAGCCGCCACAGCGTCTGGATCAGCCAGGGCCGGCGGGGTTGTTTCGGCCAGGACGGCGCTGGGTTGGGCGGCGGTGAGATCCTGCGCGACAGCGTTTTGCCCCGTGACGCTCGCCAAAGCGATGAGCGCGCAAAACGCAGCACAGAAGAATGGGCGCAACTCGCAGCTTTTGGCGCGTCTCGTATGCATGATCACAAACGCTCACAACGGCGCCAAGTCCGAAAGCAGACGAACGGCCGCGCCGACAATAAATGCGTACAATGTCGATGTTAGAAAGTCTCGGGTTATCCGATCTTGAAATTATCGAATTGCAGCTGGTGATAGTCAACGCCCTTCAATAGCACGCTGTTTTTGCTATCGAGCGTGATGAGCGCATCCTGGCCCGACTGCGAAATGTGGTTCCATAGATCGGCATAGCTTGAGATGGTCGTGTGCTTCAGATCGATCACGTCTCCTTTGACCCCCAAGCCGTTGCTGACTGTGAAATCCAAGATGACATCATGGCCGCTTCTGGCGTTGAATATGAAAGTATCCGAACCGCTGCCGCCGACGAGCACGTCTCGACCGTGAGATCCGATGATTTCGTCGTCTCCGCGACCGGCATTGATGCGCTCGATGCCGGTGATCTTCATCTTGGAGAAATCGAGGTGATCGTCATGCGTTGTGCCGATAATGCGGTCGCCGTGGCCGCCGCGACCTTCGATTGCTTCGATCGATTTCAAGTTGGCCAGATGATCGGAGACCCGGATCGTATCGTTGCCCTTGCTGCCACGGATGATGTCGTAACCGCTGCCGCCATCGATGCGGTCGCGCCCGTCGTCGCCGCGCACCAGGAACACATCGTTGCCGCCACCGCCGATCAGCACGTCGCCCGCTTTTTTGCCAAAAAACGTGTCGTCGCCAGCGGTACCGGTTAGGACGTCGTGATGTTTGGTGCCGATGAAGGTGTGAACTTCAGCCGATCCGCCACTGCCGCCGCTATGTCCGCCTTTGATCGGCGGCGGGCCGATTTTCACCGGCGGTTGAGGAATTGTTTCGCTGAACGTGTGGCGCGCTACGCCGCCAAGTCCGTCCGAAACAGTGACGGTGAATGCGTCCGAGCCGCTGGCGGATGCGAACGCGTGATACGTGAAGGCGCCACCCGTCCCGAAGGTCACAGTGCCTTTGAGCGGTCCATTGCCGGCTTCCAATGCGTAGATCAGACCATCGCCGTCAACGTCGCTGGCGGTGACAACGCCGACTGCCGTGCGCGTCACCGCATCAACCGCTGCCAGCGCCGCCGCAGAGATCACCGGAGCATGGTTGGTGACGAGCGAAAACGCGGCGTTGGCGGTGGCCAGACCACCCCTGCCGTCGGACACCGTATAATCGAACGCGATGGAAGTGGCGGTCGGATCACCCGGCGTGATCAGCAAGTCGCCATTGGCATCGATGGCCACTGTGCCTTGGCTGATATTGGCAATGGACTGAATGGCTAAACGATTGCCGTCAGCGTCGAAGTCGTTGTCCGTCAGGGCAGCCGCTGAAACCGTAAAGGCACCCACGCCGGCGTAAACATAGGTGTCATCAAGCGCGACCGGTGCGGCATTGTCGGTGACGATGGCCGCCGCCGCGCGAGCTGCGAATTCGGTCGCCCCCCAAACCAGGCCGCCGTTGAATTCCAAGCTCTCGATGCCAGCGCCGTGGCCTAGGAAATAATCCTTGATAGTAATGTCGCCGCCATCGGAGAAGCGCAGCACGAGGTTGTCTGGCGAATTGGGATTGCGGATGAAGGTCACGTCGGACGGCTTCATGCCGTTGCTCAAGATCAGCACGTCCTGGTCGGTGTTGTTGCCGCCGGCGTCGATGATGACATCGTGGCCATCGCCCAGACCGTAGACATAACCGTCGCTGCCCGCGCCGCCCGACATGATGTCGCGGCCCTCGTTGCCAGCGATCGTATCGTCGCCCGCACCGCCCTCAAGCACGTTGTCGAAGACGTTGCCGACGACCGTGTTGCGTTGACTGTTGCCCGTGCCGTGGACGGCAGAGCCCGTCAACGTCAAGTGTTCTACATTTTCTGGCAGCACGTAATCGATCGACGAATAAACGTCGTCGAAGCTGCCGCCGACAAATTCAATCACCCGGTCGCCAGCGTTGTCGACGTAATACAGATCATTGCCTTTGCCGCCGATCATGATGTCGGCACCGGTTCCGCCGTCGATGATGTCGCCCGCGTCGCTGCCCGTGATCGTGTCGTTGCCGCCAAGGCCGTTGATTTTAAAGGGCCCGTTGGGCGCGATCGCGAGCGTGTCGTCGCCTTCGGTTGGCGGCGCTGGGGCAATGAAAAGGGCGCTGGTCAACGCGCTGCTCTGGAACTCTTTCGGCAAATAACCATCGGGCCGTAGATCGAGCGGTGCTTGAAACCGGGCCGACGACGTTTGGTAGTCGATAGCTGAATTGTATCCGGGCAATGCATCGTAAGAGCCGGCAACGTTGAGTTCGTCCGAGTTAAAAGTGAGCGGGAACGAGATGCCTAAATCGCCATTGGACCAGTTGAGAACGCGGATGTGCGTTTCGGTGTCTCTGTTGCCGACATTAAGCAGAAAATGCTGCTCCGGGCCGTCGGAATCCGCTGGGATCGTGTATTCGGTCGGGATACCTTCGAATAAACTGATGAGGAGATCGGCTCCGGACATCTCATATCTGATTATGCCGCTGAATTCGATGTTACCATGGATCTCATCGAAACCGGTCCAATGGATCGTGAAGTAGGACTGTGGGTTGATCGTATCGTCGATTTTGAAGGGAGCGCCGGTCAGCTGGAACAGTTGCGAATTTTCGAAATCGCCGATGTTCTGTTTGAAAAAATTGTACGGCACGAAAAGCTGATCTTCCGACGATGCATCGTCGATGACAAATTCGACGATATGGCCGACATCGGTGCTCATCGTCGAGAGTACGAAGCGGTCGCTGCCGGCGCCGCCGTGGGCAAGCGAATAGCCAGCGCCACTCACGAGCGTGTCATTGCCCTGGTCGCCAGCGATCTCGACGTCAAAACCTTGCGGGCTGGCAAACGAGAACGGCGTTGCCAATCTGGCATCTATTACATCGTCGCCCCGGCCGCCTTCGGCTCCAAGCAGTGTCGAGCTGGTGTAGATAAAATCGTTGGCACCCGAGCCGATGATCCATTCGGCCGACTGCGCCCAATAGCCAGCATCCTGACCAGTGCTGGCGGCCGTCTGAATGGAGGTGAACTCGCCGCCCGCCGCGTTGATGATGAGGCCAGTGTTACTGTCAGAAAAATCGAGTTGATCGCCGCGACCGTTGTTTGTTTGATCTTTCAACTTCAATTCAAGCGGGCGTTCCAGAACGTCGACGCCCTCGCCGGCCGAGATGTAATCGCTTTTCTTGTCCCAAGCGACCTGTTCGATCGAAAACAATTGGTCAGAGCCACCGTCGAAGGCGGCGATGTAGTTGGCGACCTTATGTTCGACGGCATGTTTGGTGCTGATCAGATGCACTTGCCCAACGCCGGAGTAATCGACGGTATCGAGACCATCTTCGGCGTAGGCCAAAGCGTACTGGCCGCCGTGGATGATATTCTCGCCGTGCGACCAGTAAATCGTGTCGCTGTCGTCGCCGCCGTAAAGTTTGTCGAGGTAGATGAGATTGTCCGAACCGTGCAGATTGTCCTCGCCGAAACCGCCAGCGACGGTCAGCAGGTTGCCCCCTGTCGTGATGTTGTCGTCGTGCGTTGTGCCCAGGATGGTGCCGGTACCGGGCGAATTGCGGATGCCGAACGGCATCAGGTAGTTGATGTCGAGACCAATGGTCCACAACAACGTGGTGATGAACGAGGTCGAGTTCAGCGTCGGATAGGCGCCGAACGGCCAACTGGCGCCGAGATAGGGAAAATCCTGTTCGGCGATCTCGGTGGCGTACTGCGCCATGTCCGACCAAGTGCCTAGACTATCGCCACCGGTCTTGACGATCCTCGAACCGCGCGTTTCTGGCGTGCCGATTTTGGCGACAAGATCTTCTTTGCTGGCATCGTTGGCGGTTTGCAGCTGCAGTCGGCCATCTTCGCCGAGCACGCCCAGGTGGCCATTTAAGATGCCGCCATCATGGGTACCCTCCATGACGTACCAATAATCTTGGCTATTGAAGTAGGCGCTTTCGTCTTCGAATACGAGCTGCAGATGGTCGAGGTGAAAGAGGCCGAGATTATATTTGGCGATCGGAACAAATTCGACGCGGATCGTACCCATGACTGCAGCATTCACCCCAAAGCGGATAGCAAACTGTCGCAACTTTAGATAGAAAAGTTTTTTTTACCAACCATAAAGTTGGAAAAATTAACTTTTGTTAGCAATTAAATGTGACACCGCACGCCTCGGGCGAATACCCACCCACCGGCATAAGCACCTGCTTTAAAAACGAGGTGCGCCCCTCCTGGGCGCGGCGGCGTGCGTTGCAGGCTTGACGCCTTGGGCGGGGAGTTCCATAGCTCGAATGGCTGACGCCATACTAAGGATCCAAGTGCCACCTTTGGCCCCGTAGCTCAGCTGGATAGAGCAACGGTTTCCTAAACCGTAGGTCGCAGGTTCAAATCCTGCCGGGGTCGCCAATTTTCACTCTATAAAGCCGGTGGTGCCACCCGCCAACGCCCGCTGAGTTCCCCAGCTAGCCCCCAGTTTTGACCTTTGGAAATTTCACTTTATGGCCGCCAAGATCGATATTGCGATTGTCGACAAGAACCCGGTCGTTAGGGTCGCCCTCGAAAACCTGATCAACAAAGATGGACGTTTTCATATCACCGGTGTGTTCGGCACCGGGGCCGCTATCTTGGCGCAGCTCGAAAGCGCTAAAGTTGCCATCGCGCTCGTCGGGTGGTCGCTGCCCGATATCTCTGGTGGCGAAGTGCTGGCCGCGGTCAAAACCGCCAAGCTGCCAACGCGAGTGATTATCTACACCGGGGAAATGGGTGCCAACGTTCTGCGCCAATCGATCAAGGGTGGGGCGTGGGGGTTCGTGTCGAAATCCGAAGAGCCGGCAATTCTGCTCGAAACGATTGTCGCGGTCGCGCGCGGCCGCTTGTCGCTGCCCTACATCGATATCGATCTGTTGAACTACGATCCGCTCGGAGCGTTGACCGCGCGCGAGCGCGAATTGCTCGCCGCACTCGCCAACGGCTGGACCAACCTGCAAATCGCGGCACGCACAGGCATCACCCGCAACACTGTGAAATATCACCTGAAAAATCTCTACGACAAGCTCGGCGTGAGCAACCGTGCGATGGCGGTCGCGCTTTATCTCTCGGCGCTGAACGACGGCGTTTAATGTTGCTCCGCAGTGCAAAAAATGACGTGGGCTCGGGGTGGGTAGCGCCCCCTACCCCCCCGCCACACAGCGATCCCCCCCAACGGGGTGTTGTGAAGGCGATGAGCCTCCACCAGTATGCTTTTGTTAATCGGTCTTAAGAAATGCCTAGCTCGCGGCTCGCGGGCAATCGGACATCGTCTGTCGTCTCACGCTTGCGCCTCACACACGAGGCGGGCGGTAGCGGCGTTAAAAAAAACATCTCGGAGAAACGTCCATGCTGGTTACCCCACATCTTTTCATTCCTGGTCCGACAACGATCCCCGACAAAGTTCGCATGGCCATGAACATTCCGATGGAAGACATGCGCAGCCCGGAATTTCCGAAATTCACGCTGCCGGTATTTGAAGACCTGAAGAAGGTTTTCAAGATGAAAGACGGCCGCGTCTTTATTTTCCCATCGTCGGGAACGGGTGCTTGGGAATCGGCGATCACGAACACGCTGGCCGTTGGCGATAAAGTGCTGATGAGCCGCTTTGGCCAGTTCTCGCTGCTGTGGGTCGACATGGCCGAGCGTCTCGGCCTCAAGGTCGTGCTGTGCGACGAAGAGTGGGGCACGGGCGTGCCGCTCGAAAAATATGCCGACATTCTCGCCAAAGATACGCACCACGAAATCAAAGCCGTGTTCGCGACGCATAACGAAACCGCAACCGGCGTGTCGTCGGACATCGCTGGCGTGCGCAAGGCGCTCGACGCTGCCAAGCACCCAGCATTGCTGATGGTCGATGGCGTGTCTTCGGTCGGTTCGCTCGACATGCGGATGGGCGAATGGGGCGTTGATTGTTGCGTTTCTGGTTCTCAGAAAGGCTTCATGCTGCCGACCGGCCTTGGCATCCTCGCCGTCAGCCAGAAAGCGCTCGATGCCAACAAGGCCCTCAACGGCCGCATGAACCGCTGCTTCTTCTCGTTCGAAGACATGATCAAGACCAATGATCTCGGCTACTTCCCCTATACGCCAGCGACGCAGTTGATCCGCGGGCTTCGCGCTTCGCTCGATCTCATCGCCGAAGAAGGCCTCGACAACATCATCGCCCGTCACACGCGTCTGGCCAAGGGCGTGCGCGCGGCCGTCGATGCATGGGGTCTGAAGCTTTGCGCCAAGGAACCTAAGTGGCACTCCGACACCGTGTCGGCGATCCTGGTACCAGAAGGCATCGATAGCAACGCCATCACCAAGACCGCTTATTACCGCTACAACACCTCGCTGGGCCTTGGCCTCAACAAGGTGGCCGGCAAAGTGTTCCGCATCGGTCACTTGGGCGCGGTCGATGAGTTCATGATCGGCGGCGTGTTGTTCGCGGTCGAAATGGCGCTCAAGGATTGCGGCGTCAACATCAAGCTTGGGTCTGGTACCGGCGCTGCCGCTGAATACTTCAGCAAGACGGCGACGAAGTCTGCCACCAGCGTCACGCACCCGACGGCAAAAGCCGCCTAAGACAACCGGGCATTCGGCTCTTTTAGAGCTGGATGCCCGATCTCGACGCCGCGACCGTCAAGCCTGCGCCGCTGGTCATCTGCTCAAGCGGACGAACGGCACCCCGCATTATCGCTTTGCGACGCGGGTACGGCACAAACGATCAATTATGCTCACAACAAAAAATCTCTCGAGGAAGGCACGCCACCATGAGTTTCACGCTTCATCCCCTCCGCAAACAGCGCCTGCAGCGTTCGTACCTCGCCGTTCCGGGCTCTAATACGACGATGATCGACAAGGCGCTGAAGAGCGCCGCCGACTACGTCTTCCTCGATTGCGAAGACGCCGTCGCGCCACCCGACAAAGAGCAGGCGCGCAAGAATATCATTCAAGCCTTGAACGATCTCGATTGGAAGGGCAACGGCAAGAGCGTTTCGGTCCGCATCAACGGTCTGGACACGCACTACATGTATCGCGACGTCGTCGACATCATGGAGCAGGCCGGGTCCAAGCTCGACACCATCCTCATTCCAAAGGTTGGCGTTCCAGCCGACGTCTACACGGTTGAATGCATTGTCAGCCAAATCGAAGTCGCCAAGGGCTTCAAGAACCAGGTCGGCACCGAAGCCCTGATCGAAACGCCGCTCGGCATGGCCAACGTCGAAGCGATCGCCTCGGCCACCAGCCGGTTGGAATCGATGCACTTCGGCGTCGCCGACTATTCCGCCTTCAACAAGGCGCGCACGGTTGTCATTGGCGGTTTGAACCCAGACTATCCCGGCGACCAGTGGCATTTCCCGTTGTCACGCATGACAGTCGCTTGCCGCGCATTTGGCCTGCGCCCGATCGATGGCCCGTTCGGTGGCATCGACGATCCGGAAGGCTACAAGGCCGGCGCACGCCGCGCCGCAGCCCTTGGCATCGAAGGCAAGTGGGCGATCCATCCCTCGCAGATCGAGCTTGCCAACGAAGTGTTTTCGCCGACGGCCGCCGAAGTGTCGCGCGCCGAACGCATTCTCGTCGCGCTCAAGGAAGCTGAAGCCCAGGGCAAGGGCGCTGCCTCGCTCGACGGCAAGATGATCGACGCGGCATCTGAAAAGATGGCCAACAACCTTTTGGCCACGGCAGCCTCGATAAAAAGGGCCGACGACGCGCGCAAAGCCAAAGGCTGATCGTTCAAGCTTTCAAAATTTTTGAGGAGGTCCGAAAATGGACATTCACGAGTATCAGGCCAAAGAACTTCTCGCTAAGTTCGGCGTGCCTATTCCGCGCGGTGGTCTGGCCTACAGCCCAGAGCAGGCAACATACCGGGCGAGCGAGCTTGGCTCGGCAGCCGTCGTCGTCAAAGCGCAGATCCATTCTGGTGCGCGCGGCAAAGCCGGCGGCATTAAGATCTGCCGCAACGAACAAGAGATCGAGGACGCAGCTGAATTTCTCCTCGGCCGCAAGCTCGTCACGCATCAGACGGGCCCCGGCGGCAAGTTGGTGTCGCGGCTCTACATCGAAGAAGCGACCAACATCGATCGCGAAATGTATTTGGGCTTCGTGATGGACCGCGCTTCCGAGCGCGTCATGGTGGTGGCTTCCGCCGCCGGCGGCATGGACATCGAGGAAATCTCGGCGCATCAGCCAGACACCATCATCCGCGTCAGCGTCGATCCGGCCGTTGGTATGCAGCAGTTCCAGGCGCGCGAGATCGCGTTCGGGCTCGGCGTCGAGCCCGAGATCGTCAACAAGCTGGTGCCCGCGATCATGGGTTGCTATCGCGCCTTCCGCGATCTCGACGCCACGATGGTTGAGATCAACCCGCTCGTCATCACCAAAGAGAAAACCGTCGTGGCACTCGACGCCAAGATGTCGTTTGACGAAAATGCTCTGTTCCGCCGCCCAAGCATCGCTGAGCTGCGCGACAAGAGCCAGGAAGATCCGCGCGAGACCTACGCGTCCGATCGCGGCTTGGCCTACGTCGGCCTTGACGGCGATATCGGCTGCATCGTCAACGGCGCGGGCCTCGCCATGGCGACGCTCGACATGCTGAAACTCGCTGGCGGCGAACCGGCCAACTTCCTCGACATCGGCGGCGGCGCCTCGCCAGAGCGCGTCACGAAATCGTTTAAGGCCGTGCTGCGCGACAAGAACGTCAAGGCCATCCTGGTCAACGTGTTTGCCGGCATCAATCGCTGTGACTGGGTCGCCAAGGGCGTTGTCGACAGCATCCGTGAACTCAAGATCACGATGCCGGTCATCGTGCGTCTCGCGGGCACCAATGTAGAAGAGGGCCGCAAGATCATCGATCAGAGCGGCTTGACGGTCATCAGCGCCGAGACGCTGGCGGACGCGGCCAGCAAAGCCGTCGCCGCAGCCAAAAAAGCCGCCTAAGGGAGCATCGAGCCATGGCAATCTTCATCAACGAAAATACCCCGATTCTGATCCAGGGTTTCACCGGCCGCATCGGCACGTTCCACGCCCAGGAAATGATCGACTACGGCACCAACGTCGTCGGCGGCGTGACGCCCGGCAAAGGCGGCTCAACCCATCTGGGTCGCCCGGTTTACAATACCGTCAAGGGCGCCGTGCAGGAATCCGGCGCTGAAGCCTCGATCGTGTTCGTGCCGCCGCCGTTCGCGGCCGACGCGATCATGGAAGCAGCCGACGCTGGCATCAAATACTGCGTTTGCATCACCGACGGCATTCCAGCCCAAGATATGATCCGCGTGAAGCGCTACATGCGCCGGTACAAAAGAGAAGCGCGCATGGTTCTGACGGGGCCTAATTGCGCTGGCACGATTTCGCCCGGCAAAGCGATGCTCGGCATTATGCCAGGACACATCTATCTGCCCGGCCGCGTCGGCATCGTCGGCCGTTCGGGCACGCTCGGCTACGAAGCCGCAGAGCAGTTGAAGAACCTCGGTATCGGCGTTTCGACATCGGTCGGTATCGGCGGCGATCCGATCAATGGCTCATCGCACCGCGACGTGCTTGAAATGTTCAACAACGATCCAGATACGGATGCGGTGCTTCTCATCGGCGAAATCGGTGGGCCGCAGGAAGCAGAAGCGGGCCTTTGGGTTCAAAAGAACATGAAGAAGCCGGTCGTCGCATACATTGCCGGGTTGTCGGCGCCAAAGGGCCGCCGCATGGGCCACGCGGGCGCGATCGTCTCGGCGTTCGGTGAATCGGCCGCTGAAAAGGTCGACATCTTGAAGAACTGCGGCGTGACGATTGCCGAAACGCCATCCGAAATGGGATCGACGATTGCTTCCATTCTGGGCAAGAAAAAAGCTGCCTGATCTATAAAATTCTCCATCCAGTCGCGGGCGTCTCGCGGTGTGACTGGATGGAGAACCGATCGGGATAGGCGAATGCCTATCGCAGACCTATCCAAGCGCGTTCGCGTGCGCGCGACCAGTGCTCTAGGGAGAAATACTATGCAGGATAAGGTCAAACCGGCGGCTTCTGACAAGCTGGACGAGTTCGCCTTGCGCGATGAATTGCGCTTACTAAGAGCGCGCATCCCCGATGAACCACAGCTCAACCCGATTGCGAACGTTGCGTTCGCGCTGTCGCGCCGCCTTGAAGGCAACGAGATTTCGCTTGCCGATCTCAAGGCTCTGGCGACACGGCTGATGGATCGCGCTTGTTCCAGGCGGGCACGCCGGTTGCGCGAGCGGATTGGCTACAAAGATCACGGCACGACGATCAAAGACTTCACTGATTTTGTGACGACGACGGCCAACGAGGCCAAATCGCTGCAAGCTTTTTCGGAGCGTTGGTCGCGCGCCCGTTCGGGCATCGTTTTCACGGCGCACCCAACCTTCGGATTGTCGGAAAAATTATCCAAGCGCATGGTCGAGATCGCCGTCGATGACGGGTCGACGCACGAGCCTAAGATCGGCCTGCCGCAGCGGCCAGACAATGGCATCAATCTCAACTACGAGCACCGGTTGGCACAGGAAAGCATCGTCAATCTGCGTGCCTCTTATGACGAGCTTCTGAACGGCTTTTATAGTGTTGCAGCAGCAAAATTCGGCGAGGAAGCCTATGGCTTGCGCCCCAAACTCGCAACGATTGCGTCCTGGGTCGGCTACGACCTCGATGGCCGCACCGATATCAAATGGCACACGTCGTTCCTGCTCAAGCTGCAGGAAAAGCGGGCCGCGTTGATCGATATTCGCGACCGGTTTTTCGCGTTACGTCACAAGATTGGCGATGGCGAAAACATCACGCGGCTGTCGCGTCAAATGACGGGCAAGCTTGATCTGGCGATTGCCGCCGTCGAGGAGCGGATCAAGGCTCTCGAGCCGATCGTCAACGGCGATGGCACTTTGGTGCAAGCCGCCAACACGATTACGAAGTCTGAAGGTTACAATATCAACTCCATCGAGCCGCTGACGAGCCTGCTCGATCAGCTGATCGAGGTTGCGCCGCAGCAGCAATACAAGCGTCAGCTCGCGTCGCTGCGCGGCCTCATCGAGGCAACCGGTCTTGGGACTTCGCACATCCACGTCCGCGTCAACGCTGTGCAGATCAATAACGCCTTCCGCGCCTACGTTCACGAGCCTTGGACCAAGGATCTGAGCGAGCGGCAAGCTCTGGCGCGCATCGTTGAAATGATTAAATCGGCGACGCCTGAAAGCGTCAACTTCGAGAGCCTCGATCTTGAAACCGCGACCGCTATCCGGCAGTTCGCGCTGGTCGCGCAAATTCGCAAGCACGTCGATCGCGATACGCCGATCCGCTATTTGATCGCCGAATGCGAAAGCCCTGCCACAATTCTGATTGCGGTATTCTTTGCCAAGCTGTTTGGCGTCGATGACATCGTCGATATATCGCCGCTGTTTGAAACGCCATCGGGCTTAGAATCTGGCACGCGCCTCGTCGAACGTTTGCTCGATGAGGAAGCCTATCGCGACTACATCAAGGGCCGCGGGCGTTTAAGCGTTCAAACGGGTTTTTCCGACGCTGGCCGCTTCATCGGCCAAATCTCGGCGACGCTTGCGATCGAGCGCCTGCAACAGGGTCTGGCCGAGTTGCTCAAAGTGAAGGGCGTGCCCGGCACTGAATTCTTGCTCTATTCGACGCACGGCGAAAGCATTGGGCGGGGCGCACACCCAGGCAATCTATCGACGCGTCTGCGCTATGTGTTCTCGGACGAAAGCCGCCGCCGCTTTGCCAAGAACGGTCAACTCGTGAAGCACGAGACGAGCTTCCAGGGTGGCGATGGCTACATGTTCTTCGCCAACCGCGAGCTCAGCACGCGCGCGCTCGCAACAGTCATCATGGACGGCACGACGCCGGCGGAAGATCACGACCCGTTTTACACCAACCAGAATTTCAGCCTCGATTTCTTGCTGCGACTGAAAGAGTATCAGCAGGAGTTGTTCGCGCATCCGGGCTATCGCGCCGTGCTTGGCGCGTTCGGCCCGAACCTCTTGTTCAAGACCGGGTCGCGGCCCGTCAAACGCCAGATGGAAGGCGCGAGCGCTGCAGATCGCGGCGACCCGGCGCGCATGCGTGCCATCCCCAACAACGCCATCTTGCAGCAGTTCGGCTATATCGCGAACGTTGTGGCCGGTTTGGGATCGGCGGTCGGCTCTGAGCGCGACCGGTTCGTTGAATTGGCCAAGCGCTCGCCGCGATTGCAATCGCTGCTGGTGATGGTCGCGCGCGGCAAGCAGATCTCCAGCCTCAACGCCATGGGCGCCAATGCGATGGTGTTTGACGCTGGCTTTTGGGCCAGCCGCGCCTCTTGGGGACGCGAGCCCGCTCTTGCAAGTCCGTTCCGGGCGCTCGCAATTTTCTTGCTCGACGATGCGCGCGGCGAACAGATCAACCTTCTCGTTCATCATCTGCGGCTCGATGCCATCGAATTGCATTCGATCCTGGAAGATGTCGGCCTGGAAGGCGGCAAGACACCTGACGATGATCGGCTCGAACTTGATTTGCTGCAAGCCGTGCGCCTGGCGCTAATTATGCGCATTTACATCTTAGCAGCACAGCAGCCGAAGTTTTCGATGCAGAACGACCTGTCGCCAAATCAGCTGATCGGCATGGCTCTGTCGCTCGAAGTGCCCGATGTCGTTGCCTTCATGCGGCAAGCGTTTCCACATAACGCGGCCACGGGCTCCAATACCGGAGCATTTGATGAAGCAGCCACCTACCGGCCGCGCGGCATCGATGACTATGGCCGCATTGAAACGGAAATTTTGGCGCCCATGGAAGAAGCTTATGAGTTCGTGCGCGAGATCGGCACGGGCATTTCGCACCACTTCGGTGCCTTCGGCTAAGCGCGTTCAAACGCGCTCGGCCAGGCTTGCCGACGGGGCTTGCCGGTCGAGCGCGGCGTTGATTTCGGCGCCGAGCAGAATGATCATCAGGCAGATCCATATCCACGTCATGAAGCCGATCACGGCGCCGATCGAACCGTAGGCGTTGTAGGCTGAAAACGTGCGCGCGTAGAACGAAAAGCCCCACGAGAAGATTGCCAAACCTGCGACCGCTATCAGCGAGCCTGGCGCGAGCCAGCGGCATTTGGCTCCGTCCAAATCTGGCCCCCAGCGGTAAAGCGAAACGATCGCTACCCATAGCGCTAACATCAGCATGATGGATGCTGCTAGCGTTGCGAGCCACGTCGCGCCGTCTGGAAACAACGTTTGCAAAATTATCGGCAGAGCGATGGCAAGGGCGAAAAAAGCCACCAGTCCAATAATTCCAACGATCGTAAATGTAAGCGCGGTGGTGTTGAACTTCACAAAAGAGCGTTGTTCTTTTTTCTGATGCACGACATTCAGCCCCTCAAACAGCGACTTCGTCGCAGAGCTGGCGCTCCACAGCGAAAACAACAGCGTCGCAGCGAACGCTACGCCGAGCTCAGTTTTGGGTTGCGACGTTAGCCGCTTCAATTGCTCCTCGACCACGGTGCGCGCTTCGGCGGGGATTTGGCCTGCCAACTTCGCAAACTGATCAGAGACGCTCGCTGGATCGAAGATTAAACCGTACAGAGCGGCGAACGCTGCCAGTGCTGGAACAAGTGCCAGCAGCACGAAGAAGGCCGCACCTCCGCTGATCAAACTAATGTTGTGATCTGAAAAATCTTGCCAGACACGAGAGCCGATCTCGCGCCATTCGACAGACGAGCTGATCGTGCCGGTTTTTAACCCAGCAGCTCGCAGACTTGACGGTTCAATCTTTGCCACTTGCCAGCCCTTCAGCGTACCAGACGTAGTGTGCGCTCAACGTACCGGCAATTGTTGCGGCGGCTCAATCGGTGTGATGTCGGGCTCGGAAGGCTCGATGAAAGGCGTATCATCCTCCTCATTTTCGTGCGGATCGCGAATGCGAGGCGTGGGGATATCGCCGTCGGGCGCATTGGGCAGCGTCGGCTCGTCTTCGACGGGCCTTGGCCGGGGAACCGCCAGAAACGGCGTGATAGTTCGAAAATCAGAGCGCGCTGAACTCTCTTGGATCATTGGGTGTCTCGATTGTGAATGCCGCTTAAGCCAGCACAACGCATTCTCGCCAGCCGTGTTCCCCGGTGCGCTGGCCGTTTCCTAGAGCAGGGGGCGAAGACCGTCGGGCAGGTTGGGCGAGCCGGCCAACTCAAGCATTTGCTCTTCGTCCTTCATTTCGAACTGCACGCCAGTCCATTCGAACGCGCCCGTCGCTCGCAGTCGTTTCAACGTTTTGTTGATGTGGACGATCGAGAACCCCAAAGCGTCGCCTAAATGCTGTTGAGTGAAGGGGAAGACGACTTTCTTCTTGGCGCCGATCGTCGTCTGCTGCACGCGCCAGAAAAGGTTGAGCAGCAAATATGCCACCCGCTCGTCGGCGCGGCGCTGGCCGACGCTCAGCAGGTTTTCATCAAGCATGGTTTCTTCGCGCGAGGCGAGCCACGTCATATCAAAACCAAGCCCGGGGTGATTTTGAAATAACGACCACAGTTTTTCGCGCGGGAAAACGCACAAGACCGTCGCTGTGAGAGCCTCGACGGAGTGCTGGATTTTGTCGAAAACGGAGCCCTGGAGGCCGACGAGATCTCCTGGCAGAGCAAAGTTCAAGATCTGCCTGCGGCCATCCTCAAGCGTTTTATGGCGGAAGGTCCAGCCGGAAAGAACGGTGAATAAGTGTGCGCTGTTGGTGCCCTCGAGCAGGATCGTGGTGCCCGGGTCAACCGAAAGCTCGCCCGATTTAAAAGTTTCCATAAACGCCAATTCATCGGCGGTGAAAGACCTGAAATTGGGATTTTTCCGCAGCGGACAGTTGCGGCACGGTGTGGAGGACTTTTTGCCGTCCGGGGCTTTCGTTTTCTTCATGCAGCTTGCTTGGGTTCGGTCCAGCCAAAAACGGCATATTACGGCGGCCCGCCGACCATGTCTTTGTTAAATGACGGCTTGCCTGCGGAATGCCAAATGCGCCTGCAGACGTATTACGCGCTTTCGGCGTGTAGGGTTTTTCTCGGTTGCCGGGAGGCCAATTTGACACCTTTTCATAGCGCAGAGCCTTCCGTTCTGATTGTCGAAGACCACGCGTTGATCGCGCTCGATCTGCAAGAGATGCTGCACAAATGCCGTGCTCGAGCCACGATGATTGCCTACTCGGTCAAGGATGCCTTAATGCTGCTGTCAGGGCAACGCTTCGACGTTGCCTTTCTCGATCTGCAATTGGTTGATGGCGATAGTTTTCCCGTCGCCATGGCGCTCGCCCAGCTCAATACACCGTTTGCGTTTTCGACCGGGTATCAAACTCTCAACATGCTGCCGGTTGAGCTGCAGAACCGACCGGTGATTTACAAACCCTATCAGGAACGCGACGTTGAGAGCGTCTTAAAACAGATGTTGCAGTAGCCGGATGAAACCTAAACTGGCCGCGACAGTCATTGGCGAAGCGGCACCGGAAGCGGCGCATTAACTGCTAAGCACGGCGCTCGCTAATAATCGAATACGGCAATTTTTTAGGCTTTTAGGAACGAACAAAGTTCGCGTGACGTTTGGTCCACAGTAGAATTCTTAAATGTCTGGAGGACGCAAATGTTAAATTGGGCCCTAACTTTTCTCGTCGTCGCCATTGTCGCAGCGTTTCTCGGCTTCGGCGGCATCGCCGGCAGCGCTGTAGAAATTGCCAAGATGATTTTCTACGTAGCGATCGTGTTGTTTGTCATCTCGGCGGTCGTGCACTTGGCCAACGGACGCAGTCCGCCGCTGCCATAAACGACTTGTATGGGCTCACCAAAAGGAAGGCGGCCGATCATCGGCCGCCTTAAGATTCGAAGAACTGCACTCGTTCTTACGATTGACGCACGTGTCCGACAGCGTCGGCCAGAATGGCTTCGGTGGCAGCGTCGGGACCGAATTCATCGCCTGACTTGATGCCCATGATTGCGCTCAATTTCGCGCGTGCACGGTTGACGCGGCTCTTGATCGTGCCGACCGCACAGCCGGAAATGGCGGCAGCTTCTTCGTATGACAAACCAGCCGCGCACACGAGAATAAGAGCCTCGCGCTGGTCGTCTTGCAGTTTTTTTAGAGCATCCTGCAACTCGCACATATCCATGTGGCCGTGCTGCTGAGGATGGACCGCGACCCGGTTGGCGTGAACGCCATCGGCATCCTCAATTTCGCGCTTCATGCGGCGTCGTTCTGAAAAGTACGTGTTGCGCAGAATCGTGAACAACCATGCTTTCAGATTGGTGCCTTCTTGAAACGTGTCGACATGCTTGAACGCTTTGTAAATCGTCTCTTGAACAAGATCGTCAGCACGCTCCATGTTGCCGCACAATGAAACGGCAAAGGCGCGCAAGCTGGGAATTGCTGCGATGAAACCTTGCTTGACCGTTTCAGAACTCACTCGCGGTTCTCCTCGACATCCAGCTTATTCAGAAGCTCTAAGAACTTTTCGGGCATGGGAGCCTGCGCGACCTGATCGAACATTGCTTTCAATGTTTGACCAAGCTGCGCTTGCAGCTTTCCGTCCATACCGGGGGTGGAACTCGAACTGGGCGAGTCGACAGGCCCGGTCATCATTAAATTAATCTCCTCATCAGCATCAAGGCCCTCCGCCGCACGTGCGAGAGCTAACGGCCGTTTGTCTGGCGGTTTGTGTCCAGATGTCATTGGATCCTCATTAATCAGCACCCCCAAGGACACGGCAGTAGAGTAGTTGCCGTGACCCGAATCCAGTGACCATAACTTCGACCCCGGGAATAAGTTCCAACTGCAGTGGAACTTTATTTTCATTAATACGTTACACGCGTTCAACACGTTCAGATAAGCTGGCGCTCGATGCGTTGCTTCAGGGAGAGGTGATTGAATGTCGCTTGCAACAGAAATAGCTCCGCATTTGCCTTATTTGCGGCGCTTCGCGCGATCGTTAAGCGGAAGTCAGGAGGGTGGCGACGCCT
This sequence comes from Hyphomicrobium sp., assembly GCA_031367425.1. Lineage (GTDB taxonomy): Bacteria > Pseudomonadota > Alphaproteobacteria > Rhizobiales > Hyphomicrobiaceae > Hyphomicrobium_B. The sequence goes on from JANLPU010000069.1 coordinate 103,767, forward strand.
ACGTCGTTCATACCTTAGAGGCCATCATTGCCGACCCGTCGAGCTTTCCAACTGACGTCGATCCTAAGATAGGTATCTATCGGTCGTTTGTGAGAGTTTGGAATTCGATCCACGTAAACACTTTGGCCGAAGGCTCTGGCGAGAACGCGGCGACCGCTCTCACCGATCGGCGCTTAGAGGCCATCACACCGCGTCCTAGGCAGGCTTTCCTGCTCGTGGCCGTTGAAGGTTTCGCGCGCGACGACGCCGCGCGCATTCTCGATTGCTCGAACGCCGAACTAACCAAACTGATCGACGAAGCTGGTCGTGAAATCGCGGCTCAGGTCGCGACCGAGGTTCTGATCATCGAGGATGAGCCGATCATCGCGATGGACCTGGAAATGCTGGTCGAGGGTTTAGGTCACAAAGTCTGTCATGTCGCGCGCACCCATAAGGAAGCACTCGCAGCTGTCCACAAGACGCGGCCAGGCATGATTCTGGCTGATATCCAATTGGCCGACGGCAGCTCTGGACTTGAGGCGGTCAACGAAATTCTGGCCTCATATCAAGTGCCGGTGATTTTCATCACCGCTTATCCAGAGCGCTTGTTGACCGGCTCGCGGCCTGAGCCAACGTTCCTCATTGCCAAGCCATTCCAGCCCGACACGGTAAAAGCGACGATCAGCCAAGCGCTGTTTTTCGATACCAAAGCAGGGACGTCCGAGACGGCTGGCAAAGTCGCCTAGCACGTTTCGCATTTTGCCGTCTGCCCGAAAAAAAAGGAGGCAACGCGGGTTGCCTCCTTTTTCATTCATGAGCGGCGCGCGTTACGAATTCGAGCCGAAGAACTTGTACGTCGGAGCCGACTTCAAAGCTTCCTTCGTGCTGTCGATCATCGCGGTCAGCTTGCCGTCCTTATCGCGGTTCATCTTGATCGAGCGGAACGGCACGGCGACGTTCTTCTCGCCCATACCTAGAAAGCCGCCGACGCCGACGACGGCGTGCGTGATCGAACCGTCAGCGCCAATGATCAGATCGTTGATGTCGCCGATCTTCTCGGCCTTGCTGTTGTAAACGTTGAGGCCGACCATTTTCGTTGAGCGGAAGTCGCTGGAATTCTGCGTGGTGGCGTAGTTCAACGTATCGCCAGAAGCCGCCGACGTAGCAGCGGTTGTGGCGCTTGGTGTGGTCGTCGTGGTTGCAGCAGTCGAAGGCGAAGTTGTTGTCGACTTTTCAGTTGTCGTTGTGGTCGACTTGCTATCAGTCGTTGCCTTGGCTTCAGACGAACTTGGCACCGGCGTTATCGCCTTGCTTTCAGTGGCTGTTGGAGCAGGTGCCATCTCCGAATTGTTTTTCATTTCGGTACTGGACTTGTCGGCATTCGACTTAGGCGCGGCCTCTTCAGCAATCACGGCGCCACTGATTGTGAGCGCAATAACGCTGATACCTGCGAGCAAATGCTTTTTCATAACTGTGTCACTCCCGGTTGATCATGTAGCCAAGCTTTGATCATCCAAAGCTCTTGCCCCTAAACGTGAATTCCGCGCGATTGTTCCGGCACCTTGGTTGCCTTCAGCGAAGTCAAAATGCCGGAACCAATAGGCAAGTGAAGCGTTCAACAGCCGGTGCCAAACCAATCCTCATCAAACTCAATCGGGTGATCCAATGAAAACGCTCCAGGACCTTTTCGAAGGAACTCTGAAAGACATATATTTCGCCGAGAATACAATTCTCAAGGCGTTGCCAAAAATGATCGAAGCCGTCGAATCGCCAGAGTTGAAAACTGCGTTTAAAGATCATCTTCACGAGACGAAAGGCCACGTGTCGCGTCTCAACGAAGTGTTCAAAATTATCAACGTCAAACCTGAAGCCAAGACGTGCCCGGTCATTCAAGGCATCGTCAAAGAGACAGAGGAAGTCATCGCTGAAACCGAAGATGCAGACGTGCGCGATGCCGGCGTGCTCGCTTGCGCTCAAGCCGTCGAGCATTACGAAATCACGCGTTACGGCACGCTGCGCGCTTGGGCTGAAAAGCTCGAACTCGACGACGCTGCAAGCTTGCTGCAGGAGACGCTTGATGAAGAAAAGGCGGCTGACGAGAAGCTGTCGGAACTCGCTTACGACGTGATCAATGTCGAAGCCGACGAGGACGACGATGCAGCGCCCGCCGTCGTGCAGGCCGCAAGCAAGAAGAAAAAAGCCAGTTGATCAGCCATTTGAACTCTATTGAGTTCTTGGTTGCAGCGTTAGAATTGGAGTGGGCTGGCGACATCGTCGGCCCATAACTCTATCTGTTCAGCGAAATTGAGAGCGTGCGATGGCGAACCAGCGAAATGCTATTTTCTACTTCCGCCTCGCGATGGGGCTCATTGCGCTGCTATTGCCGCTCGTGTCTCTGAGCGTGTTGGGATCGCTCTGGCTTTGGCAGCATGGGCTGGTGCTCTATTGGGCGATCGGTGCGTGCTGCGTGACGCTGCTCGTTTACGCGATCGAGCGCTGGTTTTTCCGTGTCGACCTATCCGATGACAAACTTTCAGCGCGCAAAGCTGCGGATTTGAAGGATGCTGCGGATCCGGCGTGGTCGGTGCGCGAAGCTGCAGCTTGGGCGTCGGTAATCGAGGTTGCCGATCAAGTTAAACCGTTAGAAATAGCGAGCCGCGACGACGTGATGGACCTCGGCGTCAAGTCGATCGAGGCTGTCGCCAGGTCCATGCATCCGGGCGAAGAACACGCCCTGTGGAAATTTACGCTTCCAGAGGCTCTGGCGTTGACGGAGCGCGTCAGCCATCAGCTGGCAGCTTTTGTCAGCGAGAGCATCCCGCTTGGCGATCGCATGACTGTTGGCCAACTGCTCAGGGCCTACCGCTGGCGCGGCGCGATCAATGTTGCTGAGCAGGCTTATGATCTGTGGCGCATCATCCGCTTGATGAATCCGGCGGCGGCGGCGACGCAGGAAATTCGCGAACAGCTGACGCGGCGTGCGTACGATTGGGGCCGTGAGGAACTCGCGCGAAAAATGGCACGCGCCTACGTTCGCGAGGTCGGCCGCGCTGCGATCGACCTGTATAGCGGGCGCATGCGCACCCCTGAATTTGTCGATGCTTTTCCTGCTACAGCCGCCAACGGCGCTACTGCCAGTGCTGGCCCACAAGCACAAGGTTTGCGCGAGATCGGGGTGAGTGAGCCGGTTCGCCTCGTCGTCTTGGGGCAACCTCTCGTTGGCAAAGAACTGCTCTCGGCTGGGTTGGCCCTAAAGGCTGTAGCGTCGGATTTATTGGTCAAGCCGATTATCGAAGTTGGACCACCGGTTCCCCCTTTTGGACCCTCGGCTAAGTTGGGCGAGCTTCTCTCCGCGGCGGACGAGGCTGACCTTATCATCTGGGCGTTGGCGGACACCGAATTCGACATCGATGCGCAACAGGCAGCTTACAAGGCTGTGCGCGCGCAAATGGCAAGCCGAGTTAATCGCAAGCCGCAGCCGATTCTCGCGGTTACATTTTTATCCGATGAGCAGCACGCATCGAATGGGGCGATGAAGTCTGAGATTATCGCAGGTCTGGCGTTGAAGGCGGAGGATGTCATCTCCGTTTCTAATTCCGGATTACTGCCCGCACAGACGGATAAAGTGTGGGATGCAATAATCCCGCACTTGCCCGAGGCGCAGCGCATTCGTGCATTGCGTACTTTGGAGACGAACAAACCGAAACTCCGCCTCGGCAAATTGTTTCGGCAAGTCTTTAATGCCGGCCGTTCGATCACGCGCGGGGATAATCAAGCGAAATGAGTATTGGATCAAAGCTCGAGGTTAACCGCGCCGAAAATGCTTGGCTTGTTTTGCAGCACCCATGCCAAACATGAAGGCCGTCACCATGACACGGATCGGCCCAAAATAATCTAACGCTTCGGTCGCTTCGGCGTTCACTGCTTGCATGGCTGGCGTCGTGCCCGCAGCCGCAGCTGCCGCTTGTAACTCCGCTTTCGCCTTGCGCTGTTTTGCAGCCTCAACGGCGGTGGGAACAGCGAAACATAAAAGCGCGGCCACGACGCAAGCACCGGCAATGAATGCCGCCGATTCTATCGTGCCGTAACGCGGTTCCAAATACCAGAAGGCTGCCATAATTGCGAACATCGCGCCGAATAGAAACACGACGCCTCCAGCTGCATACCAGCCGGCGCGGCGAGAGATACTATCGACCGCACCACCAGTCGCCCGGTTTGCGGCATAGGCAACGACTTCGCTAATCATGGCAGCCCCTCTTTTTGTTCAGCATTCAGCCCGGCTCAACGGCGGGCAAGGACTGCCAGAAAAAATCCAACGCCGCCCGCGATGCTCGCTGCAGCTAGCGGATTGCGCCGGATAGCACTTTCAACTTTATCGAACTGATCGTTCGCCATCTGCTTGGCGTTGGAAACCATTTCACCGGCCTTTTCACCAGCGTCGCTTAGAGCTTTGGATGCTTCAGATCCAGCGCGCGACGCGGCTGCTTTCACGTCGGCTTCCGACATCGTATTGTACGCCATTATTTCACTCCTTCTCATGGGCCTAGTTTCGACAAAAAATCGCTTGTTAGCGGATCATAACGAGACCGACGATAAAGCCGATGCCCGCCGCAATAAGTGCCGCTTGCGTCGGATTTTTGCGAATGTGCGATTCCATCGCACCAAGCTTCTGCTTCACTTGTTCTTGTGCGCCGTCCACTGCCGAACCCATTTGCTCGGATGCCAGCTTGCGGACGGACTCCGTCAAGTTGGCGATGTCGCCCTTCATTGCTTCATAACTGTCACTGGCATCAGACGATGCCGAAGTTGCGCGCGAGGGTTGGCTCGAGCTGCCATAACTGGGATTTGCCACGTTGATGCCTCCGGATGTTTTGGTTTTAGCATTTGGTCATCAGAAACGCAGCGTCGCTGGTTTGGTTCCACTCGACGGAACTCTCAGATGATCCGTGCGTTTGCAAGGTGTCTGGGGAAATCGGCCATTAGTTTCGACGTGGTTATTTCCACCATCGTTTCTTTTCATTCACGTAAAACAGGAAGGTGGGCTTTCATGTCATCTAATTCGCCCCTCGTTACCCCGTTGCCCACACGTCTGGGTGGCGACAATGCACAAAATCATGACCAGAGCCGTTTTGAGGAACTACGCGGCGAGTTGGCGGCTCTCACGCGTCAGGTGAAAGAGATGACGGCACAAGGCGCTGAACGTTTGGAGGGCATGGCGGAGGATGGAACGCAAGCCGTGCGAACGTCGATCTCGGACAATCCCTGGCTTGCGATGGGAGTAGCAGCGGCCGTCGGCGCGGTACTAGCGCTCGCTATCATACCAAAACGTCAGCGCGGTTTTCGCGCCTCGGAATTCTCGTCGTACTCGCCGCGCAATATTGCCAACGCGATGCGTGACGCTGTCGAAAGCCGGATCGATACGCAGCCGATGACATCGCGGTTTGAGCGGCTGATGGATCAGGTCAACAATCTCAATCTCAACTCGGCGTCGATCACCTCGTCACCTGCTTACGAGCAGGCGAAAAGCGTTCTGCAAGGGGTCATGAAGGGCTTTGGAAAATAGCGGTCAAACGAAGTTAGTCTGAGGGTAGTCATTATGGTCAAGCGCGTACAACCCGCTCGCATCCACTGGAACTTTCCGCCGCTCGAAAAGTTTTCCGGACGCTCGATGTCTAATGCATCGAAAAAAGCTTCAAAAGGAGTACTCACCATGAATTGGGATACAGTTGAAGGGAACTGGAAGCAGCTTAAGGGCAAGGTGAAAGAACAGTGGGGCAACCTCACTGACGACGAGCTCGATAAGATCAACGGTAGTCGCGAACAGCTCGAAGGACAAATTCAGGCGAAGTATGGCTACGGCAAAGACGAAGCCAAAAAAGCCGTCGATGATTGGTTCTCGCGCATGTAATTCGCGCCAAAGAACCAAATGAGTTAGAAAGCACGCCGGGTCATTCCGGCGTGCTTTTTTATTTGAGCTTGGCAGCAGCGGCCAAGTAGTTGACATCGGTGTCAGGATTGAGCACCCAAACATCTTTCAACGGCTGATAGATCATGCCGGAGAAATTCGGCGCGTTGAGACCGGCGCTTTTGCAAAACTGCGAAAGTTCGTCCGGTTTAACAAAGCGTTCCCATTGATGCGTGCCGCGCGGTAGCCAGCGCAATACGTACTCCGCGCCGACGATGGCCAGAGCCCAGGCTTTAAACGTGCGATTGATTGTGGAGAATATGACAAGCCCACCCGGTTTGGCGGCTAGGCTGCACTGTTTGATGAAGGCTTCCACATCAGGAACATGCTCTACGACTTCGAGGCACACGACCACATCGTATAGTTCGCCGGCCGCGACGACGTCTTCGATCCGCACGGCCCGATAGTTGACATCGACGCCTTGAGCTTTGCTATGCAAGTCGGCGATGGCGATATTCTTTTCCGATGGGTCGATACCGGTTACTTTGCCGCCCATCCGGCTCATCGGCTCGCAGACCAATCCGCCGCCGCAGCCGATATCAAGCACCGTCAAGCCATCGAGCGGACGCAACACCTTCTGGTCCAGCTTGAAATGGCCGATGACCTGATCGCGGATAAACGAAAGTCTTGGCGGGCCGATCTGATGCAGAGGCCGGAATTTGCCCTTTGGGTTCCACCATTCGGCCGCGAGCTTGGAAAAGCGTTCGACCTCGCTGGGGTCGAGCGTCGCGCTTGCGGAAGAAGGAGCGGCGTTTGCGAGGTCCATGGATGTCCTTTACCGTCCCCTTTACTCGGATTTCAGGCGATCGGATTTGCGTAGTCGAAAACAGAATAGTCGTCTTGACCGGCCAAGGCTAGTTGCGAGCCCCCGCCGATGCCGCTAAGAAGCGACCACTTCACGGACCGCCCTCTTATCACTTCAGGCCGTCAACCGCGAAGCATAGAGCATCTGGAAAGCTGCGGGGGCCATGGCTGTCGTCGTTATGAAATTCGGCGGCACGTCGGTCGCCAATATAGAGCGTATCCGCAACGTGGCCCACCACGTCAAGCGCGAGGTCGATGCTGGCAATAAGGTGGCCGTCGTCGTATCGGCGATGTCTGGCACGACCAATCAGCTTGTCGCCTGGGTGCGCGAAGCCTCGCTGCTGCAAGATGGCCGCGAATACGACGTGGTCGTGTCGACCGGCGAACAAGTAACCGCCGGTCTTCTTGCCATCGTTCTGCAATCGATGGGCCTCAAAGCGCGGTCTTGGACGGGCTGGCAAGTCCCGATCAAAACGAGTGCGGCGCACGGCTCGGCGCGCATCTTGGACATCCCCGGCGACGATATCATCAAGGGCCTCAACGAAGGCGAAATCGCGGTCGTGACCGGCTTTCAGGGCATCGAACCCAAAGCCAATCGCGTCTCGACGCTTGGTCGCGGCGGCTCCGATACGAGTGCGGTTGCTATTGCCGTCGCCCTCAAAGCCGACATCTGCGATATCTATACCGATGTCGATGGTGTCTATACGACTGACCCGCGCATTGTGCCCAAGGCCAAGCGGCTGGCAAAAGTATCCTACGAAGAGATGCTTGAGATGGCCTCGTCCGGGTCGAAAGTTTTGCAGACCCGGTCTGTCGAATTGGCAATGGTACACAAGGTTCGAACTCGGGTACTTTCAAGTTTCGTGGCGCCGGACGCCATGCGCGCATTTAATATCGCCGGGTTAGAAGACATCGGAACGATCGTTTGCGACGAGGATGAGATCGTGGAACAGCAAGTCGTGAGCGGCATCGCTTATGCGAAGGACGAAGCCAAAGTTACGATTATGAAAGTCGACGATAAGCCCGGCATCGCGGCGCGCATCTTTGGGCCGCTGGCCGACGCCGATATCAACGTCGATATGATCGTCCAGAACGTGACGCCGGACGGCAAACACACCGATATGACCTTCACGGTCCAGGCAGCAGAATTGCCAAAAGCGCTTGATGTTTTGAAAAAAGCCAAAGCCGATATCGGGCCTTTTGACGTCAAAAGCTCGGCCGACGTCGTCAAGGTGTCGGTCATCGGCATCGGCATGCGCAGCCACGCAGGCGTCGCCGCGCAAATGTTTAAAACCCTTTCCGACAAGGGCATCAACATTCATGCTATCTCCACGTCGGAGATTAAGATTAGCGTATTGATCGATGCGGCCTACGCAGAACTTGCCGTCCGCTCTCTGCACACGGCTTACGGATTGGATGGCGACTGAAGAGGCGTGCCGGTTGCGTGCCTTGCGTTGTTATTGACCCCGCTGTGACTTGGCGGAGCGAACGGCGAGGATATGGGAACCAGACGCGGAGAAGATCCAAGGCCACTGCCAAGCGAAACAGCGCTGCGCGTCATTATGCGCCGCTTACGCGAGATCATGGGCGAAGAGGGCGACGGGCAGTCCAAGCTCGATAAGATCGTGCGCCAAATCGCCGGCGTCATGGTGGCCGAAGTCTGCTCCATTTATCTCAAACGACAGGACGGCTCGCTCGAGCTGTTTGCGACCGAGGGCTTGATCCCAGCGTCCGTCCATACAACGCGGTTGAAGCGCGGCGAAGGACTGGCTGGTCGGTGTGCCGAACTTGGCGTCACCGTCAATGAGCCGGAAGCCTCAAGCCATCCAGCGTTCTCCTACCGGCCCGAGACTGGCGAAGAAATCTATCATTCGCTGCTAGCCGTGCCGATCGCCAGGTCTGGTCAGATCTTGGGCGTTCTGGTCGTGCAGAACCGGACACCGAAAGAATATTCCGACGAAGACATCGAGGTTCTGCAGGCGACCGCAATGGTGATTGCCGAAAACCTCATCTCCGGCGCGGTCGCGGGCACAGGCGCGGCGATCGAGGTCTCGCGCTCGCAGCCGATGGTCATCGAAGGCGAACCGTTGTCCGCCGGCATTGCGATGGGTCACATCGTACTGCACGAGCCGCGCATCGTCGTGACACAGTTGATGGCCGAAAACCCCGCCGTCGAAGTGGTGCGCCTCGACGAGGCCCTCGATAAACTGCAAGCCCACATCGACGAAATGTTCGAGCGTGATCATCTGGCGGGGGCTGGTGAGCATCGCGATGTGCTCGAAGCTTACCGCATGTTCGCGCACGATAAGGGCTGGCATCGCCGCTTGCGCGAAGCAGTGCAGGGCGGATTGACGGCAGATGCCGCCGTCGAGCGCGTACAAAACGCCATGCGGACGCGGATGCTGCGCCAGCACGACAGTTATTGGCGCGAGCGTCAGCGCGATTTGGACGATTTATCCGATCGCCTGTTGCGGGTGCTGGCCGGCCGCATGAATAGCGGCAACGAGCCCTCCAACTTACCGCCAGATACCATTCTGGTCGCTCGCACGATGGGGCCGGCTGAGCTGTTGGACTACGACCGCACGCGGTTGCGAGGCCTCATAGTCGAAGACGGGTCGAGCCAAAGTCACGTCGCCGTGGTCGCTAAAGCGATTGGCATTCCAGCACTTGGCCAAGCCGTTGGCGTCGTCGATCGCGTCAACGCGGGCGATGCCGTCATCATCGATGCGGTCAACGGCGAAATTCATTTGCGGCCGAGTGTCGAAGTCATTGCGGCCTACGCCGACAAAGTCCGCTTCCGTGCCCGTCGCCAGCGCCGCTATCAAGCACTGCGCGACCGGCCGGCGATTACCAAGGACGGCGTGCGGATCGCGCTGCAGATGAATGCCGGGCTGCTGGTCGATCTGCCTCATCTGGCGGAATCGGGTGCTGACGGCATTGGCCTTTACCGCACCGAACTGCAGTTCATGCTGTCTGACAGTTTTCCCAGGCTTGATCGGCAAACGCAGCACTATCGCGCCGTGCTGAAGGAAGCCGGCTCAAAGCCTGTCATCTTCCGCACCCTCGATATCGGCGGCGATAAAGTCTTGCCGTATTTGCGCCAGCCGTCCGAAGAGAACCCTGCGATGGGGTGGCGTGCCATCAGAATGTCGATGGACCGGCCTGAAATCTTCCGCCTGCAAGTGCGCGCTATGCTAAAGGCGGCGCCCGGAGTGGTGTTGCGGATCATGATCCCGATGATAGCGGCTTCTTACGAGATGACCGCCATTCGGGCGCTCGTCGAGAAAGAGCAGGCGTTCCTTACGAAGCACGGCTATGGCCTCCCCAAACAAGTTCTGGTCGGCGCGATGGTCGAGGTGCCAGCGCTGTTGTTCGAGCTGGATACGTTCCTTCCCAAAGTCGACTTCATCTCTGTCGGATCGAACGATTTGATGCAGTTCCTGTTTGCCGCCGACCGGACCAACGCGCGCGTCGCCAGCCGGTTCGACGTGTTGGCGCCAGCACCGCTCAGGGCTTTGAAAACGCTGGTCAAGGCCACGAAAAAATATCGCGTTCCCTTAAACTTGTGCGGTGAAATGGCGGCGAGCCCGCTTGAGGCCATGACGCTCATCGGGCTCGGTTTTCGTTCAATTTCAATGGCGCCGGCTGCCATTGGTCCGGTCAAGACAATGATTTTATCCTTGCACGCCGCACGCGCCACCGAATGCGTCGACAATCAAATCAAGGACGGCGCGCAAAATGTGCGCGCTGAGCTGATGAAGTTTGCAGAGCGCGAGAACGTTGAAATTGAAGGTTGAGACGGCTCGGCGACGCTAAACTTAGACGGCTTTGACAAAGCCCCGGTTTTGACCTCTATGGGTAGCCTAGGGTGTGGGTCGGCTGTCTGCCGATATGCGTTGAGGACCGGGGCGTAATGCCGGAGTTACCGCGTCGTCGTGGTATGAGTGAGAGCGTGCGCGCGATGCCAGCAAAGCTGGTGCCGACCGGAGCGCTGCCGCCTTCTGACGTGCAACTATCCATAGCGCGCTTTTTCCGTGAGTTGCGGCGCGGTCTGCAGATCACCCCACACCAAGCAGCAGCGCAACTTTTGACACAAATCGAGGTCATCGCGGCGCTTGAGGCCGGTGATACGGCACACCTGCCGACTTGGCCCGAAACACAGCGCATTGTGATGACGTACACCGGCTGGGCGCGCGTCGATGGTCGGCCGTTGCTGGCCGCGATCGCCTCGCTGCAGCCCCGCCAAATTCCAGCACGTAGCGCGCCCGCCGATCAGAGCGCCCGGCGCGTGCCGTTACACGTCTCCACTGAGCGGTTGCGTCGCGCCGGTACTGCTCTGGCCGAGGGGGCCAAGCGGCTCCCCCGCGACGCCATTCAACAAGCTAAGGCGCGCCCGGTTCACACGCTCTACACCCTGTCGTTGCCGATTGCGGGCCTGATCCTGCTGCTGAATACGACGCTTCTGCAAAGCGCTATCGTCAACTTGCCCTCTTCATTCGTGCATGTGCTCAAAGGCGGTCGCGAAATGCTGACGGCGTATTGGGCCCCGGTGCGCGAGGGCCTGCGCTGGATCGATGTCGATGACCCCAGAGCGCGGCGCGGCGATAAATTGCAGAATTCCGGCCATTAGGTATAGATGCGCTCCCATGGCGGTGCGTCGCCACCCTAATTCTTTCATTCAGAAATGCTATGAGCGCCGTTCCAGCAGAAAAACTCGACCGTCTCATTGAACGTTGGAACACCATTCAGGACGAGCTGAATAGCGGTGTCGCGCAGGCGGTCTACGTTAAACTCACCAAAGAATATGCCGATCTGACGCCGGTCGTGGAAAAAATCCAGGCGTTGCGCCAGGTCGAAGACGAGGTGCGCGATCTCGAACATCTGATGCGCGATAGCATGGGCGACAAGGAAATGGCCGCGATGGCCTATGCTGAGCGCGCATCGCTCGAGCCCAAGATCATCTCGCTTCAGCAAGATCTGCGGGTGGCCTTGCTGCCAAAGGATGCCGCAGACGAAAAGAGCGCGATTTTGGAAGTCCGCGCCGGCACTGGTGGCGATGAAGCGGCCCTATTTGCGGCGGATTTGTTCCGCATGTACCACCGCTATGCCGATCTCAGGGGTTGGAAAACCGAAGTTATTTCAACCTCCGAGAACGATTTGGGTGGATACCGCGAAATCATCGCATCGGTAACGGGCCAGGGCGTTTTCGCCCGGTTGAAATTCGAATCCGGCGTCCATCGCGTGCAACGCGTCCCAGAAACCGAAAACGCCGGTCGTGTCCACACCTCTGCTGCCACCGTCGCCGTCATGCCCGAGGCGGAAGATATCGACGTTGACATCAGGCCGGAAGACATCCGCATCGATACGATGCGCGCGGGCGGTGCTGGTGGCCAGCACGTCAACAAAACCGAAAGCGCCGTGCGTATGACCCATTTGCCGACCGGCATCGTGGTTGTCTCGGCAGAGAAGTCGCAGCATCAGAACCGGCGGCTGGCAATGGCCGTTCTCAAGGCGCGCGTCTATGAATTACAGCGCGAGAAACTGGCCAACGAGCGCTCTGAGAACCGGAAATTGCAAGTCGGATCGGGCGACCGTTCGCAGCGCATTCGAACCTATAATTTCCCCCAAGGGCGCGTCACCGACCATCGCATCAACATGACGCTCTACAACCTGGAAGAAGTGATGCTCGGCAACGCTTTGGATCAATTGATCGAGGCGCTGATCACCGAGCACCAGGCGACGCTGCTCGCGCAATTCGACAGCGCGTGAGCGCAGTGTCGCGAGGGCCGCCAGATACGGTGCAATGGAAGCCCGAAGACACCCGCGCGGCAGCGCTCCAGCGTCTCGTGCGGGTCTTCAAGGCGGCGGGCCTGGTGGGCGCGGAAACGGATGCCCGCTTCCTGTTGCGTGGCGTTCTTAATTGCGATGGAGCAGCGTTGATTGCGCACCCTGACGTGCGACTTGGGCCAGCAGCGGCCACCGCATTGACGAACGCCGCCCATCGGCGTCTCGCGCACGAACCGGTGGCGCGAATTTTGGGCTGCTCTGAATTCTATGGCCGCGCCTTTATCATGACGCCCGATGTGCTCGATCCGCGCCCTGAAACCGAGACCTTGATCGACGTTGTGCTGGAGATCGTGCGTGACAGCGGTTGGGGCCAAAAAGACCTTCACATCGCCGACATCGGCACCGGCTCTGGCGCGATCATCGTAACGGCGTTGGCCGAATTGCCCTGCGCGCGCGGCACGGCCACGGATATCAGCGCGCCAGCTCTCGACGTTGCGCGCCGCAATGCCGCCAGACATGGGCTGGAAGTCCGCATTGCCTTTGTCCACGGAAACCTTCTGCAAGGGACGCGCGGCCCTTTTGACATAATTGTTTCCAATCCGCCCTACATCGCGACGTCCGAAATCGCCTTGTTGGCACCTGACGTGCGCGACTTCGACCCGCATCTGGCGCTCGACGGTGGCCCGGACGGGCTTGCCATATACAAGGCAATCGCCAACTCTATCAATGTGTTGTCTGGCACAACTTGGATTGTGCTTGAGGTCGGCTCGGCGCAAGCTCGCGCCGTGGAAGCCATTTTCCGAGTCCATCTGGCCCCTGGCCGGATCGCCAGCGTGCGCACAGTCCGCGACCTCGGAGGTCACGCTCGCTGTGTGGCCTTGCAGCTACAGTCTTAAACAGGCCGCCGATTTTTATTGGAACGGAATGATTTCCGCGATATTATATGTGCTGAGATGATGAGGTGCCAGTGTCCGGCGCGGCGGTGAGGTCTAGGTACCCCCAAAGCTATTCGGGCCAGTTTTCAGCACTTTGATCAAACGCCGTAGGGCGGCGATAATATGAAGAGCCAGAATGTGAAGAGCCAGCGGTCGGCGCCGCGGCTCGCGCTTTAGGCGCTCCAACTCCGAGTGGATGGCACAAAGTTTGTCTCAAGCGACATAACAACAGTGATCTGGTGCGCTAAGCCTCGATTGGGCTCGCGACCACGGATCTCAAGGGAATTGCGCGACGCATCTAGCGAGCCAATACGTCATCACGCGAATTGGACCTTTACGGGTCCAGACCGCCACTATCGATTAGCGATGGGCGGCGCCAAGGCAGAAGTCTAGCAAACCTAGAACGGGAGCCCATGAGGCAAGGACAGCAAAATCGCCGCGGCCGCGGCCGCAATAATAATAATACCGGCGGCAGCAGCAGCAATCGCAAGTCGCAAAACCCGCTGACCCGTAGTTTTGAAAGCACGGGACCGGACGTTAAGCTTCGCGGCACGCCGTCCCATGTGGCCGAGAAATACATGTCTCTGGCGCGTGACGCTCTGTCGTCGGGCGATCCGGTGCTGGCGGAAAACTACATGCAGCATGCCGAGCATTATAATCGCATCATCATGAGTTTCCGCGAGCAGCAGATCAGTCAGGGCGGCGTTGATCCGTTCGCAGCCGGCAGCGGCATGGGCCGTCCGCCGCGCACCATTGGTCCGCAAGACGCACTTGACGGCGACGATTTCGGCGACGACGAGGGTGACGATTTCGGCGGCGATGCGCAGCCGGGTGCCGCAGCGAGCGAAGGTGCAGCACCGATGCAGCAGCCGCGTTCATTCGATCAGCCGCCGCCGCAGCAGCGTTTCGACAACAACCGGCCGCAGCACAATAACCAAAATCAGCATCGCAACGATCATCGCCCAAATCAGCATCAGCGTCACGACCGGAACGATCGCAATGACAACCGGTTCGATCGCCCAGATCGTCAGGATCGCGGCGACCGCTTCGAGCGCAACGATCGCGGTGGCCCAGAACGTAATCAAGATCGTAGTCAAGATCGCAATCAAGACCGTGGCAACCAGAACCACGACCGAGGCAACCAAAACCACGATCGCGGCCCGCGCCACGACCGCTCCGATTTCAATGCCGACAGATCGCATCAGAACCCCGATAGGTCCGCTCAACGAGGTGATCGTAACGGCAACGTTAACGGTGGCGAACAACAGACCTTCCGCGACGATCGTCCTGGTTTGCAGCCGCAGCCGCTGGCGCCAATTCCACAGCAAGCGCAACAACCCGCACCGCCACTCCCGCCGCAGGCGCAGCCTCAGCCTCAGCCGCAAGTGTCAGCTGATGGTGCCCCACCGGAAGGTGCTGCGTCGCACCGGCGTCGCGAGCGGTTTCAGAACCAGATCAGGCCGGCGGCCGCCGCAGAGCCTGCCGTCGCTGGTCCCGCTGTAGAAGCCCATCAGCCCGATTTTCTGCGTCGTCCAGTGCGCCGTCCGCGCCGCGAGGAGGGCGCACCAGCTACCCCTCGTGCGCCCGCAACGCCAGCGGCCGACGACAAGGAATAACGATTCTTCGGTTTTGGAGTTGGTTTTTAAAAAAAAGCCGCGCGGGAAACCTCGCGGCTTTTTTTGTCCTCCACATATCGGCAGTCGAACGCTAGCGTTTCGCCAGTTGCAACACGAGCTTCGTTCAAGGCCTGCGGCGATAGCCCTTTGACGGAATAGCGGTAAAGGCCAGTAACCCGGGGTGCCGATTGTCCATCAACTGTCTGCGCCATTGATCGTTATTCGGCGTGGCTGTGTTGCGCGTCCCCCTTTTGCTGGCCCCCAAGACCACTATATCCCGATACGGACGGCAAGCGTTCGCGCGAGGATGGTACAATCCTTGGCGTCGGCAGAAATCGCGTTATCTTTGTTGGAGGCATTTTTTCCGTGCCAATCGGGCGGTAAAAATGCGCTGGGAGACGACCCATGAATTTTGAACGGTATACCGATCGCGCCAAGGGCTTCGTGCAATCCGCGCAGTCGCTCGCTCTGCGCGAGAACCACCAGCACTTTTCGCCAGAACACCTGTTGAAAGTCCTGCTCGACGATCCTGAAGGCTTGGCCAGCGGTCTGATTACGCGGGCCGGCGGCGACGCCAAAGCCGCACACGCGGCAGTCGAGCGACTGTTGGCGAAACGTCCCAAGGTGTCAGGCAGCGGGGGTGGCCAAGTGTACTTAGCGCCTGAGACCGCGCGCATATTCGATGTCGCAGAAAAAGCCGGCGACAAGGCTGGCGATAAGTTCGTGACCGTTGAGCGCCTGCTGCTCGCCATCGCCGTTGAAAGCACGACGGAGGCTGGCCGGGCGTTGAAAGATGCTGGCGTGACGCCAGACAAGCTCAACGCCGCGATCAACGATTTGCGCAAAGGCCGCACGGCAGATTCTGCCGGTGCCGAACAAGCCTACGACGCCTTGAAACGCTATACCCGCGATCTCACGGAAGCGGCAGCAGCGGGAAAGCTCGACCCTGTCATCGGTCGCGATGAAGAGATCCGGCGCGCCATTCAAGTGCTGTCGCGGCGGACGAAAAACAATCCCGTCCTGATCGGCGAGCCAGGTGTGGGTAAAACCGCGATTGCCGAAGGCCTGGCGTTGCGCATCATCAAGGGCGACGTGCCCGAAAGCTTGAAAGATAAAAAACTTCTGTCGCTCGACATGGGTTCGCTGATCGCGGGCGCCAAATATCGCGGCGAGTTCGAAGAGCGCTTGAAATCCGTCCTGTCTGAAGTGCAGGCGGACGCCGGCGGCATCGTTCTCTTTATCGACGAGCTGCACACCATCGTGGGCGCCGGCAAATCCGAAGGCGCGATGGACGCTGGCAATTTGCTCAAGCCCGCCTTGGCGCGCGGCGAATTGCACTGCGTTGGTGCCACGACCCTCGATGAATATCGCAAACACATCGAGAAGGATGCAGCGCTGGCACGCCGCTTCCAGCCGATTTTCGTCAACGAACCGTCGGTCGAAGATACCATCTCCATCCTGCGCGGCTTGAAAGAAAAGTACGAGCTGCATCACGGCGTGCGGATTACCGATAGCGCGCTGGTCGCCGCTGCGACCTTGTCGAACCGCTATATCACCGACCGGTTTTTGCCAGACAAGGCGATCGATCTCGTCGATGAAGCCTCGTCTCGGTTACGCATGCAGGTCGACAGCAAGCCCGAAGAACTCGACGTCATCGATCGCGATTTGATGCAGCAGATGATCGAGCGCGAAGCGTTGCGCAAGGAAACCGATACGGCGTCGAAAGATCGCCTCGCACGGCTTGAAAAGTCCATCGCCGACCTCGACGAAAAATCCAAATCCCTTACCGCGCGCTGGGAAGCCGAGAAGAACAAGCTCGGCTCGGCGCAAAAACTTAAAGAGGAATTGGACGCACGCCGTAACGAGCTCGAGCAGATGCAGCGCAAAGGTAATCTGGCGCGCGCCGGAGAGCTGGCCTACGGCGTTATTCCAGACTTAGAGAAAAAAGTCGCGATAATCGAAGCCAACGACGGCTACGTCGCCATGGTCGAAGAGGCCGTGACGCCCGATCAGATCGCGGGCGTCGTGTCGCGTTGGACCGGCGTGCCCGTCGATCGGATGTTAGAAGGCGAGCGCGATAAGCTGCTCAAAATGGAAGATGCGTTAGGCCGCCGTGTTATCGGCCAAAAGGAAGCGGTGATCGCAGTCTCCACCGCCGTGCGGCGCGCGCGTGCCGGTTTGCAGGATCCCAACAGGCCGATCGGTTCGTTCATGTTTTTGGGGCCGACAGGCGTCGGCAAAACCGAATTGACCAAGGCGCTCGCAGGCTTCCTGTTCGACGACGATACAGCGCTCATCCGCATGGACATGTCGGAATACATGGAAAAACACTCAGTCTCGCGCCTCATTGGCGCGCCTCCGGGCTACGTTGGCTATGAGGAGGGCGGCGCGCTGACCGAGGCCGTGCGGCGGCGTCCATATCAGGTCATCTTGTTCGATGAAATCGAAAAGGCGCATCCGGATGTGTTCAACGTTCTGCTGCAAGTTTTGGACGATGGCCGCTTGACCGACGGGCAAGGCCGGACGGTCGATTTCAAAAACACGCTCATCATCATGACGTCGAACATCGGCGCTGATTATCTCGTCGCCCAAAAAGAGGGCGAGGATACCGAAGCCGTGCGCGACGAAGTGATGGCGGAGGTGCGCGCCAAGTTCAGGCCTGAGTTCCTCAACCGGCTCGATGAGATCATTTTGTTTCACCGCTTAGCGCGCTCCGAGATGGGCGCCATTGTCGACATCCAGATGGGCCGATTGCAAAAGCTCGTGGCCGATCGCAAGATCACCATCGCGATGGACGATCAAGCGCGCCTATGGCTTGCCAATCGCGGCTACGATGCAGCTTACGGCGCGCGGCCGCTGAAGCGCGTCATCCAGCGCTACGTGCAAGATCCACTGGCCGAACAAATCCTCGCTGGCGGCGTCAAGGACGGCGATACGGTGCGCGTTTCCGTGCGTGACGGCGCGATGACGATCAACGGCTGGCCGGTGAAGATGGCGGCGTGAGCCATGCGATCGCTAAGCGGCCACCAAATTTTCAAGCGGTCGGGCTGCGCCCAGAACTGGCAAGGACGGCGCGCGGCGAAACATCTGGTCGCGCGCTTTGGCCATTTCTAACAGCAGATTTAAATTGGCGCGGTCTATCTCGTCCTTGTCGAGGAAGGAGATGATGCCGGACCGCATGAGGTGTTCGCGCCGCCCGGGCGCGACGAAACCGCTGACGATGGCTATGGGCCCACGATAGTTGGCCTTGAGAAAACGCTCGAGCGAGTGCTCTGCCTTCTCGCCGAACGCGAGCTGGTCGTCCAAAATAACAAGATCGGCGCCGCGGCTCGACAGCAGTTCGAGTGCGTCCGCTACGGTATTGAAACAATCTATGACCAGCCGCGGTGCCGACCCTGGACCGCCCAGTGTCGCCATATAATCGAGGTCGCGATCATCGTCGTCGATGACGACGATGCGGTGCGGGAGTTTGGCTAAATCGCTGTGTGGCGCGCTTGTGCGCTGCATGTCGCTCATGATCGTGTTGCATCCCGGCGGTGGTGTCGATTGTCATGACTATCATCGCGCGATGCAGAAGCTTCTAACGTCAGCCGGGAAATGCGTATCGATGTTTACGCGATTGTCCGACCTAAGCCGTTTGCGCAAATTGTTCGCAATCGCGGCGCCAAAGCGCGGCTATTTGCTAGCGGTCATCACTGGCGCGCGCTTCATCAGCTCTTCGATGCGTGCGCGCTCTTTCTGGAAGTCGCCCAATTCCTTGCCGGCCAGTTTGCGTTCGCGCGGCACTTGGATCGACATCGGATCGACGAAGCGGCTGTTGACGAGCACCTCGAAATGCAAATGCGGGCCTGACGACAATCCCGTCGAGCCGACGTAGCCGATGATTTGACCTTGGCGCACTTTGGTGCCGGTTTCGACGCCGTTGGCGAAGCGCTGCATGTGGCCGTAAGCGGTGTGATAGCCGTTGGCGTGGCGAATGCGGATGTAATTGCCGTAGTAGCCCTTGTGCCCGACTTCCTCGATGACGCCGGTGCCCGATGCCAGCACGGGCGTGCCAGGCGAACATGCCCAATCGACGCCGGTGTGCATTTTGCGGGTGTTCAAAAGCGGGTGAAATCTGACGCCAAAGCCAGAGGTCAGACGCACGTCGTCGCCGCGCACGGGCTTGCGCATGAGAAACTTTTTCGAGTTGTTGCCTTCCTCGTCGTAATAGTCGACGACGCCGTCTGGCGTGCGGAAGCGGTAAAAGCGGAACGGTGCGCCGCCGCTCATGATGGCGGTATAAAGCAGCTCGCCGGGATTACCCTCCGTCGACTGCTCATCCTTCATATCGAAGAACAGCTCGACCGTGTCGCCGGGGCGAACCCGCCGTCTGAAATCGGTGTCGAAGGCGTGCACGCGCAGCACTTGCGTGATCGTCTCGGGCGGTAAGCTCTGCACCAATCCGGCGTGATAGACGCTCGCATAAAGGGTCGAGGCTTGCGGGCTATCGCTATCGCCGCTGGTCTGTTGGATCTCTTCATCGATAAGCGGTTTGGAACTCGGCACGAATTCGCCGCCAGCGTTGCGCGTCACCGTCACGATATGATCGTGGCCATCTGAAAACACCGAATATCGCGCCGGCTCTTTCTTGTTGGCCTGCGTTAAAGATGGCACCAGCGTAATCCGAATTTCTTGCCCCGGAACAAGCGCCGACTCGGGGAATACATTATGCGCGGCATCGATCATGGCGCGCGCTTGCCAGGGATCGGCCCCCGCGTCGCTCAAGATTTTGGCGAGCGTATCTGCCCGCCCGACCTTGACCAGCTTGACTTCGCCGCCTTCCAGGTCAGCGTCGGTTTCATCCGCCGCTTCAGGGCTTTTCAGAATGTTTGTGCTGTTGGGTAGAGCGCGGTCGGCGACAGTTGGCTCAATGGCCGCCCGATCGGTCTTAGCCGCAGGAACGTCCGTCTTGTCGGCTGGCAATCCGTCTAGCGGCAATCCAGCGTCCGCAGGCCCGGTCGCCGACACGGCTTGCCGGTCGGCGCTGCGCTCGACAATATCTTGCACTTCTTGCGCGTCGAGTTCCTGGCCGTCTTCGCCGGGCAGAATGCCGCCTAACAATTCCACGACCTTGACGGAAACGTCAGAGCGGCTGAGACCGCTGCCGGCATTCTCGTCGGCTTCATCGTTAGAGCTGACAGGCCGACCGTTGGCATAAAGTTTGAACGGATTGAACGGCGGTATGACATCGGAATAGTTCGACGGCACAGCAGCAAGCCGGGCGACGATGCGCGCATAGGGCTTCTGCCGGACGTATTCGCGGCCATCCCGGCGTTGCTTGGTGGATTCGTGAATGATGTAGCGCGTCGACAACGCGCCGGTGGTGATTTGCAAGCGATCGGTTTTGGGAATGACCCACTTCAGGCCTTCGGAATTTTTGAGCGTTGGCGCGGCCGGGCTCAACACCGCGCCGTCGCCCATTCGTTTCAGCGCCGGCAATAAACCATCGTCGCCGCCGTTTTTATCGGCCGATCCGTAAATCACCACCAGAATGGCGACCGCGCCGATCGTCGCCGCAAGACACGTGCTCAGCAGCCAGCGGAAGCGGCCGGTTTGGCGCTGCTCGGTCTGCTCGGCGTCATAAATGTCTTTGAAAAAGCCGCTACCACGTCCGCGATAGGTGGCTGGCAGACCGCGTGTTTCATTCTCGAGGGCGAGAGCGCCGGACTGCGCGCGCTGAAATTTTCGCCGGCGAAGAAACAAAGGATCGCTCTCCACGGGCCGCAAGGCCCCCCAACCTCATACGCCGCCAGCGGCCAATGGCGCTGAAGGTCAAGCTCGTCACGTCAAGCACGTCCAGCACCAGTAGCACTGGTGATCTCGGGGCCGCGGGCGCCAAGAAACGCAGTGGTACGCTGATTTCCCCAATGCCCGCCACTGGGTGAGCATGGAATGCTCTGGACAAGCACTGACACATAGAACTGTGAAAGCGGGCGGGTTGATGGCGCAGCGTTCAGGCATTGTAAGACTTAAAGTTGGAGGCCTCGGCCGATGTTTCGCGAGCGCAGCAAACGGCGCTCAGTTATCCACGCCTGGGTACGACGAATTTATTTGCGAGTTTTTTGCATCGCAGAGCATTCGCACGCGCACAAAATCGAAAAAACCCCAGCACTATCAGTTGGTTGCGACGCCTCATCAACAGGGCGAAGATTTTTTAACTGAGGTGTTGACACTGGCGGCTCGATGTTGTTTAAACGGGTCTCGCTGGCGGGCAGATTGCTTCGCTGCCCTCGCAGGGCATTCAAACCTCGAAACTCTGTAGTTCCATGCCGGAACGTCCGGCTGGAAACTCGTTGTCTCGAAAAAAGCCGATGGATACCCATCGGCCGGTTCCGTGTCTGCGTTGCATAGAATTTGCTCTTTGAAAATTGAATTTGAAGGAAGGGAAACGCAGACGGCGGGGTCCTGGCGGATTTACGGTCGCAAGGTCGTAGGTCGAACAGACTCTGGAGAACTCTGCGTTTCTTATACCATCACCGTAATGTTTACTTTGGGCAACCGAGGTGGGCATTACAGTGTGAAGGTGCCCGTAACGCAGAAGATTCCTTGGATTAACTTCCAAGCCAAAATCCAGAATCAATACTTTCAACTTGAGAGTTTGATCCTGGCTCAGAACGAACGCTGGCGGCAGGCCTAACACATGCAAGTCGAGCGCCCAGTAATGGGAGCGGCAGACGGGTGAGTAACACGTGGGAACCTTCCCTATAGTACGGAATAGCCCAGGGAAACTTGGAGTAATACCGCATACGCCCGAGAGGGGAAAGATTTATCGCTATAGGATGGGCCCGCGTTGGATTAGCT
>JANLPU010000002.1:0-12062 GCA_031367425.1 Hyphomicrobium sp.
CCGGCTTGCCCTTGGGCAGCAACGGTTCGATAACGCTCCACTCAAAGTCGGTGAGATCGTAGCGCATGATCCAAGCTCCGATTGTTTCGAATCTTGAATCACTGTTCGCATCAGCGCGCTATAATTATTTGAGTACACTGCCTAGTAGTCCTCCTCTGCTGGTTTAATGAGCAGAAGCGGTTGTGGTTCCCCTGACTTAGGTCTCAAAGCGGCGAAACTGGCTTGATGGTCATTGTTCTGGATTAAGCAAATCTTAGTGGTGCGACCGCGCGACGAGCAATCCAACGACAGCCATCGCCAGCAAAGCGCATAGCACTTTCCAAAAAAGCAGTGGGTTGCGCTCAAGCAGTGGGCGCGGCCGGTCAAACCCAAGGGCCGTGTTCGGACGCTTGAGATCTTCAACGAAGGCGGATAGCGCGTCGGTGCGCTCGGATGGTTTTTTTGCGACCGCCTGCCTAAGTGCTGCGTCGACCCATACTGGTATCTCATCGCGCCACGACCGGGCGTCGGCGTAATTGCGCCGCGCAATGTCGCGCGCGCTCGTCATGCCCCGGCCGTAGGGGAGATGTCCGGTCAGCATTTCGTAGGCGATGACGCCGAGCGAAAAAATATCCGAGCGGTTCGAACCCTTTTCGCCTTGGTGATATTCGGGCGCGGTGTAATCGATCGTGCCGACCAGGGTCGGCGTCTCGACCGGCAAATGCAGCTCTGTTTGGCTGGCGGCGAAGGACGATCCGAAATCGATAATCTTCACCAGACCATCGCGGTCGATCATGATGTTTTCAGGCTTGAGGTCCTGATGAATGATGTCCTTGCGATGAAAGGCGCGCAGTCCCTTGGCGATTTGCTCGATGATATTGCGAACGGCGGTTAGATCGGCGCGCGGATTGTCGATCATCCATTGGCGCAGCGTCTGGCCCTCGAAATATTCGGTCACATAATACAGGTGCTTGCGCGGGCGCGCCGCTGGAATGACATTCAAAACATGTGGATTTGAAACGAGACGCCCGATCCACTCCTCGCGCGTAAACATTTCAAGATAAGCCGCATCGTCTTCGAAATTCACCGACGGCGTTTTTAGCACCACGGATGCATGCGTTTCGATGTCGCGCGCGAGGTAGACCTGGGTGCGCTTGCTGGCGTGCAGCTCGCGCAAGATGGCATAGCCCTCAAAATTTATTCCCGGCGTCAGCTCAGGTGGAAACGGCAGCTGCGTCAGCGCCGTCAGATGGCTCGCCGCATCGACATGGCCGACGTTATCGATGCGAACGATCTGGCAGGTGAGGTTGTCGAGACTTCCATGCGTCAAGGCGAGTTCGACGATTTGAACGGCAGCCGCATCGAGATCGCCGCGTGCATCGCCGATGGCTCGGATCATGTCGGCGCCCGCGACGTGGTCGTGGACGCCATCGGTCGTGAACAACAGCACGTCGCCTTGCTGCAGAGCCTCGCCCTTGTAGTCGATCTCAAGGTTTGGATTGATGCCGATGGCGCGCGCCAGATAGAACTGCGAACCCCCCGTACGCACCTTGTGATCACGGGTTAACGGTTCGATCATGCCGTCGCGCAGCAGTGAAATGCGGCTATCGCCGGCGTGGAATACATGCGCCGTGCCAGCCTTCAGGACGACGCCTGAAAACGTCGACACCATGCCTTGTTCGGAATGATGGACGGCTTGGCCTTGAGCGTAAAGCCAGTTGTTGATCGCCTTCAAAACAACGGCTGCCGATTTCTTCACGTTCCAGGATTCGGGCGTGGCGTAATAATCTTCGAGAAAATTACGGACGCACGTTTCGCTGGCAGCCTTGGCACCTTCGCTCGACGACATGCCGTCGGCGATCGCCATCGCGATGCCTTTGAATTCCAGCAACGGCGCTTGCGGTATGCTCACGCCGTAGCTGTCGTCGTTGTGATCTTTGCGGCCAGCGCTCGAATGCTGGCCAACCGAGATGGCAGGCGCGCTAGTGTGCATCTGCCATCCGCAAGCGGTCCTCAAGCCGTTAAAAGTTGATCAGCGCACCAGCGCTGACGAAGTCAATATCCTCAAGGTTGCTGAGGGCTGCAGCACCATCGATATCGGCGGTCATGTGTTGATACTTCAAATACACGACCATCGCAGCTGCGTCGATTTCCTGCGCGATGCCGCCGCCGAAGCGCTGCAGCGTGCTGCCCGTTGCGCCAGCCTTGCGGGCACCGGGACCTAACTGATCGTCATACTCGGCATAGTCGCCGTACACGATCGTCGCGCCGAGGCCCGTCCACTTTTGACGGATACCGGCTTTGACGTACCAGTGCTCGCCATCAAGTGCCGTGGACCCGTTCAGCAACTTGGTGTCGTTATTGTTTTCATTGCCATAGGCGCCGTGCACGAACAAGCCCGTGGCTATGTGTTGAACGTAGCCGCCCGCTTGGAAGTATTGTGATTCCTTGTGAGCTGAAACGGGGGCGGCGGACGCGCCCTCATCTCTGTTTTCCGAGTAGCCAACGCCGAACGCGACCTTGAAGCCGGAGAATTCTCCGTTGTAGCGGCCGGCCACCTCCCAGACGTCGTCCTCGCCCCAGCTGGTCGAGGCGGAAAAGCCCGCGCACACCGGCGTATCGTAGCGCACCGCGTTCATGACGAGGCCGTTGCAGTCGCCGCCGAGCGCCACGTTCTGCGAATAACAGTACGAGAGGTTGCCCCAGGTGACGCCCGACAGCGCGCCGGTTGTTTTGCTACGCAGGAAGAACTGCGGAAAGCCATCGAGGAAAGTGTAGTTGTCGAACACCTGCGTGCCAGACTGATCGGTGAACATCGCCGCACTCTTGGCAGCATTGGCTTGGCGGCCAACGCTCAGCTTGCCGAGGTCTTTGCTCTGCAAATACCAATAGGACATCTGAACGTTGACGCCTTGGCTGAAGCGCGGCGAATTTTGATTGATCGAATCGCCGGTGGCGGCGTTGCGGCCGAACGCGTTGTCGTCGAGATTTTGCAGCCGCAGCATGTAGCCGGCCGTGACGCCCGGCGCGATTTGCGCCTGACCAGTAAAGCGGACGTTGGTGGCCTGCGTCGGGCCCAACCCATGCAGGTAAACGTTTTGCTCGCCGCCATCGTCGAAGTAGGTGATTTCCTGGGCGACATAGCCGGTGATCGTCAGCGACACTTTGCGATTGCCCTTGCGGGCGGTCGTCGCTTCGAGTTCGGCGATGCGCTCTTCGAGATCGGCGCAGCAGTTGCCACCGAGGTCGGCGGCAAAGACCGGCGCCGATAGCGCCAGTGCTGCCGCAGCGATGAAGGCGCCAATTGCTGTTTTTGAATTCGTCGTCATTCGACGTCCCCCATACTCATTTGCAGTCATGTGACGTCGATCATTGCAACCGAGCCGTCGGGCATCACTTCCGTGATCTGGCCTTTGGGTTCTTCAATCAAGCCCAAGACCGTGATCAACGAAATCATTCCCATGATCGCGGCTAACATGAAGAACGATTGCGCCGATAGGAAAGAGTAAGCGGTGAGAAACAATACGCCCCCTACGTTGCCGTAAGCACCCACGATGCCTGCAATTTGACCAGTGAGCCGTCTTTTAATCATCGGCAACATTGCGTAGACCGCGCCGTTGCCGGCGTTGACGAACAACGAGCAAATAAAGGTCGAACACACGGCATAGACGAGGCCGAGGTTAGGGCCCATTTGGCTCATCGCAAGGTATCCCGCAGCCGTTCCAGCGAGGCACCAGAGCAGCACGTTTTTGCGGCCAAAGCGGTCGCTCAAAAGGCCCCCCAAAGGACGTGCAAAGAACGTCGTCATGCCGAAGCTTGCGCCCAAGAATCCAGCAGTGGTCAAAGATAAGCCAAAGGTGTCTTTAAAGAACAAAGGCAAGATGGAAACGACGGCAAGCTCAGATCCGAAGGTCGCAAAGTAGGCAAAGTTGAGTGCCGCGACTTGGCGGAACTTGTAGCGGTGAATTACTGCGACCGGTGCTGAAAAGATCGACTTATTGATCCGCCACGTGTCCCACACGCCGTGGAGGTAGAGGCCGGCAAGAACGGCATAAGCGAGAAAAGTCATTTCAGGCGACAGCATCTTCAAGTTCGTGGGCCCGAGCTTCCATGCAAGCACTGCGAGTGCCAAGTACAGTGGCGCTTGCATCAGGACATAGAGCAGAAAATCGCCCTTGCTGGTCACTTCCATCGCGCCGGTTTTTTTCGGGCTGAAATAGGTCGAGCCTTTCGGGGTATCGCTGACGGCGAAGTAATAGATCCCCGCATAGACGAGTGCAATGATGCCGGTCGAGGCAACGGCCCACCGCCAACCGTCGTCGCCGCCGAAATACAAGGCCAGTGTCGGCAGCGTCACGGCCGCGGCAGCAGAGCCGAAATTTCCAAATCCGGCATAGACCCCTTGCGCAACGCCGGTCTCCTTCGCTGGAAACCATTCGGCGACCATCCGAATTCCGACGACGAAACCAGCGCCGACAAAGCCGAGAAGAAAGCGGCTCAATGCCAGCATCGCAAAACTTTGCGCGAAAGCAAACATCAGGCAAAGCAGACCAGAGACCGCGAGCAGGATCGCATACATCAGACGCGGGCCGACTTTATCGACGAGCATGCCAACGAGGATGCGGGCGGGGATGGTCAGGGCCACGTTGAGGATTAGGAGCGCCGAAACTTGCTGATCGGTGAGCCCAAAGGTGGTGCGGATCGAGGCCATCAGCGGCGCGTGGTTGAACCACACAATGAAGCTGACGAAGAACGCGAACCAAGTGAGATGCAGCACTTTAATTTTTGGCTCAGCGCTTAGGAGCCGAATACGTCCAGCGGTTGTTGCTTGCATGAAGTCCCCCTTCTGATTGCTGATCCGGAGTTAGCAAGCGGTATGCCAAGTGTTAACGCGCCAAAAGTTTTGACTAACACGCTCATCCGTATAGACATTTTGTGATTGCCCATTTAATATACAGCTTGTAATAGTGCCTGTTTTTAGGGCATAAAGATGCAATGCCGCTGATTTTTTGTGCAGTGCACAAGCGACTTTTTGGTCAAGAGCTAAGTGTGTGCCGCTCTAAAAATTGTAGCCTTACCAGCGACTTAAGACAGATTTCGACTGTGTGTTAACGTTTGGCACGCCGATTGCTAATCCGAATAGAAGATCGGCTATTTGACTGGCCGGTAGAGCGGCGACAGCGAGGCGAACTCGCGCCCGCGCAGCAAAGGGGATGCAGACCGAATGCGAGAAAAACTCGTCATCATCGGCAATGGCATGGCGCCAGGCCGTGCGCTCGACAAGTTGTTTGAAACCGCGCCGGGCAAATATGACGTGACGATCTTCAACGCCGAACCGCGCGTCAACTACGACCGCATCATGCTCTCGCCATTACTATCGGGAGAGAAGACCTTCGAGCAGATCGTCATCCACGGCGACGGCTGGTACGTGAAGCACGGCGTCACACTCTATAAGGGCCACAAGATTTCGCAGATCGATCGCGCCGCCAAGACGGTGACATCGATGGCTGGCGTCACCGCTCCCTATGACAAGCTGATCATCGCGACGGGCTCATTGCCGATCGTCATTCCGGTACCTGGCAGCACGCTCGCCGGCGTTCTGACCTACCGCGATTTGGACGACGTGCAGGCGATGCTGCTCGCCGCCAAAGGCCGTGGCAAAGCCGTCGTCATCGGCGGCGGCTTGCTCGGCCTAGAAGCGGCCGCCGGACTTGCCGAACAAGGCATGGACGTCACCGTCATCCACCTCATGCCGACTCTAATGGAGCGCCAGCTCGACACGACAGCGGGGCACCTGTTGCAACGTGCCGTCGAAGCACGCGGCATCAAAGTCATCACCAAAGCCAATACTAAAGCGATCCTTGGAACCACGAAAGTCGAAGGCGTTGTACTCGAGGACGGCACAGAGCTGCCAGCAAGCCTCGTCGTGATGGCGGTGGGCATTCGCCCTAACAGCGCGATTGCGAAAGACGCCGGCCTCACCGTCAAGCGCGGCATCGTCGTCGATCCCAACATGCGCACGAGCGACCCGGACATCTACGCTCTTGGCGAATGCGCCGAAGCGCACGGCGATTGTTATGGCCTCGTCGCGCCGCTCTATGAAATGGCGGGCGTCGTCGCCGCGCAACTTTCGGGCGACGCCGCAGCGAGCTTCACCCCAAGCGCGACGGCGACCAAACTCAAAGTCACCGGCATCAACTTGTTTTCAGCTGGCGACTTCGCCGAGCGCAAGGACCGCGATGAGATTGTGCTGCGCGACGCCTCGCGTGGTGTCTACAAACGGCTGATCCTCGACCAAGACAAGCTCGTCGGCGCGGTTTTTTACGGCGACACCGCAGACAGCGCGTGGTTTTTCGATCTCCTCAAACGCGGCGTCGATATATCGGAGCTGCGCGAGACGCTGATATTCGGCCCCAGTTACGCAGGGGGTGCCGCCCTGGACCCTACGGCGGCCGTTGCAGCGTTGCCCGATGACGCAGAAATCTGCGGCTGCAATGGCGTCTGTAAGGGCAAAATCGTCACCGAAATTACGGTGCGAGGACTCAAAACTCTAGATGATGTGCGCGCCCACACCAAAGCGTCCGCCTCGTGCGGATCGTGCACGGGCCTCGTCGAACAGCTGATGAAGGCGACGCTCGGCGACAGTTACAATCCCGCCGCCGTGCAACCGATGTGTGCGTGCACCTCGCTTGGCCACGACGATGTTCGCCGCCTGATCATCGCCAAGGAACTCAAGACGATCCCCGATCTGATGCAGGCGCTCGAATGGAAAACGTCGTGCGGGTGCGCCAAATGCCGCCCGGCGCTCAATTACTATTTGATCGCCAATTGGCCGGGCGTTTATGCCGACGATGGCCAATCGCGCTTCATCAACGAGCGCGTCCACGCCAACATTCAAAAAGATGGCACCTACTCCGTCGTGCCGCGCATGTGGGGTGGCATGACAACGGCGGCTGAACTGCGCGCCATCGCCGATGTCGTCGACAAGTTCAATATTCCAGCCGTCAAAGTCACCGGCGGCCAGCGTGTCGACATGCTCGGCGTCAAGAAGGAAGACTTGCCCGCCGTCTGGGCCGATCTTAACAAGGCAGGCATGGTCTCGGGCCACGCCTACGCTAAGGGATTGCGCACGGTAAAGACCTGCGTCGGCACCGATTGGTGCCGGTTTGGAACGCAAGATTCCACCGGGCTCGGCATCAAAATCGAAAAGTTCATGTGGGGATCGTGGACCCCGGCTAAGGTCAAAATGGCGGTCTCCGGGTGTCCGCGCAATTGCGCCGAAGCCACTTGCAAGGACGTCGGCGTGATCTGCGTCGACAGCGGTTATGATTTGTTGTTTGCGGGCGCGGCCGGTCTCGACATCAAAGGCACTGAAACATTGGGGCACGTGGAAACCGAAGCGCAAGCGATCGAAGCCATCGCCGCCCTGGTCCAGCTTTATCGCGAACAAGGCCGCTACCTCGAGCGCATCTACAAATGGGCCAAGCGCGTCGGCCTCGACACCGTGCGCGCGCAAGTGATGGGCGACGCTGTGCGCCGCAAAGCGCTCTACGACCGGTTCGTGTTCAGCCAGCAGTTTGCGCAATCCGATCCCTGGGCCGAACGCGTCAATGGACGCGACGCCCACGAATTTGCGGCCATGGCCGACCTCACCCACAAGGAAGCGGCCGAATGACCATTGCGATCACACCACAGTGGCTCGACGTTGGTGCGCTTGATGCCGTTCCCGTCAGAGGCGCACGCGTCGTCAAAACAGCGCACGGCTGCGTCGCGATCTTTCGCACCAGCGACAACGAAGCCTACGCTCTCGATGACCGCTGCCCGCACAAGGGCGGACCGCTGTCGCAAGGCATCGTGCACGGCAACTCGGTCACGTGCCCGCTGCACAATTGGGTGATCAACTTGCAAACCGGCCAAGCGCAGGGCGCCGACAAGGGAGCAACGCAAACCATTCCGCTACGCATCGAGAACGGGCGGCTGATCCTCGACACGACCGTGCTGGCCGCCCGCAATGCGGCCTGACGCGGGGTTTCAAGCAGAAGCCGAAATCGCGCACAACGGACAGCCCGTGCGCACCACGTGCCCCTATTGCGGCGTCGGCTGCGGCGTGCTCGCCACCGCAAAGGCTGACGGAACAACGGAAATTTCCGGCGATCGCGAGCATCCGGCAAACTTCGGGCGGCTGTGCTCTAAAGGCTCAGCGCTCGCCGAGACACTGTCGCATGACGGGCGGCTGCTCTACCCGCACATCAACGGCAAGCGCGCGACGTGGGATACCGCGCTCGATGCCGTCGCGCGGAAATTTTCCGAAACAATTTCGCAGCACGGGCGAAACTCAGTCGCGTTTTATGTCTCTGGCCAAATCCTGACCGAGGATTATTACGTCGCCAACAAGTTGATGAAAGGGTTCATCGGCTCAGCCAACATCGACACCAACTCGCGGCTGTGCATGGCGTCATCGGTCGCCGGTCACAAGCGTGCCTTCGGATCTGACACCGTGCCCGGCACCTACGAGGATCTGGAACTCGCCGATCTTGTCGTGCTCGTCGGCTCAAACCTCGCCTGGTGCCACCCGATCTTATTCCAACGCTTGGCGGCAGCGCGCGAACAGCGCGGCACAAAAATCGTCGTCATCGATCCGCGCGCGACGGCGACGTGCGACATCGCCGATTATCACTTGGGGCTCGCGCCAGGATCTGACGTTGCGCTGTTTAACGGCTTGCTCGCTCATCTTGACGACGCTCGCGCCATCGATCGCGCCTATGTCGACGCCTTCACGTCGGGAATAGCGGACGCCCTCGCCAGCGCCCGCCAAACACAAATCGCAGATACCGCGCGCCTCACCGGCCTCAGCGTCGGCGCACTCTTAGAATTTTACCAACTCTTCGCAACGACGCAAAAAGTCGTGACCGTCTATAGCCAAGGCGTCAATCAGTCGACGTCTGGCACGGACAAAGTCAACGCCATTCTGAATTGCCATTTGGCGACCGGCCGCATTGGTCTGCCGGGTGCGGGACCATTCTCCGTGACCGGACAGCCCAATGCCATGGGCGGTCGCGAAGTCGGCGGCATGGCGAACATGCTCGCCTGCCACATGGACTTGGGAAACGCTTCGCACGCCGACATCGTGCAATCGTTCTGGCGCGCGCCCGCAATCGCCACCGATCAAGGCCTGAAGGCGGTCGATATGTTTCGCGCCGTGCAAGACGGTCGCATCAAAGCGATCTGGATCATGGCGACAAACCCCGTCGACAGCATGCCGGATGCCGATGAGGTGCGTGCCGCGCTGGCCGCTTGCCCGTTCGTCGTCGTCTCCGAGGTGATGGCCGATACCGACACGGCAACATTCGCTCACGTGCTTCTGCCATCGTTGGCGTGGGGCGAGAAGGATGGCACGGTCACAAATTCAGAGCGCCGGATCTCGCGCCAAAGAGGCTTTCAAAAAGCGCCAGCGGACGCGCGCGCCGACTGGTGGCAAATGGCTCAAGTTGGCGCGCGGATGGGGTTTGCGTCGCAATTCTCATATCAAAATGCTGGCCAAGTTTTTGCCGAATATGCCGCTCTTTCGGGCGCAGCCAACAACGGCACGCGCGATTTCGACATCAGCGCCTACGCCGGGATCACGGCCAAGGGTTACGATGAACTCGAACCCTTCCGCTGGCCGAAATCGTCCGAGCCTGCGCGCGACGCCGAACGCTTTTTCAGCGAGGGAAATTTCTACACGCCCGATAAGCGCGGGCGCTTTATCGCGACACCACATCGCGAACTTGCAGCATCGGTCAGCGAAAAATATCCACTCGTGCTCAACACCGGCCGCATTCGCGATCAATGGCACACCATGACGCGCACCGGCCACAGCGCCCGCCTGATGAGTCACATCTCAGAGCCGTTTCTCGAAATCCATCCCGATGATGCACACGGCCTCGGTATTAAAGATGCAAGCCTGGCCAGCATCGCGAGCCCGCTTGGCTGCATCGTCGCGCGTGCTCTGATTACGAAGCGCCAGCGCCCCGGCTCGGTGTTCTCGGCCATGCATTGGACCGATCAGAACGCCAGCAGCGCGCGCGTCGGCGCATTGATCGCCGGGCATACCGATCCGGTTTCGGGCCAGCCCGAACTCAAAGCCGCGCCCGTGAGCGTCACCGCTTATGACGCGGCCTGGTATGGCTTCGCCGTTAGCCGCGCCAAGCCGAATATATCGAGCAGCACCGATTATTGGGCATTAGCGCCCGCGAAAGCCGGATGGCGCGCCGAACTCGCAGGCCTTGCCGATGTGTCAGACTGGCCAGCATTCGCGCGCGCGCTGTTTGGAATTGCCGACTACAGAATGACCAGCGACAGTGGCGCGCAAATTCTCGCCTATCAAGACAATCGCTCCGGCCAGCACCGTTTCGCTATTTTTGAAAACGATCAGCTGATCGCAGCACTCTTCATCGCGCGCCAACCGGTGAGCGTGTCGCGCACCTTTGCCGCTGAGCAATTGGGAAGCGAGCCAGACGCACGCCAGCGCCAACACATCTTAGCCGGGCGAGCCGGCGCCGAGCAACGCGATCGCGGCGCCATCGTGTGCTCGTGTTTCGAGATCGGTTTGAACGACATCGTCGAGGCCGTGACAGCGGGCGGCTGTGTATCGGTCGCAGCCGTCGGCGAGGCTCTGAAAGCCGGCACGAACTGCGGCTCATGCCGCCCAGAAATCGGAAGGATCGTGCATGAGCACGTTATCGCCAAAGCGAGCTGAGCCGCGCGGCGCCAAGCCTGGCCGCGTGACGCTGGTCGGCGCTGGTCCGGGCGACGCCGAACTGTTGACGCTCAAAGCGGTGCGCGTGCTGCAGTCCGCCGACGTGATCTTGTTCGATGCTCT
Source organism: Hyphomicrobium sp. (assembly GCA_031367425.1). Classification (GTDB taxonomy): domain Bacteria; phylum Pseudomonadota; class Alphaproteobacteria; order Rhizobiales; family Hyphomicrobiaceae; genus Hyphomicrobium_B. Next base: position 10,841 of record JANLPU010000002.1, read on the forward strand.
CGTTTCAGACGAGGTTCTCGATCTCGCCCGCAGCACGGCGAAGAAAATGCTGGTCGGAAAACGCGGCGGGCGGCCATCGTGCCGCCAGGAAGACATCAATGCTCTGATGATCAAACTCGCGCGCCAAGGCAAACACGTCGTGCGGTTGAAATCCGGCGATCCGGGAATTTTCGGCCGGGGCGGCGAGGAGATCGCCGAAATCGAGAATGCCGGCATCGCCGTCGACATCGTGCCGGGCGTGACGTCGGCTTCCGCCATGGCGGCACGGCTTGGGATCTCCCTCACCCACCGCGACCACGCGCAGTCCGTCCGCTTCGTCACCGGGCATTCGCGCCACGGCGGCTTGGCCGACAACCTCGATTGGCAGGGCTTGGCGGACGCCGCCACGACGCTTCTCATCTACATGGGCGGACGCACCGCCAAAGCGTTCGCCGCGCGCCTCATCGAGCACGGCTTGGGCGAAGCAACGCCGGTTGTGGCCGTCGCGTCCGTGTCGCGCGCTGAGGAGACGATCTGGAGCGGCACGTTGTCAGAGCTCGCCGCCGGCGGCCTCGATGCCAACCTCGACCAGCCCGTCATCATCGGCGTTGGGGCGACCTTTGGCGCCTACGCCCGCCGCGCGCAGGGCACTGCGGACGATTGCTCTGCCCGGGCTGCCAAAGCGCTTTCGGCGCGCCAATAACTATGCCCGCGATCTTGAGAACTTTGATGCTGCCGTTCCATCGCCGCCAGCGCCGTTGCGCACAGCATCAAGGATAGCGACACCTCACGCGCCCGGGATTGACCGTCCACACATCCACCGCTTTCTCCACGAATACGGTCCCTTTGAGCGTGACGGCCGCCACAAGCGTTCGAGCACCGCGCTCGTTACGCGCCACGGCGACTGTGTCCACCAGCGTCTCCGGGAAAAGTGGCGATCCCGGCTAGATTCGAACCAGCGACCCATTGCCTAGAAAATTGATTCTGGAGTCACCGGCGCGGCCGCTTTTTCTTCCGAGTTCGACTAAGTTACCACATTGATCGTTGTGGAAAGTCTCTGGCTTGAGATTCAAAATGCCGATTTGCGGATAGCCTCGTTCAACGGCTCTGTTCGACATTCAAGTTGCGGGGTGATGCAGCGCTTGTATGAGGCATCTTTCGGCTGAGAGATTTTCGCCGCAGCGCTCAATCAACCGCCGCCAACCGAGATAGCTCGGCAGATATTTGGTGGCGACGCCGCGGA
>JANLPU010000012.1:0-1829 GCA_031367425.1 Hyphomicrobium sp.
TACGGCGCGCAAGGAACGGTCGCGTTCCTGAACGAATATTTCACGATGATGGTCGATTGCATCACCCGCGAAGGCGGCATGCTCGACAAGTTCATCGGCGATGCGATCATGGCCTGCTTCGGCCTGCCCATCCCGCACGACGACGACCCCGACCGCGCCGCGCGCACCGCCATTTCGATGATCCGCGAGTTGTGGGCCTGGAATACAGTGCGCAATGCAAAGGGCCTCAAAACGGTCGACATGGGCGTCGGGCTGAATACCGACATGGTCGTGTCGGGCAATATCGGCAGCCCCAAACGGATGGACTACACGCTGATCGGTGATGGCGTGAACCTGGCCAGCCGGCTCGAATCCGCGTGCAAGGCCTACTCCGCGCGCATCCTGGTGGGCGAATCCACCGTCTCCAAGTTCAAGGGCACCTACCGCCTGCGCGACGTCGACCTGGTTGTGGTCAAGGGCAAGACCAAGCCGGTCAAGGTGTTCGAAATGCTCGATTATCACACCCCCGAAAGCTTCCCCAACCTGCTCGACGTGACCGAATACTTCAACGACGGCATCCGCGCCTACCGCGCCGCCGAGTGGGACAAGGCGATCGGCCGCTTCGACAAATGCCTCTCGCTCAACCCCGGCGACGGCTTGTCGAAAACGTACCTGGGCCGGTGTGAGGTTCTTCGCGCCACGCCGCCGGAAGGGGAATGGGACGGGATTTGGGTGATGAAGGACAAGTGAGGTTTTGGGTGAAGGTATGGGTTCAAAAGGTTGAATTATAAGGGATAGATGCGAGGGTCATCACCCTCGCGCTCCCGGGACCTGGCGCTGTTTCGCTTGTTTTGCGCATCGAACGGCCGTTGTGTTGGATCGCCAGGTTGCTGAAATTCAACGTTTATTCTGCCAAGCTTCGCTAACTTCTCGCGTGTAAAGCATGGTGAGTGAAGTTCGCAGTGGAACTTTCCCACACGATTACCGTGCAAAATCATAGTTTTGCTGACGATTTCAAAGAACGATTCGTGGCTTTGCAGATTTGCGGGGTGTAGGAAAGCGTCTGCTATCGCCAGAGCTTCAACGCCTCGCCAATCGCATGGAAAATACGTTGCCAGTCATTGGCTGAAATATAACTGTAGGCGTGCTGTGCGTATCGGGCAAAGGCCCCTCGATTGTTCCATGCGTATTCAAGCATCCGCTTGCCAATTTCTCGATAACCGCCCTCGCGAATCCCTTTTGCGGCCAATCCCGGTTCGGCCTTTGCAAACCGTCGTGCAGACGTGATCACAGCGGCGAACACGTTCCGCTGTGCTTTCGTCGCGACTTCAGCAACCTTTGCGTCGATGAGATTGTCCTCGCCTTCGGCAATTGCGGCGGCATTTGCTTCGGCGTCAAAGCGGACGTCCTCGTCGGCAATCAACGGTTCTTCGGTAAGAGCCTCGACCAATGGCTGCGCGAGAGCGGCTTCCTCGACCACTTCGACGCGCAATTGCGCGGGGCGCGTGGACTCGCTCAGGGCCAAAAGCTTGGGATCGCCGAGCACAACGATGTTGCCGGCAGAGACCACGCCGCGCAGATCGACGACGCAAGCCTCGTCGAGTCGATCCGGACTGAAATCCTTCGAGCGCAGCGCAATCTCATGCTTCGCCAGCGCGCCGCTGACGCGATGGAAATCGCGCCAGAGAGAAACTGTCTCGGCTTCAGCCAAGTCTTCAGGAAGCGATCGTTGCAGCGCCGCCAGCGGACCGTTCAAAGCCGCGCCAAGCCGTTGGCCGTGCTGCGCCAATCGCAGGACATCGCTGCGCAATTCATCGTAATCTCGGCGATAAAGCGGCGTGTCGGTGAGG
>JANLPU010000013.1:0-21342 GCA_031367425.1 Hyphomicrobium sp.
TGATCAGCGCATCGCACTGCACTGCCGACAAATCACCCAGTTGCGAAACAAGTGCCTCAAACCCTTTGCTGTTCATGCCGTTCTCCCGAGTGCTGAATCACACTCTCAAGATGCTTCAACTTAATGGCCGAACAGAGCCATTGTGGAACGCTGCTCCTGCGGGGACTCGTTCGCCGATAAGTTTGACAATAAACGCCCGCCATAAAATACGCACTGATAGTGCTTCCCTTCTTTGATTTCGCCGTTCGTAAACAATTCCATCCAGTGATTGAAGTATATTCGATCGGACGGGCCTTCCACCCAAACAACGCAGTTTGATTGTAATAAATCACTCGCCCGAATATCTAAATCATCGAGAATTCCGCAATGATCCACATAGGTAGCAACTGTTCTGGCGCGGGCAGATGTACCGTCGTGCTTGACATGAACGATTTGGGCCTCTGCGTCTCGACTAAACAAATCAATCACCACTCCGGAGTGAGTCGTTAGGAAGATGACGCAACCCTCTCGAACGGCAATGTTGCGCAAGTAACTCATCAAGTTTCGCTGCAGCGACGGATGCAGATTATTTTCGAGCTCCTCAAATGCAAATATATAATCTGAAAGAGGGACGCCCGCCAACCTTGGAAAACATTCTACGAACGCCAGAACGAGCAGAATTGTTTTTAGTCCGCTGCCACTGTAGGATAGAGCAACTTCACCTTTTGTTTTTTCGTGAAGCATAATTTCCCAATTACCGTTGCTATGCTTCTGAACCGTGATCCGATCGAACTCAGCGTCAGCACCCATAATTTGGTTTAACGAACGAAGCAGACGAGTTTCGACAATTGAACTTTCAAGTTCTCTATTGTTTATAATATTGGCTATCGCGTTGCTAAAGCCTGCTCCATGTTTGTCTATTCCTGTTCCCGAGCTGTGTGGTTCTGGAACAATGTTGCGTTCAGCCGCCAACCGGTGAAAGGTTTTCTGGGCGAATGGATTCGGGATTCTGTTGTTGAACCTTTGGAATACTCGGTGGGTAGATGACCCGAGCACCGGTGATAAGTCGGGCGTGGTTGATTGGAATACGATCTGATTGTTGTCGGAAAGTTCCATCGAGATTGTAGTGCCATTGAAAAGCTTTGATACATGCTCTCCGTAAACGCCGCCGAGTTCTAAGTGCCGCTCATGATCTGGAAAGATCGTTGCAGCTTCCAGTGCGCTTAACGGCGTTGAGAAGCTAAGCACTCCTTTCGTCCCTTTGTGATTTGAGTCTGCCGGAATTGGTCCACGCTTACATGCAAATTCGACTGCATCAATTAGCGCCGATTTACCACTATTGTTGCGGCCAATCACCACGTTCATCGGGCGAATCGTGTCGAAACTAGAACCGTCCGGGCCAAAACTTTTATATCCCGAGATTCGCAGAGAGATTTTTTTGAGATCTGCCATGTGAACTCCCGTGGCTTCAAAATACTGCTAAAGAATCTATTAGATTCGAAGAGGTTATGTCCCGCTGGTCGTCACTACTCTGATTTTAAAATTCCAGTGCTGCATCTCGACTTCACCACTTGCCCCTTCTCCCCACTTCCCCTATAACTCCCACCAGTTCCGCCCGGCGAGGCATGCCGTGGCGGTTCTTATGCTTTTGAATTTCCAACGGAAACTGCAAAAAGCATCCCTAGCAAGACCGGACGCTAACGCCGTGCTCGATGAAGCTGCAAAGCTTGAGGAGGCAGGGCAAAGGGCAAGCGGCAACGCTTACCTAGAGGGTCGGCAATCTGAAGCAGCAATGGTTCAGAGTGCAGGCAACGAGAAGCGGCAACGCTGATCGCAAGCCAGATCCAAGCATCCGAGAATGTGGGTTCAAGCCTTGAGCGCCAGAGCTTTTTCGTCTCGCAAAACGAGACATCAAAGCTCACCGAAACGAGCTCAAGGCAAACGTCCCGCATTTTATCAAAGGTCCGGCAACGGACCTGGGCACGCAGCGCCTTCAAGCTCGCCAGTCGAACTTCGGCCCCCGTCACAAGCGGGCCGGAATTCGCGCACGGCAGCCCAACAGCGCTTCATACGCAATTCCGCGTGCCCCTTGCGAAACTCTATGTCCGGGTCACCCCGGATTTGGATCGGGATAGGACGCGGGCCAAGCGCTTCACAAGAGCGCCGTTTCGCATTCGCTGCAGACCGTCGCTCGCGAATTTAGGGACCAAGCAAAATGCCAAAAATGAAAACCAAATCGGGCGCCAAGAAGCGCTTCAAGATGACCGCGTCCGGCAAAGTCAAAGCCGGCCAGGCGGGCAAGCGTCACGGCATGATCAAGCGCACGGCGAAGTTCGTCCAGAAAGCGCGCGGCACCGGCATCCTCAACGATAGCGATGCCAAGATCGTCAAGAAGTACATGCCGTATGCGCGGTGAAGTGGGCAGTTGGCAATAGGGATTAGGTTTTAGGGATTAGGGATTAGGGACGAGATGACCGGCTGATCTGATCGCCGCCACCTACTGCCCAATGCCCATTGCCTACTGCCCAAACCTAGCTCCGCTCCCCGCATTTTATCGCATCATCCCGAAGCATTCTCATCTGAGGAAACACCTCCATGGCCCGCGTCAAACGTGGCGTTACCGCCCACGCCAAACACAAAAAAGTTCTCAAAGCTGCGAAAGGCTTTTACGGCCGCCGCAAGAATACCATCCGCGTCGCCAAGCAGGCGGTCGAGAAGGCCCAGCAATATGCCTATCGCGATCGCAAGCGCCGCAAGCGGTCGTTCCGCGCGTTGTGGATCCAGCGTATCAACGCCGCGGTGCGCGAGCACGGTCTGACGTATGGCCGCTTCATCAATGGGCTCGCCAACATGGGCGTCGAAGTCGACCGCAAGATGCTGTCGGATCTGGCGATCAACGACGCGCCGGGCTTCAAGGCCCTGGTCGATCAGGCGGCCCAAGCTGCAAGCTCGCCGGTCGCCGCGAAAGATGCCGCTGCCCATGACGCGGCCAAAGCCAAAGCCAAGAAGGCGGCTTAATCAAATTGTCATCCTCGGGCTCGTCCCGAGGACCCATTGTGCCAAGTTATCCTGACCGCTCCGCGCGCATCTCATCAGTCGCGGCGGAGTTTGTTGAAGCGTGGATCCTCGGGACACACAAAGCCCGAGGGTGTCAAGCTGCGAGAGGCGAGCCTCCTCATGACCGCTGCACCCGTGACGCCGCCGACGGACTTATCAAAACTCGAAACGCAAGTGCTTGAGCAGATCGCCGGCGCTGGTGATCTCGCCAGTCTCGAAACCGTGCGGATTTCCGCCTTGGGCAAAAAGGGCAGCGTCTCGGAACTGATGAGCAAGCTCGGCTCACTTCCGGCCGAGGACCGCCGCGCGTTCGGGCAGACCGTCAACACGCTGAAAGCGCGCGTCAGCGAAGCGCTCGATGCGCGCAAGAACGATCTCGAAGCTATAGCGCTCGATGTCCGGCTCGCGACAGAGCGCGCCGATATCACCCTTCCCGTTCGATTGGGCGCGCAAGGCGAAGGCCGCATTCATCCCGTCAGCCAGGTCCTCGACGAAGTGATCGAGATCTTCGCCGATATGGGGTTTGCGGTTGCCGAAGGGCCCGACATCGAAACCGACGCGATGAACTTCGACAAGCTGAATATTCCAGCCGATCATCCAGCGCGCCAGGACCACGATACGTTTTATTTCTCGCCCAAGGCCGATGGCTCGCGGCTGTTGTTGCGCACGCACACGTCGCCGGTGCAGATCCGCACGATGGCGAGCCAGAAGCCACCGATCCGCATTATCGCTCCAGGACGCGTCTACCGCTGCGATAGCGATCAAACGCACACGCCGATGTTCCATCAGATCGAAGGTCTCGTCATCGACGAGACGACGCACATGGGGCATTTGAAATGGGTGCTGCAGGAATTCTGCAAGGCCTTCTTCGAGGTTGATGAAGTGAAGATGCGGTTTCGCGCCTCGCACTTTCCGTTCACCGAGCCGTCGATGGAAGTCGATATCGGCACCGAAGCGATCGGCAAGCCGGGGCAATGGCTGGAAATTCTCGGCTGCGGCATGGTTCACCCCAACGTGCTGGTGAACTGCGGCCTTGATCCGGAAAAATATCAGGGCTTCGCATTCGGCATGGGCCTCGACCGCCTGGCGATGCTGAAATACGGACTGCCGGATCTGCGCGCGTTCTTCTCTGGCGACTTGCGCTGGCTGCGCCACTACGGCTTTTCAGTGCTCGACGTGCCAACGCTCGGCGGCGGATTGTCGGGTTAGGGTAGCCGTCATCCCGACGAAGGTCGGGATCTACGACAGGGTGTGGAGGGCCAGATGCTATTGCTCCACACGGAATTCAAAACCGCAGGCCGAACTCTTGTTGAGACTTGTCGTGGGTCCCGGCCTGCGCCGGGATGACGACATGAGTGACCCTTGTTGACGTAACCAGCAGGCGCGCGCACGAAAACGTTACGGGCATTTTTAATCCTTGCACGTTGACACGCCGAAAACGAAACGGTAACAAGCGCCACGCTTACACGTCACGACAAGAATTTGGAACGCTCGCTTCATGACACGTCACAGCAACAGCGCAAATTTAGCATCCAAGCCGCAAGGCTTGCCGATGCCAGCGCGCGGCTATGACGGAGGACGGAGCGAATAACCCAATAGGCAGCACGACGCGCCACACGGTTTCGAACCCTCCCCCGGTAAATCCGCGGGAGGGTTTTTTTATTTCTAAGCATGTTCAAATCTAGCATTGGGTGATCACGATGGAACGCAGCGACCGTTATAAAGAACGCGCCAGACAGCTAGCCATTGCCGCTGGCTACGCCGATCCCGACGTCAAAGTTGACCGCCCCGACATGAAAGCATGGCCCGCATGGTGCCAGTTTCGGCAAGCGGCGCGTGACGAGCACTTGGCCGTCGAAGCGGCAGTGGCAGGCGATGAGATCGCCGAGCAGCGCCCGCAGTCGGCAGCCTATCAAAACAGCCCGCTGACCGTCATCGGCGAGCACGAAGCCGTGACGGTCGCGCAAATGAAAAACTGCATGGCGGTGGGCAATACTGTCGCCGGCGTCATCTGCGCCGACGGGCATCTAGGCTACGCGCAGCCGGTCGGCGGCGTCATTGCATACGAAAAACAAATCAGCATTTCCGGCGTCGGCTTCGACATCGGCTGCGGAAACATGGCTGTGCGCCTCGACACGCCGTTCTCGGCTATCCAACATCGCGCCGGCGAAATTGCGAAGGACATTTCGCGCGTCATTTCGTTCGGCGTCGGCCGCTCCAACGCAGAGCGCGCCGAGCACGAACTCTTCGACGACGGCGACGCTTGGAAAGCGTCCGACATGGCAGCCTACCGCCAGAAGGCCGTCAGCCAGCTTGGCACAGTGGGGTCGGGCAATCACTACGTCGACTTGATGCGCGATGAAGCCGGATATGTCTGGATCGGCGTGCATTTTGGTTCGCGTGGTCTGGGTCACACCAGCGCCACGCGCTACTTGAAAGCGGCCGGCGGCAAGGACGGCATGAACGTGCCGCCTGCCGTCGTCGATGAAGACAGCGAAATCGGCCAGCGCTACATCGCGGCGATGGAACTGGCGGGCCGCTATTCTTATGCGGGGCGCGAGTGGGTGGTGGAGCGCGTGCGCCAGATCATCGGCGGCGAGGTGACCGACATGGTCCACAATCATCACAACTATGCCTGGCGCGAAACTCATAACGTCAACGGCCAGGACCGGGAGCTGTGGGTGGTGCGCAAAGGCGCGACGCCGGCGTTTCCGGGGCAACGCGGATTTGTCGGCGGCTCGATGGGTGACGACGCCGTTATCCTAGAAGGCGTCGACAGCGCGCAAGCCAAAGCTTCGCTCTACTCGACAGTTCACGGTGCGGGGCGGATGTTTGGCCGCAACGAAGCCAAGCGCCGGTTTTCGCGTGCAAAGATGGATGCCTGGCTGCAACGCCGCGGCGTGACGCTGGTCGGCGCCGATCTCGACGAAAGCCCGATGGCATACCGGCGCCTGGACGATGTCCTGGCCCACCACGCCACCTCGACGCGCGTTCTCCATCGCCTGACGCCATTCGCGGTTGTCATGGCAGGCAGCGGCGAGTTCGACCCGTTCAAGGATTGATGTGGTCAACAGTCAAACTAAGAGCGGCGGGAAATCCGTCATCACGCCGCTTCCTCATGTCGGTTTGCCGATTTGGTCGAATTTCCCCTCGCCTCTTGCCGGAGGCGTGTCTTCGTTCGGCGGCGATTGTCGTCGTGAGGTGCTCGATTGCGCCCAATCGCCTCATGTCAGAGTAAGAAAAACTCTGATTTTGAAGGATAAATAGCGCTCAAACGCGAGGCACTCGGTCGTGGTCGGGTGGACTTGGCGCGCACATCACTCGATGATCTTAGGCTTCAGACCGAATTGTCAGTGAGGACTTACCTTATGCGAACAAATGCCGTTTTAAATTGGACCGCACTCCCTGCAGCGCTTGCCGTCATTGTCTTGCTCGCGAGCCCAGCTGCGGCCGATCGCGACACTGTCCGCCGCGGCAAAAGCTGGAGCATTCAGCTGCAAGGTGACGGAAGCGCGCTCCGACAAAAGAACGCCGATGTCGCTGTGCTCGATCCCGATGAAGTGCACAATCCCACTCATCTCAAGACGAAAGCAAACGGGGGGAAGCGCGCCGTTCTCGCCTACATCTCGGTGGGCGAATCTGAAGATTTCCGTGGCTACATGAAGAAGGGTAAAAAAGCCTGGGCGACGGCCGGCGAGCAGGGCTGGTCCGGCAACAAAATCGTCAAATATTGGGACCCGGAATGGAAGAGCATCGTCAAAGGCCGGGTGCGCGCGGCGATGGCGGCTGGATATGACGGCGTGTACCTCGACCGCATCGATACCTACGAGCGCATCAAGGCGCCGGGCGGGTCGCGCGCCGCGATGGTCAAGCTCGTCAAAGAAATCGCCAGCGAAGCGCGCTCCACCAAAAAGAACGCAGCCGTCGCCGTGCAAAACGCGGAAGAACTCCTCAATGACGACAGTTATGTCGCAACGATCGACGCTGTTGGCAAAGAGGACCTGTACCACGGCATCCATCACGACGGTCGGCGCAATTCGAACGAAGCCGTGCGCTGGAGTTCGAACCTGCTCAATAAAGCTAAAGCTAAAGGCAAGGGCGTCTATGTCGTCGAATACGTCGGCGGCGCGGCGGCCTCGAGTGTCAAAAGCGAGGCGCGCCGGAGCGGCTTTGCGGCGACAACGGGCAAGCGGGCCTTGTCGTCCGCGACGGATGATGAGTGAGAACGAGCGCCGCGCTCGTTAAGTGCCGTATGTGTGCGCCACGCGAAGCAATTTGCGTGGCGACTTGCGGTCCGCAATGCTGGCGGAAGACGCAGGAAGCAGCTATCAGAGCCGTGAACACGGCCACGGGAATGGCATTGGAAAGCGGCAGGCATGAAATTCACACTATCTTGGCTGAAGGATCACCTCGAGACGACGAGGTCTGTGGCGGAGCTTGCTTCCAAGCTCAACGAGATCGGGCTTGAGGTCGAGGGCATCGAGGATGCCGCCGCCAAGCTCGGCGCGTTTAAAATCGCGCGCATCGTCGAGGCTAAAAAGCATCCCAACGCCGACAAGCTGCAAGTCGTGCAGGTCGAAGTTTCCCCAGGCCAGCCGCTGATGGAAGTTGTTTGCGGGGCACCCAACGCGCGCGTCGGCATGATCTCGGTGTTCGCGCCGCTCGGCACATATATTCCAGGCTCCGACATCACGTTGGAGAAAAAGCCGGTGCGCGGCGTCGTCTCGAACGGCATGATGTGTTCGGCCGCCGAATTGAAACTCGCCGCTGAGAGCGATGGCATTCTCGATCTGCCGGCCGAATGGGCTACCAAAATCGGCGAGCGCTATGTGGATGCGATCGGCCTCAACGATCCCGTCATCGAGGTCAAGCTGACGCCCAACCGCCCCGATTGCACCGGCGTCCGCGGCATCGCGCGCGATCTGGCAGCGGCGGGCATGGGAACACTGAAGCCCGAGGCCAAACTGCAAGCCGTCGAAGGCAAGACCGAATGCCCGGTCGCCATCATTTTGGAATTCACGGCCGAGACCGCAAATGCTTGTCCGGTGTTTGCGGCGCGCCTGATCAGAGGCGTTCAGAACGGGCCCTCGCCAGCGTGGCTGCAAGACCGTCTCAAGGCGATTGGTCTGCGCCCGATCAACGCGCTCGTCGATGTCACCAATTATATCTCCTTCGACCGCGGTCGGCCGCTGCACGTCTACGACGCCGATAAGCTTAAAGGTGGGTTACGCGCGCGGCTTGGCAAAGGGCTCGAGAAGTTCTTAGGGCTCGACGGCCGCGAGCACGTGATCGATCAAACGATGTGCGTGATCGCCGATGACAGCGGTCCGTTGGGGCTGGGCGGTATCATGGGCGGGGAAGCTTCAGGCTCGACGCAAGCGACGACGAACGTTCTGATCGAGAGCGCCTATTTCGATCCCGTTCGCACCGCTGCCACGGGCCGCAAAACTGGATTGCAAACGGACGCGCGCTATCGCTTCGAACGCGGCGTCGACCCAGCGTCGACGCAGCCGGGCTTGGATCTGGCAACAGACATGATCTTGCGGCTGTGCGGCGGCGAACCGTCCAAAGCCAAGATCGCTGGCCACGAGCCGGTCCAGCATCGCGTCATCGCGTTCGATTTTGCGCGCGTTGAAAAGCTGTCCGGCGTGAAAGTGCCCGATGCGCAAATCAAAGATATCCTCGAAGCCCTCGGCTGCACCGTTGCCGGCAAGCCGAACGCGGCCAACGTGACGGTGCCGACGTGGCGGCCGGACATGCACGGGTCCGCCGATCTCGTTGAAGAAGTTGTCCGCATCGCGGGCCTTGATCGCATTCCCGCGACCCCACTGCCGCGTATCCACGGAATTTCCAAAGCTGTGCTGACGGCCGCGCAAAAGCGCAGCAGGCGGGCGCGGCGGCTGTTAGCGGCACGAGGGCTGGTCGAAGCCGTGACGTGGTCGTTCATCACGCGCGAGGAAGCCCGCCATTTCGGCGGCGGATCGGATACACTCGAACTCGCCAATCCGATCTCGAGCGAACTGTCGTCGATGCGCCCCGGCCTCATCCCGGGACTGCTCTCGGGCGTGACCCGCAATCGCAATCGCGGCGTCGCCGATGTCGCGCTGTTCGAGTTGGGCCAAGCCTATCGCGGCGACAAACCAGAAGATCAATATCTGAGCGCGGCTGGCGTGCGCGCGGGTACGGCGCAATTGGCCGGCTCGGGGCGGCAATGGCTGGGCGCGGGCCAAAACGCTAGCCTGTTCGACGTCAAAGCCGACGTGTTCGCAACGCTGGCAGCACTCGGGTTTGATCCCGCAAAAGCGCAAATCACGCGCGATGCGCCAGACTACTATCATCCTGGCCGCTCGGGCGCCGTGAAGCTCGGACCCAAGACGGTTCTGGCCTACTTCGGCGAAGTTCATCCTAAAACGTTGTCGGCTTTCGGCGTCGCAGCGCCCGTTGCAGCGTTTGAAATTTTCCTCGACGCCATTCCGGCCGACAAGAAAAAATCGCGCGCGAAACCAGCACTTAGCGCCAGCGATCTACTGCCGGTCACGCGCGACTTCGCCTTCATCGTGGCGCGCGATGTGGCCGCCGGGGATATTATCAAAGCGGCAGCCAACGCCGACAAGGCTCTCATCCACTCGGTGCAGGTGTTCGACCTTTTCGAAGGTGGCACGCTGGCGGCCGAGGGCAAGAAATCTCTCGGGCTCGAGGTCACTCTACAACCGCAGACAGAAACACTTACCGATGCGGCGATAGAAGCTATCGGCCAAAAAATTATTGCAGATGTTAAGAAGGCGACAGGCGGCGACATTCGCGGCTAGTCTTACTTCTGAGATGAAGAGTAACCCATTCCGTTCCAATGCGCGCGCGCGAGCGCCATCCGATAGGTAGCCCTCATGACCGAGATTTCCACTGCTTCGACCTCGACAGCAGCACCGGGCACGCTGGCTTCGCCAGCTCAGGGCACGCTGGCTTCGCCAGCACCGGGCACGCTGGCTTCGCCAGCACCGGCCTCGGCGGCTGCGCCAGCATTCATGGTCGTCGAACGGCAGTCGGATTTGCATCATATCGTCATCGTTGGCGGCGGGGCGGGCGGTCTGGAACTCGCGACCCAGCTCGGCCAGAAACTGGGCCGCCGCAACAAAGCGCACATCACTCTGGTCGATAAGGCGCGCACCCACATCTGGAAGCCGCTACTGCACGAGATCGCGGCCGGCAGCATGGATACGGGGCGGCATGAACTGGAATATCAGGCGCAGGGGCACTGGCACGGGTTCAAATTCCGCTACGGCGAAATGATCGGCCTCGACCGGGCGCAAAAGCGCGTGCACTTGGCGCAGACGCAAGACGAGGATGGCCGCCAGATCACGCCTGATAGATGGCTTCCGTACGACACGCTGATTGTCGCGACCGGCAGCGTCTCGAACGCTTTTGGCACGCCCGGCGTCTACCAGAACGCGATCATGCTCGACACGCCCGAACAAGCCGAACGCTTCAACCGGCGGCTGCTCAATGCGTGCGTGCGCGCCAACGCTCAACCAGGACCAGTGCGGCCGGGCCAATTGCACGTCGCCATCGTCGGCGCGGGCGCCACGGGCACGGAACTTTCCGCCGAATTGCATTCGAGCCTGCGGGCGCTCGCCGCTTTCGGGCTCGATAAGATCGATCCGGAAAAAGATATCAAGATCACTCTGATTGAAGCCAATCCGCGCATTTTATCGGCGCTGCCTGAACGCATGTCGAATGCTGTTGCGAAAGTACTAGCCAACCTCGCGGTCGACGTGCGCACCAACGCGCGGGTGACCGAGGTTGCCGCCGACGGCGTCAAGTTGGCGAACGGCGAATTCGTACCATCGGAACTTGTCGTCTGGGCGGCTGGCGTCAAAGGGCCAGACGTTCTGGCCAAGCTCGACGGCTTGGAAGTCAGCCGCAATAACATGCTCGTGGTTTCCCCGACGCTGCAGACGACTAAGGATGAGAATATTTTCGCCATCGGCGACTGCGCCTATCTCGTGCCGCCGGGCGAGCAATTCCCACTGCCACCGCGCGCGCAGACCGCGCATCAGCAATCGACGCACCTCATCAAGCAATTGCAAAACCGGCTGGCCGGGCAACCTTTGGCGGCGTTCAAATATCGCGATTTTGGCTCGCTCGTTTCGCTTGGCCATTACACAACGGTCGGCAATCTGATGGGCTTTGTGTCCGGAAAATCGATGCGCATCGAGGGTTGGTTCGCCAAGATGATGTACCGCTCGCTCTATAAAATGCACGAAGTCGCGTTGCACGGGCCGGTCAAGGTGACGCTCGACACGATGTCAAGACTGCTGACGCGGCGCACCGAACCGCAAGTGAAGTTGCATTGACGGCGACGGCGAAGTAATTCGCCCGACGTGATCTGACGAACCGCACAAGGAAATTCAAGCGATGGCCTTTAAATTCACGACCGCTGACGGCACCCGCGTCGTGCGCAACTGGGGCTATCAATTGCAAGGCGCGGAAGAAGACGGCCAGCCCGATCCGCTCAGCGCCAAAGAACTGGCTAAACAACCGCACGATCTCATCGTCATGGATTTTGCAGCCGACGGTTCGGGCGACGAAGCCTTCACGGAAAAGCAGATCGAGGCTTTGAAAAAGCGCAAGAACGCCAACTCCGTCATCGTCTCTTATATCTCAATCGGCGAAGCCTCCGACTATCGCGACCACTGGCAGGACGAGTGGACCAAGTGGACCGACGAAGATCAAAGAGCGGCTGGTGAGCCAACGGATCAAGCGCCAACATGGCTCGGCGCGTGGAATGAAAATTGGCCCAACTCGCGCAAGGTTCGCTACTGGGACCCGGCTTGGCAGAAAATCATCTTCAATGACGAAGGCACCGGCTGGCTCGACCAAATCATCGCCAACGGGTTTGACGGCGCCTATCTCGATATCGTCGATGGCTATTACCACTGGGGCTGCGAAGTCGACAAAGCCGCCTGCATCGACGGCGACCCGACGACCGAGCGCGACGCAGCTGCCCGCATGGTCGATTTCATCGTCGCACTGTCAAAGCATGCACGCGAAAGCAATTCGGAATTCCTCGTGCTGCCGCAGAACGGCGCACTCATTCTCGACGCGCTCGAAGACGAAGATCCCAAGCGCAAGAAGGCTTACCTCGCGGCCATCAGCGCGATCGCGTGCGAAGATTTGTTCTTTCGCGGCGACGACGTCGAAAACAACAAGCTTGATCCCGACAAGGAAACAATCGGCATTCTCGTGCGCGACTTCATAAAGAACGGCAAGCCGGTGTTGTCGGTCGACTATCTCAACGAGGACAAGAAGATCGCCGAATATTACAAGCAGGCGGTCGCCAAAGGTTTCCTGCCGTACGCTGCGCCATCGCGCGGGCTCGACGGCATGGGCAAACCCTACGACGGCTCGGCCGACAAGATCGCTTAAGCTCCTGTTTGCTCGAGTTGCGGCTGGCGTTCAAACAGCGCCACGGCGATATAGGCGGCAAGAGAAGATATCAGACCGGCAATGTATGGCGCCGGCCAATCCAGCATGAAACGGCCTGCGGCCCACACTGCGGCACCGCCCAACATCGCGGCGGCAGCACTTCGAGGCCCGCCGAAGTTCGTAAAAATCGCAAAGCACGCGGTCACGAATACGCCGGCGCTGCCGAACGACGAGGCGATCTCGACGAGATCTTTGATGCGGTCCGACGTCAGCGCCAATACGAACGCCACGGCACACAACGCCATCACGCTGAGGCGGACGGAGCGTAATTTTCCGCTGGGCTCGAGATTGGGCATCAGGCGCGTGACAATGTTATGAGACAGCTGTGAAGCTGGCGCATGCAGCGCCGAATGCACCGTCGCCAAAATGGCAGAGATGATCGCGCCGTTGAACACGATGCTCTCCCAGTTCGGCAGAAAGTGCTGAGCGAGCAGCGGTACGACGCGCTCATTCTCGATCAGCGCGGCTTTGAAGGCCGGATCTTTGGCGGCGAGCACCGCGCCTGATAACCCTAAGAACAGCGGGATCATGCCGACGACCAAATAAAGCAGCCCGCCGCTGATCGTGCCGAGCTTTGCCACATCTGCCGAGCGTGCGCCAAGAAAGCGCGAGATCAGTTCGACCGCGACGAGCGAGCCGCAAATCGCAATCGCGATCTGTTCGGCGTGCTCCAACGGGTTATCGCGCATGCCGCCAAGAAAATTGAGTTTTTGCGGATCGACTTGCGCGATAACCGAAGCTGGACCACCAAGGTTGAGCGCAACGGCCACCGCGAGGATGACGAGACCGGCAATCAGCACAGAGCCTTGCAGAAAGTCGGTCACGGCGTCTGCCATTAACCCGCCGACAACGGAGTAAGCACCGACGAACAACGCGGCGAGCGTGATCGTCGAAGATAATTCCATGCCCGACGCCGAACTCAACACTTGGCCGAAGGCGCGGATTTGCGCTGCCGCCCAAAAGATCGATCCCGGCAGCATGACGATCACGACGAGCGCTTCGATCGCGGGCGAATATCGCTGCCGGAACATGTCGGCAAATGTCGTCAGGCCGCGCCGCCAGAGAATGCCCGCGAATACCGCGCCCGATATGATCACCGCCGCCGCGTAGGCAAACGGATCGACGGCAGCGCCTGCAAGCCCGTGCTCGTAGACTTCACCCGATGTCGTGACGATGGCTTCGGCGCCAAACCACGTTGCGAAGACCGAGAAAATCACCAGCGTTGGCCCGAGCGAACGGCCGGCCAGAATGTAATCGGCCTCGGTCTGCATCCGGCGCGACACGAACACGCCAACCGCGAACTGCAGCAGAACGTAACAAAGCATCGCCAGCATGATCATCGGTGAAGCGTCTCCAAAACTGCGCCGCCTCAGATATCACAAAGCCAGGCTTTGCGAACCGCCACAGGTTCGAGCTGATTTATTTTGCTTGTGTAGTGTGTACCGGCGCACGGGATGACGGATCGCGGCTTCAACGCCGGCCGAACAGACGCTCGATGTCGGCGAGGCTGAGCGCGACGTAGGTAGGCCGCCCGTGATTGCATTGGCCCGAGTAGGGCGTTTTCTCCATCGCGCGCAGCAGCGCGTTCATCTCGTCAGCGCTGAGACGGCGGCCGGAGCGCACGCTGCCGTGGCACGCCATGCGCGAGGCGACCGCTTCGAGCCGGTCTTTCAACGCGTGCGACGTGCCGTGCAGGCGCACTTCGGCGGCGATGTCGCGGACGAGACCATCGATGTTGGTTTCGCCCAAAAGTGCCGGCGTTTCGCGCACCGCGACCGCGCCTGCGCCGAACGCGTCGATGACGAGACCAAGATCGGCCAGTTCATCGGATTTCTCGAGCAGCCCTTCGGCGTCGTCCGCGTCGAGCGTGACGATGACGGGAATGAGCAATCCCTGGCGCGCCACCCCGCCATTAGCGAGCATCGCTTTCAAACCCTCGTAGACGAGGCGTTCGTGCGCCGCGTGCTGATCGACGATAACGAGGCCGTCGCGGGTTTGCGCCACGATATAGTTTTCGTGCACCTGCGCGCGCGCGGCGCCGAGCGGCTGATCAAGCATCACTTGCGCGGCAGGCGTTGCCGCAGCTCTGGCATCGGCGCTTGGCGCATCAACGCCAACAAAGGGCGCGTGCGCGGCTTCAGCAAAACCGTTCGCGCGCGACGAATTGTGCGACGCGGCCTCAAATTCCGGTTTGAACGTTTCGAGCGTCAGCACGCCGCCAGAGGCGGAGGCACGATGACCGTTGGCTGCCAGCGCTTGCCGCAACGCGCCGATCAGCAAACCGCGCACCATGCCGCCATCGCGGAAGCGCACCTCGGCTTTCGTGGGGTGCACATTGACGTCGACATCGCCGGGCGGAACGTCGAGGAACAGCGCCAACAACGGCGAGCGGCCCTTGGGAATTAAATCGCCGTAGGCGGCCTTGACCGATCCGATCAGCAGCTTGTCTTTCACCGGTCGGCCGTTGACGAACAAATATTGTTGAGCTTGATCTGGGCGGTGCAGCGTCGGCAAACCGGCAAAGCCGTAGACCCGGATCGGCCCGGACGCGCTGCCGCCGCCACACTTGATTTCAAGCGCGTCGTCCATGAAGCCACGCCCCATGATGGCGCCGAGCCGGTCGAGTAAGCCTGCGGTGCCTGCCGCGCAACCCGGCAGTATCAAAGGCGCACGCTCGCCGGTTTGCAGCACGAAGCCGACAGCCGGATGCGCCATCGCCAGCCGCTTGACGACCTCAGCTATCGCCATGTTTTCGGCGCGCTCGGATTTCATGAATTTGAGCCGCGCGGGCGTTGCGGAAAAAAGATCGCGGACTTCGACAACCGTTCCGCAATTCAGGCCCGCCGGACGAATGCTGCCTTTAACGCCGCGTTCGACGCTCAAAGCGATGCCGCTCGCGCCGCCCGGCTGTTTGGATTTGAGTTCGAGATGCGCGATCGAGCCGATCGATGGCAATGCTTCGCCACGGAAGCCGAGCGTGCGGATGTCGAACAGATCTTCTTCCGATAGCTTCGACGTCGCGTGACGCTCGACGCACAGCGCCAGATCGTCGGCACCCATGCCTGAACCGTTATCGGTGACGCGAATAAGGGAGAGCCCGCCGCCGGACGTCACGATTTCGATTTCGCTCGCGCCAGCATCGAGCGCGTTTTCAACGAGCTCTTTGACGACGCTCGCTGGCCGCTCGATCACTTCACCGGCAGCGATGCGATTGACGGTTTCCGGCGTTAGTTGGCGGATCGCCACGTCGATGTCTCCAGCGTCTCGATTCCCTTTTCCCCAAGGGAGAAGGATACCACTTCCCCCTCTCCCTTTAGGGAGAGGGTTGGGGTGAGGGTGTGGGCTCTCGACACATAACGCCCCCCTCATCCGCCCTTTCAGGGCACCTTCTCCCCAAGGAGAGAAGGGTTCGCTCATCCGGCCTTCGGCCTTGTTCGCCCCAACGGGCAAAGGCGTTCCTACTCAGATTACGCGATTCGCTGACCAGTCCTCGCCGTTACGCGCCTTTACCCAAACGTTCCTTGGTCAAGATTTTCGCCAATTCGACGGCTGGCTGATCGAACGGATCGAGCCCAAGCAGGCGGCCGGCAAGAATTGTTTCGATCATGAAATGCATCAGCAGGCTGCCGAGTGTTGCCTCGTCGAGTTTGACAAAGTCGATGGTGCGGACCGGCCGCCCGGCACGCGCGAGAGCTTCAGGCACGGCGTGCGCCTGAGCCGATACCACTTCCCCCGCTGTCCGCCCGGCCATGAAGGAGGCATTGGCGATGTTGGCCATGTCGGCATCGATGCGCGCGCCCTCGCCAGCGTCCGCCACGCGCACGACGGTGATGTAGTGCTCGCGCGGGCCATCCATGAAAAGCTGCAGCTGGCTATGCTGATCAAGTGGGCCGAGCGCGGCAATCGGGCTGGTGCCCTCGCCCCCCTTGCCCAAACTTTCCGCCCACAGCTGAACGTACCAGGCGGAGAACTTAGACAGCCTGTCGGCGTAAGGCATCATGACGAGCGTGCGGATGCCGCGCTCCTTTGACAGTGCAATCGCGGTTGCCGCGCCAACGGCCGGGGCAAAGTCAGCGGCGGATTTTGCCTGCAGCATTGCCTCGATCACCGATTGTGCACCGGCGCGAATGGCCGCGCCATCGAGGCCGCGCGCGAGTGCCGGCATCAGTCCAACGTTGGTCAGGCACGAGAACCGCCCGCCGATGCCGGTATGATGCTCAAGCATCGGAATGCTGAGGCTGGCAAACAGCGCGCGCAGTCCGTTCGGCGTGGCGACGTTAGCCGGCTCGGTGATGCCTAAAAACATATTTGGAATCTGGGCTTCGAGGCCTGCGGCTTTCACAGCCGACAGCGTGATGATCGCCTGCGCCAGCGTTTCAGCCGTACCGCCAGATTTCGACGTGACCACGAAACGCGTGGTGGCGAGGTCGAGTGCGGCAAGCGCGCCGTGCAATGTCTGGGCATCGAGGTTGTCGTAAAAACGGGTGCGCGGGCGTTTGCGTTGAGCGATATCGGCACCGCCTGGGATGTTCCAGCCGGCCAGCTGCGCCAGCGTTTGACCGCCAAGGCCCGATCCGCCGGTACCAAAGAACACAATTGTCTTCGCGCCTTGAGACAACGTTTTGAGGGCCGCGATCGCAGCGCTCAAGTCGGCGGTCTCTCCGGCAATGCGCAAAAGCGGCAACCGGTGCTTGGCGTAGTCCTCGCGCAAAGCTTCAAGGTGAGGCTCCGTGCGCGCGACCCAAGCGGACAACGTCGCTTGGCTCAAGCCATGGCTGCCGATGGCGCCATCGAGACAGCCCGCTACCGACTGTTGATACTTTGCCGACTGAATTTTACTCAAACGCCGCCCCATTTCACGTCAATGCAGATAGCTTTGCTCATATTTATGCTGGTAGCTCGTGCCGACGAGCTTATCGCGAAAAGCAGCAACTGCCTTTCGCGATAAACACTAACCCAAAATTCTCACCCGAGCACCTAAGTTCCGTGCCCGCCAGATCGCGATTCTAGCCCCGCGTTGGAGCGGCTGCACTGGCCGGCTTCATATTCATCGGCTTGCCGACGATGGTGACGCTCAATGCGTCGCTGGCGAGCAACCGCTTGGCCACGCGCTTGACGTCTTCCATCGTGATCGCCTCGACGAGCTTGTTGCGGGTATCGACGTAATCTGTTCCAAACCCCTCTTCCATCAGGCCGAGAAGCTGGGTGGCAATCTTCGAATTGGTATCGAAGCGCAGCGCATAAGAGCCGGTGAGATATTTCTTAGCGGCGTCGAGATCGTCAGCGGTCGGGCCGTTGTCGGCCATCTTTTTCAATTCCGCCCGAATGATATCGAGCGATTCAGCCATGGATTCGTTCTTGGTCGCCACGCTGCCAGACAAAATCGAGGTGTGCTTATAGGGCTGAATGTAACTGTAAACCGAATAGGCCAGACCGCGTTTCTCGCGCACTTCTTCCATCAGCTTGGCGGAAAATCCGCCGCCGCCCAGAATGTGATTGATCACGAACGCGGCCATAAAATCTGGATCTTTGCGCGCCATCGCGCCAAGCCCGAACACAGCGACAGACTGCGGCACGTTCATCTCGATGATCTGCTGGCGGCCGACGTTGACGGGCGCCGTCTGTTTCACATCTGTCAGCTCGGCTGAGGCTGGCAAGCCACCGAATACGTCATCGAGAAGTTTGCCGAATGTCGCAGCATCGATGTCCCCGACCGCAACAACCTTCAAGTTGTTGCGCGCGAACAGGCGCTTGTGAAAGTTTGCCAAATCGTCGTGCGAAATTTTGCCAACCGTTGCTGCCGTCCCGTTCGCCGGCCGACCGTAGGGGTGACCTTCAAACGCTGTCGCGAACCATTCTTTGGCCGCGACCTTTTCAGGATCCTTTTCCGAATAGATCAAGTTGGCGAGCAACTGCTGGCGGATACGGTCGACGGCGGCCGGGTCAAAACGCGGCTTGGTGATCGCGAGTTTCAACAGCTCGACCGCTTTCGGGCGATTGACCGTCAAAGTTTCCAAGCTGCCGTAGAGCGTGTCCTTGCTGTCGTCGAAGCTCATCCGCATCGCGATTTCTTCGACGCGCTCTTGGAAGTGCGCTGAATCTAAATCGCCAGCGCCCTCATCCATCATCGCGGTGATGAAATTGGCCGTGCCTTCGCGGCCAACGGGGTCTTGGCTATTGCCGCCGCCAAACGCAAAGCGCATCGCCATCAAGGGCACGGAGTGTTCTTCAACGAGCCAGGCTTCGATGCCGCCGGGGCTTTTGATCGTCTGGATGTTCATGGCTTGGGCCGCAGGAGTGATGGTGAAAGTGAATATTGCCGCGAGAACGGCAGCTGAGAGCGCGACGTGAAGGCTAGCCGCTGCGTGCGCCAAGCTGGCTGGCAAACGTGTGGATGTCATAGATTACCTCAAAACGCTGTTGGCGGCAGGGGCGACAACTTCAGGCGCGCTGCGCTGCGCGGCTACGGATTTGTCTGGCTCCAGATATCCCGACACGGAATGATGCAGGTCGAGGTAGAGGGCGGCGACCTTCTTGATGTCCTCGGCGGTCACCTTGGAGATCGCCTCTGGCCAAGCCTCGATCTGAGCGACCGTCCGGCCAACCGTTAAGCCCCAACCATAGCGCCGCGCCAACGTTGCTTGGTTGTCGCTTTCGAAGATGTAGTCGGCGAGGAAGCTGCTCTTGGCGCGCTCGAGTTCGCCAGGCGTCACGCCGTTGGCGATAAGTTCGGCCAGCACCTCATCCATTGCCGCTTCGACCTTTGGCAAGGTGACGCCATCCGCCGCTGTCGCATAAAGCGAGATCGTTCCGCCATCTAAACCGTAGCCGGCATAATCGCCGCTCGTTTGAGAGGCGATCTTATCTTGTACCACGAGTTTTTTGTAGATGCGGCTGGTGGAACCCGCGCCCGCGATCTTCATCAACAGGTCGAGCGCTTCGGCTTCGCCGGGCTTGGCTGTCACATAGCTTGGCGCGACGTAGTAGCGATGAAACGACGAGTTGCCCGCGCGCGGATCTTTGTAGTCGATGTGGCGGGCAACGATCTGAGGCGGATCGCTCGGGCGTACGCGCTTTGAGATCACTTTCGGATTGGAGGGAATTTTGCCGTACGTCGCTTCGGCAAGAGTTTTGACTTCGTCGTTGGTGACGTCGCCAGAAACCACGAGGACAGCATTGTTGGGGGCATAAGCGCGTTGGTAGAAATCCATCGCGTCGGCGCGCGACAGCTTGGCCATCTCGTGATACCAGCCGATCACCGGCACGCCGTAGGGATGATTGAGATACAGCGCGGCGTTCATCTGCTCGTCGAATAGCGACGATGGGTTGTTATCGATGCGCGAGCGGCGCTCTTCCAAGATCACATCGCGTTCGGTTAGAACTTCCTTTTCGTCGAGGCGAAGGTTGACCATGCGATCAGCCTCCATCTCCATCATTGTCGGCAGACGGTCCTTGGAGATGCGCTGGAAATAGCTCGTCGCATCATGACCGGTGAACGCGTTATCCTGGCCGCCCAGACGGCCGACGATTTTGGAAAATTCGCCGACCGCGATCTTATCCGTCGACTTGAACATCAAGTGCTCGAGGAAGTGGGCTATGCCGGAGACGCCGCGCTGCTCGTCGGCCGCGCCGATTTTGTACCAAACCATGTGCGTGACGACAGGCGAGCGATGATCTGGGATCACCACCACTTGCAGACCGTTCGAAAGACTAAACTCGCTGGCGCGCGATGAGGCGGCAGCGGCTTGAGTTTGGTCGTTTGGAAGAATTGCGAGCATGGGAAGAGCCATTAAGAGGGTTGCCAGGAGGGGGTGAGCCAACAGGGACGAGCGGCACTGCTGAATAAGACGGTCGATCATGATCAATCCTTGACCCGAAGAGGAAGCGGCCATCCGGCCCGAAGGGAATAGCGGGCGGCTTGGCCGTCGAGGGAAGTACGGGCGTGATAATCGCCTGAGTTAAAGAAGCGGGGAAAGAGCGCCGTCGGATTTCGATGCCCGGAATTCGATGCATCGCCATCCGGCAGACCCGATGAGATCGGTCGCAATTGCGGGTCTGCATGCCTCAAAGTCAAATGACAAGGCGTTCATATCGGGAGGCTTTTGGCGCAAGGATACGCAACTAAATCTATTGTAAATCAATATTTTGCCGTGCCGTGACCGCTTTATAAGCACATCGTAATGACGCATCTTGTCATCGTGCGCGAAACACTCAGTCCGTCATTCGGCGCGCCGTCATCCTTGCCGCCATCCTGTGCGCAGCGCAGCGTCATCGACGGTGCGCTGCAAATACAGGATCTTAGCGGCGAGTTGCGATGCGGCCGACAAGATCCCGTGTCTGCGGCGCACTGCTCCGCGCTGCACACGCGTCCGGGCCACTGTGTTGTGGTGTCAAGAGTTGATGTGAGTTTTTGCTGAAGGATTGATCGGCTTTAGCAAGTGCGTTGGCGATGGTGATGATTTTGCGGACGCACCGCGCTCGGATCGGCCAAACAGCCATGGCGGAAAGCCGAGCTTCGGCAAGTCACGCGGTGAGGGTCAAGCCCGTGACGGTCAAACACGCGATGGCAACAAGGGCGGACACAGCGCTGGCGGCCCCAAATCTGGTGGCCCTGCAGCTGGTGCCGGCGGTCGTGCGAACGCACGCGCCAACTGGGACGGCCAGAAGCCACCTAAGTTCTTAAAGCAGCGCGCCCACGGCGGGCCTGCGGGCCGGTCGTCTTCGAACGAGCCTGCTGCTTAAGTTTCTCTAGTCACAAATTTGAAAAGGCCGGGATGCAAATCCCGGCCTTTTTTTGGCGCGTGTCGTCGAGCCGTCATCCTA
>JANLPU010000016.1:0-63309 GCA_031367425.1 Hyphomicrobium sp.
TGGCACCAGCGGCGCGGATGGCGGTCCGGACGGCCTTGCTTTTGTGTGAGCCGAGATTGTCGATGACGACGATATCTCCAGGAGCCAGTGTGGGAACGAGAATTTGCTCGACATATGCGCGAAAGCTTTCGCCGTTGATGGATCCGTTGCTGATCAACCGGCCGATTGTCGTGACGCCTCTCGGCGTCAAACTGTGCCGGCCATCGGAAGCGGCGCTCGACATCTTGCCCAACCCTGCCATCGGACCTTTCATCAAAGAAGACGGCGAGACGATCGTAGGAAAACCGAGGTCCACTTAATCATGAGCAAAGTTCCCAATGTCTCCTTAGACGTAACTGCCCTCTGACGGCTGCGGCTGGGAGGTCTTGGCGCGCCCTGCCCGGCGGGTGATCGCAACTGTCCTTACGACTGATTTTAAGGACGGTAGCAATCAGGTGGGCAAGCCGGGCGAGATCATCAGCACTGTTCAGCGGCGGCGCAACTGGAGCATCGAAGAGAAAGTTGCGATCCTCAATGCGGCATTCTCGAAGGGTGGCTCCGTCTCGGCAGCCGCAGATCGCTTCGGTGTGTCGCGTTGACACGCTGATCTACATCTGGCGCAAACAAGTCCGCAATGGCGAGATGGCGGGCGTTGCGATGACGGAAAGCGGTATCGCGGCGTTCGCTCGGATCGCAATTGCCGCGCCGCAGGCTGGCGCTAGCGTCGCGCCTGCCGCCGGTTCTGAGCCTGATGTCCCGTCACCCTCCAAACGTGGGAACCCAGAACGCCGCCGGGCAGGTTCGATCGAGGTGCGCCTCACCAACGGCCGGTCGCTCAAAGCCGATGAAACTATCGCGCCGGATATACTCGCGCGCCTCGTCACAGCACTCGACGGAGACGGCGCGTGATCGCGTTTCCCTCGGGCGTGCGGGTGTATCTTGCTCTGGCGGCAAGGAGAGCACCTTTGACTGTCCATCTAAGAGGCTGAGGCGCGATTTTGGCCCGAAGTGCGGGTAGGCGGTTCTGCCACTTTCCGTCCGGTTACAGGGGCGATGCGGGTATTGCGGTTTCAAAGCCGATGACTGCTCCCACTAACTCCTCCAGCCGCCGCCCCCAAGCCTCCAGCGCTTCGCGCTTTTCCTTGTCGTAGCTGTATTTGACGTACACCGCGCTGGTGATGGTGCCGGTGCGCGCCGAAATATGATTGAGCACAAGCGAGATGGTGTAGGGATTGAATCCCAGCTCCGCCATGCCCGTCGCCGCCGTGCGGCGCAAGTCATGCACTCGGAAGTCCGCGAGGTCGAACGTCGGCCGAGCGCGCTGCATGCCTTTTGTAGCGGCACCCGAGCCAATTGATGTGCCGTCCTTTGGCGACGGAAGCAGGAATTTGCTGTCGCCTGAGAGGGCCTGAGCCTCTTTGATGAGTCTGACTGCAAGAGGCGACAACGGAATCCGATGTCCCTCACGGTTCTTGCTTCGCTCAGCGGGCAGAGACCAGATGGGTGTCGCCCCGTCGAGTGCAAGCTCCGTCTTGACGATGTTCGATACCTCGCCAATCCGCTGCGCGGTCACGAGGGCAAGTTTCAGGGCGAGCTGAACGCCTTCGGTGAGTGGCGTGTCGCCAAGCCTCGTCCAAAACTGCTTGATTTCTTCTGATGTCAAGGCCCGTTCGCGCGGGCGCTCCTTCTTCAGGGTTGGCTTCATGCCGAAGGTCGGATCGACCGGTAGAATATCGCGGCTCACGGCCCAACGATAAATCGCGCGGATGACTTCGTAGACCCTAGCTGGCCGGTGCGACAGCTGACGCGCCGTGTCGAGGACCGGCACATCCCTTGTCTTACGCGCAGCGAACGACTTCTTACCAAGTCTGGCATCGGGCTTCAGTGCGACGAGATCGAGCAGCCGCAAGACATCACGCTTGGTAACGTCCTGAGCCTTTTTAGCGCCGATCACGGGCAGGATGTGCCGTCTCAGCATCGAGACGTTGTCGGACAAGGACTTCGCGCCCTTGCTTGGTCCATGTATTCTGATCCACTCGTCACTCAATTCCTTGAATGTCGGTGCCGCGTTGCTCTCCTGGATGCCCGTTGCGGGATCAGCTCCAGTTTCAATGTTGACCTTGAGGCCAAGGGCACGCCGCCGCGCCTCGGCAAGTCCGATCTCGGGATACGGGCCAATGGTCACGCGGCGGACGCGGCTATCCGTTTGGCGGGTGTAGAGGAGCGCCCAAGTTTTTGAGCCCTCCTTGCGGCCGACACGCAACTCAAGGCCACGGATCTTGGTGTCGCGCAGCTCTAGTCTCTCCTGACCAGAGCCAGGCTTTGCGGTCTCGACGCGACGATCGGTAAGAAGTTCCAAAGGCATCGGGTAAGTTCCGTGTAAGATTGAGGGCCAAAACAACCTGTTCAACCGTGGTAGGATCATTGAGTATCAATACGAAAACCAGAAAGTCCTGTCGGGTAAGCCACGGGTAAGCGGACGACAAAGCTCGACTGAAATTGTGCGATACAGCATGCGACGCTAAAAACTTATAACATCATGTTATTACGCTATTTATCGCTTCAACACAATAGTCTCTATGCGTCTCAGATGTTCTCAATTCGTACACGTTCTAAGCGACTCATAACCTGAAGGTCGTTGGTTCAAATCCAGCCCCCGCAACCAACCTAACAATGTCCAATTATTTAACGCTTTGGCCGGGCGAAAGAGCTTGGCAACATTCGGCCATTCACTGGCCCAAATCCGTGTCGCCAAGACAACGAGTGAGCAACGTCACCCCCACCACTTGCGTCGTCCAATCGTCTTCGGCTCGGGAGAGAGACGGTCTTTAACGGCCGCGCGAATCGTTTCGATCCAGATGCCTCCATTGCACATTTGCTCGCCAGCGATGCCCCCGAGCCGCGCCAATTCGAGCGTGCCTTCGACAAACCCCACGTGATGCAATCCGACGACCCGCCAGCTTTCCGCCGCGACCCGTTCTGCCCCGGCAACATCGAAACGGATCTCAACCGCGACTTCTTCGAAAGCGACGTCGGCCGGGCCCTCGCCAAGCGTAGTCCGCAGCGGCGCCTCGGCACGCCGACAGATCCCGAAGGCCCGCTGCTGTTTGCATGTTCCGATGCATCGCGCTTTGTGACAGGCTCATCACGGGTGGCTGACGGCGATCATCTCGTTTCCACGTTGCAACAGAGAGAACCATGGACTTCACGATTTCATCTCACGTCGATGACACGCGGCAACGCATCGCGGCCTTCGTCGCAAACCATATCCTGCCGCTTGAGAGCGAGCCGGCATCTTACGACGCACATGAAAACATCGAACTCAAGCTCCTCGCGCAATTGCGCGCCAAGGCGAAGGCGGAAGGGCTGTGGTGTCTCCAGTTGAGCCCCGAGACAGGCGGCAAGGGGATCGGTCGCACCGGCATGGCCGTTTGCTACGAAGAAATGAACCGCTCGATCTTCGGCCCGGCCGTGTTCAACTCGGCCGCACCCGACGACGGCAACATGATGGTGCTGGAAGCGATCGGCACGCCCGCCCAAAAGCAGAAGTGGCTGGCGCCGATCGTGCGCGGCGATGTCCGCTCTGCCTTTGCCATGACGGAACCCCATCCCGGCGGCGGCTCGGACCCGACCATGATCGCGACGCGAGCCGAGAAACAATCTGACGGTTCGTATCGCATCTATGGACGCAAATGGTTCATCACCGGCGCTGGCGACGCCTCACACTTCATCGTTGTCGCGCGCACATCGCCCGATGCCCGCAAGGGCCTGACCGCTTTTCTCTATCACAAAGATCAGCCCGGCTGGCGCATCGTCAGACGCATCGCTATCATGGGGCCGGAAGAACACGGCGGCCATTGCGAATTAGAATTCGACGGCCTGCAGGTCGCCCAGCAAGACATTTTGATGACCGAAGGCGACGGATTAAAAGTGACGCAAATTCGGCTAGGCCCAGCGCGGCTCACGCACTGCATGCGCTGGCTTGGGTTGTCGAAGCGGTGCCTCGAGATCGCGCAAGCCTACGCGAACGAGCGTTACGGCTTTGGCGTCAGGCTCGCCGAACGGGAATCCGTGCAGCTCATGTTGGGCAAAACCGCGATGTCGATCGAGATCGGGCGGCTGCTTGTGATGAAGGCCGCCTGGGAACTCGATCGCGGCGGCAAGGCGCAAAAGGAAGTTTCGATGGCCAAGATGCAGTCGGCTAATACGTTGCATCAGGCGGCCGATCTCGCGATCCAGATCAACGGTGCGCGCGGCTATTCGAAAGATACCGTGCTCGAATGGATTTACCGCTACGCGCGCCAGGCCCGCCTCGTCGATGGCGCCGACGAGGTGCATCAGATGGTGCTGAACCGGTCATTGCAGAAAGAGGGCGGCGCGTTTTGGAGCTGGCCTGTTGCGGTTAAGGAGCACGCGAAATGACGGCCGTGGGGCAGCCATCCGTGCCGGATTTCCCAGCTCAAGCGTTGGAAAATTTTCTCACGCAACATATCGCAGAACTCAAAGGCCCGATGCGCATGGAGCGCGTAGCCGGCGGACAGTCAAACCCCACGTATTTTGTTGAGTTCGGCAATCGCCACCTAGTGCTTCGTAAGCAGCCACCGGGCAAGTTACTGCCGTCCGCCCACGCCGTCGATCGCGAACATCGGATCATGAGTGCGCTGGCCGGTACTGCCGTGCCCGTGCCGCCCATGGTGCTCTTTTGGGCCGATGCCAACATTATCGGCACGCCGTTCTACGTGATGGAACGCGTCGAGGGCCGCATCTTCCACGACTGCACGCTACCAGAGATAAAGCCCGACGAGCGGCGCGAGATGTACCGGGCCATGGCTCGGACGCTCGCAACGCTTCATTCCGTCGACACTGCTGCGGTCGGCCTTGGCGATTTTGGCAAATCCGGCAACTACTTCTCCCGCCAGATTGCGCGCTGGAGCCGACAATGGGAGCTTTCGCGTGCCCGCGATGACGACAACGTCGAGCGATTGATCGCTTGGCTGCCTCTACACATTCCCGCAGACGATGCAACGAGCCTTGTGCACGGCGACTATCGCATCGGCAATCTCATGTTTCACCCGACGGAACCGCGCGTCGTCGCCGTGTTGGATTGGGAACTCTCGACGCTCGGGCATCCGCTGGCAGATGTTGCACACACCGCCATCGCCTGGTTGACAGCGCCGGACGAATACGGCGGCTTGATCGGCGTCGATAACGACGCGTTGGGCATTCCAGTCCTCGATCAATTCCTCGCCGATTATAACGCCGTCGTCGGCATGCCGCTCCAGCTCACGAATTTCCATAAAGCTTTCGCACTTTTTCGCTGGACAATCATTTTCGAAGGCATCGCGGCGCGCGCAAAAACCGGCAACGCTGCTGCAGGCAACGCCGCCGAAATGGGAACGCTCGCTGCAATTTTTGCCCGCCGGGCCGCAGCATGGATCGCGTAATGGAAACGGCTTGCCGCGGTCTCGTTGGAATAAGCGGCCGCTCTAGCGGAAACGGTAGCTGAGCCTCGTCATCACGACATGCGAATCTGCATGGATGCCGGTATGGCGAACATTGGCGAAGCCTGGACGCTGCACGCCGCGGCGATCATCCGCCTCGAGGCTGACATAGCTATAGTCTGTGCCCAGAACGATGCTGTCGGTCAGTGCATATTCTAGCCCTGCGCCAACCGTCCAACCCTGAGCAAAGCCTTGGCTGGATGTGGTCAGCTGGCCGGTGCTGGCCATGCCTGAGCTGACCGAAACGGCGGCGATCGCAAAGCCGCCTTTGGCATAGACCAGCCAGTGGTCTTGCGCATATCCAATGCGGCCAACGGCCTGATACATACTGGCCAATGTCATGGCGCGCGATCGGTCGGCGACGACTGCCGAAAGTGTGGATTCTTCAACGGTGCCCGCCGAGATAGATAACTCGATGCCCGCAACCAGATGGCCGAATTGCTCCAAGTAGCCAACGTGCGTGCCGCCTATGACGCCCCGGCCGACGAAGTCAAACCGTTCAGACGGGGTGTTATCCAGCCGGGCCAGCGCGCTACCCATTTCGGCCCACCGGCTGCCGATGCTGACGCCCATATAAGCGCCGCTCCAACTGAAATTCAACGGCGCGTCGGCGTCCGTCATATCTGATGTCGTATCTGCGCGACTTACAGAGTCGTCGGCGCACGCAGCGGCCGAGCATAGCAAAGGCGCAATCGCCAGCAGCACCCGCAAGCCATTTAATATCGGAATTCTCACAATTTCGTCCCCGCATTACGCTGGACGAAGTTAAGCGAGAATTATTCACAATCCCTTTATAGGACAAAGTAATATGCGGAACGGTGCAGAAATCGTTGGTTCGTCGTTAGGCTTTTGTTAGGGAACACGACTTTTTGCCAACGGCAAAACCGATTCAAAAAATGAGCTTAGAGCCACCGCTGTCAAGCAGCTCGCTGGGCGGGAACAACGCCGCCGCCCTGTGCGCCGTTATCGGTCATGGTCGCCCAGCCTAAACTTTCCGGCCGAGCCGACAGGCAAATGCCAGCCGCCATCAGTTGTTCCCACGTGCGCTGGATCAACCCGTGATCGACGCGCTCGCCAAACACGACGACGCCCAACGTCCGCAAGAAAATTTGCGCGTCAATGGCGAACGAGGCATTCTCGACGTACCAGACATCGAGCGCTGCCTTGTCGGCTGCGGACACATACCGTCCCCCGTTTACTTGAGCCCAGCCGGTCAGGCCCGGGCGCACGAGCATGCGCGCGGCGTATGCCGGCGACTGATCGACCGGCAAGAGCGGCCGCGGGCCAATGAATGACATTTCGCCGACGAGAATATTGTAAAGCTGAGGCAGCTCGTCCAAGCGCGTGCGGCGCAGGAATCGACCAATCATAGACGAGCGCTCGGCATCGGTCAGGCGCTCGCCGGTCTTGGAGTGTGCGGCGCTCAACGTCCGCAGTTTATAGAGCCGGAAAGGATGACCCATCAGTCCGGGGCGCTGCTGCCAGAAGGCAAGCGGCCGACCAACGTCGATGGCAACGAGGAGTGCGGCTAGAACCGTGGCGGGCGCAAGCATGATGAGCAAAGTGGCCGATAGCACGGCATCGAAAGTCCGTTTCAGCCGCCAGTAAGGACGGCGAGACAGCGCGGCAAGACGGTCGTCCGTCAGTTGAAATGCTAGATTCGAGGCCGCCTCAAGTGACGCTGGTTGATCTGGTACCCGGCGCCCAAACGATCCAGCTTCGTCGATCATCAGGTCTTCAAGGAAGAAAACACCAACGCTGCCTGCGGCCTCAACAGCGCGCAACTGTTCCAGCTCGTCTGGCGAAAGCAGGTGTTGCGGCGTCGTTACGCAAATCCGGTCAACAAAAACACCGTGCACGCTCAAGTCCTGCAAACATTTGGCAACCGCCGTCAAAACGCCAACGACGGGAATGCCATGAAAGATACGGCCCGATTTTGTTGCCGAGTGGCCGAGGACACCAACGATCTGAATGCGATCTGCTGCGATTTCGGACACCGCGCGCAGGTAAAATTCGGTCGTCTTGGAATACCCGGCTACAAGATAGTTCAGCCTCGCGGCCATCGGCACGACAGATGCCAACTGCACGGGTTTTGCGCGAGATTGATGACGCAAGCGCATAAACACGCGCGCCGACACGAGCAGGATCACCATCAACAGCGCTTGCAGGATCGGCGTCGAACGCGAAATGCCATCAAGACGATTGTAGTAGAACATGAAGGCGACTGCGGCCGTCACCGTAACTGCGACGGCGGCGACGAGATTGATGTAATCCGCCAGCGATGAAAAGCGCCACACCGTGCGGCTTGCGCCGGTCAGCGCGAAAGCGACCGTAGCGGCGATCAACGTCGCGCCCAGGTAGATTGGCATTGACCTAAAATGCTCGGGTACGAACTCGAAATTATCGCGCACCAAAACAGTGGCTAAGGTGGCCAACGTCACCAAAGCAAGATCGACGAGCAACAGACGCGGTCTCAGCATCTTGCGTCCCCCAAATTACACCACAAACGCAGAAAAAACGGGATTTATTCAATCAAAGGTAGCAATTATCAGCCACCAATAGTGATGAGTTCATATAAAATCAACCACAAGTTGCGCAACCGCACAGCAATTCGTCTGCGTCGCGGGCAAGCAGCACGCACGTCACGCAAACACACATCGAAATTTACGGATGACCCTCGCCGACTACGCCAACATCGGTCCCGGCGAGCCAACAGTTAGCAGCGGGAATACGGGCGGACAACGATCTGAAGTCAGAGGGATGTGGGTAAAGACAGTGTATCTATGAACGTTAGATTAGTGGTGCCGACAGAGCACATTTTTTACCTGCTCCGATTGGCCGAGCCCAAAGTTTACGGCGCCTTCAGGGCTGCTTGGTTTCACTCGAAACGACGTCCTGGCGCGCGATGCTTACGTCGTCGTACCACATGGTGCCTGAGACAATTTTCTCAGAAGCCGAGCGTGCGTCGAGCACAAGGCCTAGCCATTGAGCCGGGCAGTCCTGCGGCGGTACGGAGAACACGAAGTCGAATTCGGTCCAGTCACCCTTCGGCCCCTGCATCAATTCGCTTTCGCCGATCGTGCGGCCGCCGGTATTTCCGTAACAGACCATGCGCCACCGCAATCCGCGGCGGCCCTTAAGTTCGCCTTTGTAATTGCCGGTGACCTTGTAGTCGCCTGAAGCCAGGGTGGTGTATTGCGCAACGGGACGGAAATCCACCCGGCCGCCGCTGAGTTCGACACGCAGCGCGTTGCCGTTCTGGCTGCCACCGTGGGGAGCGAAGTCGAACGTCACTCCGGTCGAGGGGCTAACGACCCAATCGAACGGCATGCCGGAAAGCTCGAACTCGAACCCGCCGTTGTACAGCAACCCGACTTTGGTCAGCCGCTCCGGCGGCAGGAATTGCAGCCACGTATAATACGCCAGCGCGTAATAGCGCTTGGTCACCAACAGGCGCAGATAGTCCTTGATCTCTTTATCGGCCGCCGGGTTCTCGGTGCCGTTCAATCCCAAAAGCAGGTTGAGCGGTGTGCGCGCATCGGTCACTTTATCGCCGAGACTTGCAAAAAATTGCGCGCGCCACGGCGGGTTTGCCGCCAATGCTTTGTCGACCAAGGATTTGGTTTTGTCATTCTCTGCAAGTTGGCCAAGGAAGGGGCCGACGACTTTCATCGCTTGGCGATCAGATCGCAATAAGGCATCCGCTAGCATCACAGCCCGAGCGTGATCGCCAACGTCATAGGCTGTCCGCATACCCCAATAGGCCGCTGGCCGCTCACGCAAAGATCGCGCGATTGCCGCTTCCATATACTGGTTGGCTTTGCCAGTATCGTTGTTCTTGGCCGCAAGCAGACCCAACATGCTCCAACCATTGGCATTCAGGGGATCGCGCGCCAGGATGGTTTGAAACTGATTTTCAAGTTGCACCGGATCGGGCAATGGCGCCTGATTTTCCGGTGTCGAATTGCTGGCATTCGCCTCATCCGGCTGAGCGGTAACCGCAGTCGGCGCCGCGCTCGCCACATCGGCATCAACGGCTGGCGCCAGCGCGACAGATGCTGATGAATTGGACGCGCCGTTTGCCGGTCCGGAAGCGTCGTAGAGCGGCGGGTTTGTCGCCTTTACAAGACCGCCGGCAAAGTCAGCCAGGCCCCGGCTCTCGGCCGCAAGTGCGTCTTTGCTCGTGCTAGCCAAGAGGATCGCTAGCTGTTTGCGCGCGATCGTGGCGAGCGCTGCGGGATTGTCGCGGTCCAACTGAATGGCAAGTTCGGGGTGGTCCTTCGCCAAGTATGCGGTCAGAGAATATCTGACGACCTGGAACGCAAGCGCACAGCCAGCGATGACCATGAAGAGCAGGCCAATCCTGTTTTTGTGAACCGGCTTTACGTCCATGTGTAACTTGCCTGCTTTTTTATGCCAGGCCGCTCCAGCCCAAGGGGCTACCGCGAACCGTGGCATAGCCGGTTTAGATCTTCGAGAAATACGCCAACACCCGGCGCAGTAAAATGGCACTTTTGCCATCTGTCCATCGGGCAGCGATGGGTCGGCCTGACTTCAGCCTGTTACGCAGCACAGAACCGTTCGTTCGCGCTCGTGCGCGGGAACTGCGCGCCAGACGCGCCGCATCGTAGACTTGCCGCTTTTCGGGCGTCTTGACGTCGTCCCAGGCACTGACGACACGCTGGGCGTGAACCGAGCGGATATCGTTGGGATTTAAATCAGGATGCAGCCAGCGCATGATCAGCGCCATGTGATTGCGCAGTACCTCTGGCGGCGCATCTGTGCGCGCGCCGAGAATGCGATAGCTATCGGACTCAGGACTAAGGAGAATTTGTTCGACGAAGAAGCCTGCTGCGGCTTTGATCTGCGAGCGTGGCCGGTCGATGAGGCTTGCCGCTTCCTGCTCTGCAGCTGTATCGCCAGCCGCGATCGCCAGAACGAGCTCGGTGCCGTCCGGCAGCGGCAGTTTTCTATGGGCTCTGACATTGGACGGCATATTCAACAGATCGATTGCCGTTCGCAGTGCTCCCTCGCGGCTCATTGCCCTTGCTCGGTGTGCTGGGTCAAGAGCGGGCTAGGATCGACCTTGATCGCTGGCGGTGGAGTTTGGCCATAAGAGTACTGGTACGAACCATAACCATAGCCATATCCGTAGCCATAACCGGCGCTGCGGGCATCGAACCTTGTCAAAACGGTGCCGATGACCTGACCATTTGAAACCTCAAGCCGTCTTAGTGCGCCTCTGACGGACGCCTTTTTAGCGATGCCAGCACCGATGACGATCATCGTGGCTTCGGTCGCGTTCGACAACAGCGGAGCATCGGCAAGCCCAAGCACCGGCGGGCCGTCGATGACGACAAAATCGAAGACCTCGCGCCCGATCGTCAACAGCGACATAAGCCGCGCACCGCCGAGCAAGTCGGCCGCGTTGGGCGGCAATGGACCCGAAGGCATGAAGGCTAAGTTTGGCAGTGCCGTTTTTTGGAAAGCCTCGGGCGGGGTGCAAGCGCCGGTCAAATAGTTGCTAAGACCGGTGCCATTCGCTTGATCTAATTTTTTGTGCAGCGACGGATTGCGCATATCTGCGTCGATGAGCAGAACCTTGAGCCCCATGCGCGCAAAATGCTGAGCTATCGCAATCGAGGTCAAAGACTTGCCCTCGCCTGGGCTTGAACTGGTGATGGCGAGAGTTTTTGGCAGGCCTTTATCGGTCGTGAACTGCAGCGACGTGCACAGCGATCTGTAGGCCTCTGACAACGCCGAGCGAGGGTCCGCCAGTTCGAGTTCCGCCGTTACCTCTTTCGCCGCCAGCGGGATGATGCCGAGCGTCGCCAGATTGGCAATACGCTCCACCTCCTCGATCGAGACGATCACGTCATCGAGGCTTTCGATAACGTAGGCGGCCCCCAAACCGAGCCCCAGGCCGAAGACGACCGATAGCAAGAGCGATTGCAGGATCTTGGGCGAGGAAGGAAACTGCGGAAGTTCGGCGCGATCGACGATGAAGATGTTGTTAGCTTCGGCGCCGCCCGCGACGCCGACTTCTTTAAAGCGCTGCAGCAAGCCATTGTACAAATCGCGGTTGGTATCGACTTCGCGTTTCAGAATATTGTACTGGATCGAGCGTTTTTGCAGATTGAGAACTTCTTCTTTCACGGTCGAGATGCGGGCTCTCGTTTCGTTTTCCTGGCTCAACGACGTCTCATACGCAGCTTTCAAAACGTTACGAGCCGTCTTCACTTCCGTCGCGATCTGCCGGTCGAGTTCTGCAATTTTGTTGGTGATCTGCACCATCGCGGGGTAGCTGGGCTTGAAAATCTGCAGCTTTTGCTGGTATTCAGCAACGAGTTCGTTGCGTGTCTTGCGCAAATTATCGAGCGCCGCGCTGCTCAAAATTTGATTTTGACTGGCGATATCGACCGCCTCGGCCTGCTTCCAGAGTTGCTCGTTTTTGATCCGCTCGGTGACGATATTGGCGAGAGCGTTGGTGGCGTTGGAAAGATCCGCCTCTGCCATCGACGATTTATCGCTGACGATGATGATCTGTTCTTTCTCGGCAAAATCGAGCAGCGTTTTTTCAGAATCCTGCAGTCTGAGCTTCAGCTGGCTGAGCTGATCCTCCAAAAACGTTTTGGCATACGAGTTCGCCTCGAAGCGCTTGTCGAGAGTCGATGCAATGACCGCTTCGCCAAAGGCATTGGTAATTTTCTGAGCCCGCGTTGGGTTGGCGTCTGTATAGCTGACATCGACCAGACGCGATCCTGCCAGCGGTCGAACCTGGCGGTTTTCCATCACAGCGAGCGCCGCATCGCGATTGATGTCAGCTTTTTCGCGCGCCGTCGTTGCCGCTTGAGGTTTGAAGAAACCCATAATGCTCTTGAGCAAAGACGTCTCGGAAAGCTTCAAGTAACTTGGGTCGTCGGCAAGATGGGTCGAGGCGACAACGCGCTCGGCCATGTTCCGGCTCTGCAGCAGTTCGTACTGGGTTTTGAGAAATTCAACATCGACGCCTTCCACCGGCGTGACGTTGCCCTGTTCCACAACCTTGGACACGTTGCGATCAATTTGGATGCGGATCGTCGAGGTATACATCGGCGTGGTCATCAGCGTTTTAAGCGCACCAAGCGCGACCACCGCCGTTAGAATGCCAAGCACAAGCGACCGTCGGCGATTGAAAATCCGTAAGTATTCTTTCAACGTGCTGGCAAAGCCGGGCGGTTCGATCGATTGGCCGTGCGGATACTGGCCACCCGTGAGGTAAGGATCGCGCAGGCTTTGCTGACCCGGGCGCACTGTGGCGAGTTGGTTCTCGTTCGCGCCGTTTTCGCTCGGGCCAGGCCGGTGCATTTGACTTACGATCGCTTTCAAACTCGGCGCAACATCCGCGCGACAGGGCTATATATGCCCAGAAACTAAATCGGAAACTACAGCAGTACCGCGAAGAAATTACCAAAAGCCGGGAGCGTTTTCATCACGCTTTGATAAACGGTTTTCAAGCCCGACGTGTTCAAAACTATCAGATCGCCTTGTTGAATTGGGGGATCGTCTGCCTTGCCGCTTCTGATATCGTCGAGATTGAATTTGGCGGCGGTGCGTTTGCCCCCAGCATCGCGAAACACCAGCACATCGCTGTCGGCCATTTCTGTCGGACCTTCCGCGGTCGCGACGTATTGCAAAAGCGATCCTTTGCCCTTGATCGGATAAACGCCGGGCTTCTTCACCGCACCTTCGATCGTCACGCGCTGGCTGTTATATTCTTTGACAAACACAGTGACCTGCGGCGATTGCAGATATTTAGCGCCGAGCTGCTTAGTGAGATCGCGCTCGACGTCTTGCGCCGTCCGGCCGGTCGCTGGCACATCACCAACCAAAGGCAGGTTCACGGTGCCACTATCGGCGACTTGAACGGACTTCGACAATTCCGGGACGTTAAAGACCGATATGTCGAGTACATCGAGCGGGCCGATTTTGTAGGCAGAGCTTCCGGGGCTCGCAGCCCCGACAAGTGCGGACGCGGATTTGCCAGCCGGCAGAGCGATGCTGCTTGTCTGCAGCGCTGCGTTCGTGGCGCCGGAGGCGACCCCAGTCGCGGCCCTGGAGGCGACCCCATCCGTGGCACCGGAAGCGACCCCAGTCGCGGCCCCGTTCGTGACGCCGGACGCGGCTAAATGCGCGCCAGTCGCGCCGACGCCAGTCTTCTGATCGCCCGGAACTATAGAACTCTGCATCCCGTCATTCAAAGAGGCTCCGCAACCAGCCACCAGCACGGCCGCCGCTACCGCCAGCAGTTTGCTTTTGGCGCGCAGCTGCGCGAGACCCGCCGCCTTCGGCATGACGCCCGCCGCCTTCGGCATCGAAGCCAGAGGCCGCATTGTTTCGTGCGGCCGGTGCGGCCAATTCGGTTGGATTTTCATTTGCCAGCACACCCCGTGGACGCACCGAGACCAAGTGCTCCGCTTCTAGTTCCCCTACACGTTTGGCCGCCGCATCCCGCCCCTTGGAGAGATTTGGCGGCCGGTGTTTCGTATCGTGTGCGTCGCTGGCGAGAATATGCACGATACCCTCGTCCAGCATTCTCTCGCCCCAATAGCGCGCGTCGCGCCCAAACGCCCCTGTCAAAGCGCCCGCCGTCACTTGAATCCAAACACCAGCTTTGGCCAATCTTTCGATCGCGCCATAATTTCCCCCGATCCACGTCAACCGTTCGGGATGGGTTAAAATCGGTACGTAGCCGCCAACGAGAATATCGAAGAAAAACTGTTCAAGCCGCTGCGGCAGCACATGATGCGGCGGTTCCACGAGCACATAGCGCGTATCTCCAAGCGCCAGAATTTGACCCGATGCGAGGCCGTTGACGAAGCCAGGCGCCATATGAGCATCGGAACCGCAAACGAGTTCGAGGTCGATGCCGGCATCTTTGATGGCGCTGCTGAGTTGAGCAACAGCGGCGCGAATGCCGGGTCCGGTGTTGTGATAGAGACCGGGGAGGATATGCGGTGTGCAGGCAACCACTTTGACGCCATCGGCAACGAACATGCGCGCCATAGCGAGCGACATTTCGATATCTCGAGCACCGTCGTCGATGCCTGGCAGCAGATGACTATGCAGATCAATCATCGATACCTGAAGCCCCGATTACACTACATAATGCATGATTCGGTTGGTACGCGACATGCTGCGGCGCGGTCAAGGCGACACTCCACGTATCCACTGCTTCCTGAGCGGCTCGCGACGTGACATCCCTGTAGCGTCGCAATGGCGCCGCGCGCGACAGCGTCTTGTTTGTCACGCCGCCAGCTGTAGTTCCCCACAATCTTTGTACGTTGTGGACAAGGCCGCTATGGCAATTGTGGTGCGTCCGCGAGCTATCTAAATTGGAGCATCTCAATATGCGTGCACGCTGTGATAGAGTGCATCGAAATTTTGATTCGTGATTGAAAGAATCGCAGGGGGCAATATGACAACCGCAAAATGGATGCTGGCCGCAAGCGTCGCCGTGACGGCAATGTTTATGTCGACCGTATCGCAGGCCGCTACGCTGTCCGTAACAGGGGGCGACGTGCTCGTCAGCCACGGCTCGGGATTTGAGCGCGTAGCCGACACCGTCGAACTGCGTAAGGGTGATAGCGTTGTCGCAAGGCCAGACGGCGTCGCAACGCTTGCCTTTGCCGATGGTTGCTCCGTCTCTCTGAAAGAGCAAACCGTGTTCGTTATTGGCGATATTTCGCCGTGCGGTACGCATAAAGCTGGCGAGGGTGCATCTGGTGCCACGGCTGATGCGGTGCCTGCTGCTGTCGGCGGCGCTGCCGACCTGGTCGTTCCCGTTCTGGTTGGTGCAGCCATTATTGGCGGCGTCGTTGCCATCGCCACAAACAGTGGCAGTGATAACAACACGCCTGCGGCTGGCGGCGGCGGTGCGGGTGGTGGTGGTGGCAACGGCGGCGGGGGCGGCGGCGGCGGCGCATCGCCCTGATACACCCGACGACTTCTGACTTTTGAATTTACGCGCCGCGCTCGACCAAAAGTCGAGTGCGGCGTTCGCATGTCCACCGCCCTGCAAGAAGAGAAGCGATAACGCGCTCGCCGAAATCGGCGGTGCCTCAGCGGCACCTGTTACTTGTTTGTCAGCCATCCGCACGGACAATCCTAAGACGTGAGACGTCGGTTGAATACACCTTAAAATTGCATTACACCACCTAAAGTTGTTCAAGTTCTGTGTGCGTTTGTGGCGTCTGTAGGAGTTGCGTTATGTTGAGAGTTGCAATGCGTTTAGGCGCGGGCTTTGCCGTGCTCGTAAGCTGCAGTGTGGAATGCTTTTCGTCCTCGGTCGCGCCCGTCAACGGTCAACTGTCCATCAACACCGGGGCCGGTTTCAAAAACGTCAAAACCACGACCTCCGTTAAAGCTGGTGATATGATCATGGCGGGGCCTTCAGGTAAGGCCGAGCTGGTCTATGATGACGGCTGCCTGGTTCCGGTTGAAGCGGGCGCGGTTGTGATAGTGTCGGCGGTGTCGCCCTGCAAAGCAGGGTCGTCCGCCAGTGCTGGCACAGACCCCGTCATCGGTGGGCTTACAATCGTTGCCGTCGCCGGTGGCGCCGCTGCGGTCAGCTCATTCGGAGTGAGTAACAATGGGGCGAGCCCGTAAGTCCAGGGCCTCTACGAAGATTTCATTCGCGCCAAGTTTCGTGCTTTCCAGCGCGCATAGCCTCGCACTCTACTTATGCGGGACCCTGATTGTTGCGAGTATCGTCCTCGGCGGCGGCTCACGCAGCGGATTTGTCGGCGACGTTATTTTGCAATTGCTGTCTATTCCCGTGCTGCTGTGGTGCTCGCGCGAGATGTGGCGCGCGCCGTCGTGGAATAACGGCATACGTTGGTCGGGGCTAATATGCGCCCTACTGATCTTGATCCCCCTCTTACAGCTCATTCCTCTCCCAACAGGCTTTTGGGCATCGCTGCCGGGGCGGGAAGCAATCTCGCGAACGTATGCTTTGCTCGGGCGCGACCTGCCAGCGCAACCCCTCAGCATGAGCCCGTCGGCGACATGGCAGAGCGCGCTATCGATGTTGCCGCCACTCGCCATTTTCGCATGCAGCCTGTTGCTGAGCTATCGCGAGCGCCGCAGCGTCAGTGTGCTCCTCATTGTTATGGGCGTCGTCAGCGTCTTTCTCGGCCTTCTGCAGCTCGCGCAAGGACCGGAAAGTCCATTACGCTTTTTCGCATTCACAAATCGCGAAGATGCGGTTGGTTTCTTCGCCAGTCGAAACTGTTACGCCGCGCTGCTGTATGCAATCATGATTTTTGCCGTCTGCTGGGTCATCCACGAAGCGATGGTCGTGGGATCATTGTCAGTCAAAACCCGATTCACGACGAGCGCCATATTGTGGCTATTCGTCAGCTTTACCGCGCTGGTGGCCTTCGTCGGCGCGCAAGCCATGGCGCGATCGCGCGCCGGCATCATACTGTCCGCAACGGCATTGATAGGCGCGTTTCTGATTGCCGCGACAGACCGGCGATCGCGTGACAGGGGGCAAGGCGCAAGCCGGTTGCTGTTAGGCATCATGTCGTTTGCAATCGTCTTCTCACTGCAATTTGCGTTGTTTAGAATTCTCGCGCGGTTCTCGGTCGATCCGCTGACCGATGCGCGCGTACTCTTCACAGCCAAGACATTCGAAGCCGCGAAATTTTATATGCCGTTCGGCACCGGGCTTGGCACCTTTGTTCCCGTCTATGCCATGCATGAGAAGGCGCCCGACCTGCTCTACGTTTACGCCAATCACGCGCACAACGACTTTGCCGAAGTCTGGCTGGAAACCGGCATTGCCGGGCCGATCCTGGCGGGCTTGGCGCTATTGGTGTTCCTGCGTGCAGCGATGCCGATTTGGGGCCGCTCGGGATTGGGCGATGCCAGCGAGATTGACGTCGCGTTGATGAAGGCAGCGACATTGGTGCTGGTGCTATTTGCGGCCCACTCGTTGGTTGATTATCCCCTTCGCACCGCTGCCATCATGGCCGTCTCAGCATTCTCTTGCGGAGTGTTGGTCGCACCCCTCATCCGCGATAAATCGGTTCACAAAGGTGCGGCCCGGACGGTCGAGTTGGATCATGCTCTGGAACGGATGGCACACGGTGCACGGACGTCCAGGCTCCCGGATAATCCGCTCTCTGCGCTGATCGAGCCGACAACAGCACCGCACACAAAACCGGCCGAGCGTTGGGAAGGTACGGAGGCCTGGCCAGAAGCTTGGCGCCCTAAAGCTAATGACAATGCTGATGACAAATCCGATGACCGCGATGCCACGCCTGCCACGACGCAAGGCAAGCCGCCGGCCACCGACCCGCCGGAAAAACCTCAATAGCTGCGGCGCTTGACCTGCCTCATCGCGTCAAGACCGGCCTGAAATTACCGTCCGATAACGCTAACGACTTGACGCCAATTGGCGGCAAGAGGAACAAAATTTGGTCAATGGTTGCCAGCAATTAATACCTTTAAATTCGTATAACTAATTGAAAACGATATATATTTTATCGGCCATAGGCGGTGGCCGAGATAATAACCTCGCTAAAATTGCAGCTAATCGCCGCCCCCTACTTTAAACCGCCGCCGGTAAAAATCATCAGGTCGATGGGGCAAGTTTAGTAGGTCGAGTACTGCGTATGTGCGGATTTTGCGACGCGCGATCAAGCGTCTCGACATGGTTTGCTGGGTCCAGCCTGTTCGGCACACTTTATGGTGCCGCAGGGGCGCGCAGTTTCAATTCGAGCGCGGGTGCGGCGGGTGCATCAAACGATCAATCGGCGCAATATGGAACCGGCGAGCCAAGCACCGAGGCGCCGAGCTCAAACGGTTTGCTCAGCGGCTTTCACTGGGCGAAAGGCGTTCACACATACAGCTTTCCAACGCATCGCTCCGCTTACGGCTACCTCGATGCCAGCTACAGCCATTTTCATGGTCTGACGGGCGGCCAGCAAAAAGCGGTCACCTCGGTTTTAAAATGCTATTCCAGCTTTTCCAATCTCGTGTTTGCGCGCGCCACAGGTGCTGCGGCCGACACCGCCTCCATCCGTTTGGCCGAGGCAGATTCCCAGGCCACCGCTTACGCCTATTATCCCTCAACCGCTGAAAGCGGCGGCGACGTTTGGTTCAACGCCTCGCACAATTATTACGATAAGCCCGTGAAAGGGTCTTACGCCTACCTGACATTCATTCACGAAATCGGTCATGCGCTTGGCTTGAAACACGCTCATGAGGGCGGTGCCCACGGCCGGATCGCAGCATCGC
This sequence comes from Hyphomicrobium sp., assembly GCA_031367425.1. Classification (GTDB taxonomy): domain Bacteria; phylum Pseudomonadota; class Alphaproteobacteria; order Rhizobiales; family Hyphomicrobiaceae; genus Hyphomicrobium_B. Next base: position 18,765 of record JANLPU010000016.1, read on the forward strand.
ATAACGCCATGTCCTATACGGTCATGACGTACGCCTCCTACTTGGGCGCCAAAATCACCGGCAAATATACCAATGCCGCCGACAGCTATGCGCAAGGCCCGATGCTTGACGACATCGCGGCCATTCAGAAGCTCTACGGGGCCAACTACGCATCCAACAATGGAGCCACGACCTATCACTGGAGCCAGGAGACGGGCGAAGAATTCATCAACGGCGTTGGCCAGGGCAAACCCATCGGCAACAAAGTATTCCAGACTGTGTGGGACGGCGGCGGCAACGACACTTACGATTTTTCGAATTACAGCCACGGCCTCAGTGTCGACCTCAACCCCGGCCGTTGGACGACACTCGGCAGCGACCAGACGGCCGTGTTATCGGCCAAGGCTCACATTACGGCACCGGGGAATATCGCCAACGCCTACCTGTATCATAACAACCAAGCCTCGCTGATCGAGAACGCGATCGGCGGATCGGGCGACGACAAGATCGTCGGTAACGCGGCCGCCAATACGCTGAACGGCGGCGCGGGTGCCGATACGCTCGCGGGAGGTAAGGGCGCCGACGTGCTCATCGGCGGCGCAGGCGGCGATAACTTTCTATTCAGGCCAGGCTTTGGCCACGACGAGATCCGCGATTTCCACGATGGCCATTTCAGCGCTGGCGGCGCCCACAACGATATCTTGGATTTGCGCGGCCTTGGCCTTGCGAGTTTTGATAGTCTTCTAAGCCACACCGCAGATACGGCCAACGGCGCCCTGATCACCGTCGATGCCGCCGACACAATCTTGTTGTCAGGCGTGACCAAGGCACAGCTCGCCACGCTGTCGGCAAACACGAGCGATTTCCTATTTATCTAGCGCCGTATCGGTGTCAGCCGCTGAGCGACAAAGACCACAGTGCTAGAATAAGTGCGGGCGTCATTACGACGATGCCGAGCTTCAGAAACTGTACAGCCGAAACGTCTTCTCCCTCGCGACGCAACGCCACCAGCCACAGGATCGTCGCCAGCGATCCGGTTATGGACAGGTTAGGCCCTAGATCAACGCCGATCAGAACGGCGCTCGACACTGCTTCGGGCACGTGGGCTGCGTTGACCGCTGAACCCGCCAGCAGCCCGGCCGGCAAATTGTTCATGAGGTTCGTGGCTAACGCGACCGCAACGCCGCTCTGCCACACTGCGCCACTGACCGAGGTGTCCGTCGCGTCGCGCAGCAATTTGGCCAGCGCCGCCACCAGACCCGTGCCGTCGAGCGCTTCGACAATAATAAAAAGTCCAGCCACGAGCGCGATGACACCCCAGGATACGTCACGCAGTATTGGCAAGGCGGATTGCCGCTGACTGAGCAGCACGGCCGCCATCGTGGCCACACCGGCGATGAACGTCGGTAACCCCAAATCGTGACCGAGCGCCGACGCCCCCAGCAACGCAACCGCCATGACGGCGATGCCGCAAGCCGTCATCACCCCTGCGCGCGATAGCTTTGGCAACGCAATCTCTTTGATGATGGGTTGCTGCAGAGCTGCTCGTTGCGAGTATCGCAACGCCGCGTAGGTTGCCGCGATGGCGATCACAGATGGAACCGTAAATCGAGCCAGCCATGATGTCAGCGGCGGCATGTGTTCGCGAAAAATGACGAGGTTGGCTGGATTGGAGATCGGCAATACAAAGCTCGCTGCGTTGGCGATAAACGCACAGATATAAAGAAACGGCAGCGGCTTGGCGCCAGCAGCCTTGGCCGCAGCATAAACCGCCGGTGTCAGCACCACGGCAGTGGCATCGTTTGAAAGTAAGACGGTCGTGGCAATGCCCACGGCATAAACGAGTGCAAATAATTTTTCAGCTGAACCTCGTGCGTCGCTCACGGCATGTGCTGCCAGCCAGTCGAACAATCCGTTCTTGCGCGCCAGTTCCGCCAGCACCATCATGCCGATGAGGAAGAGATAGACGTCATCGCCTTTGAAAACCGCCGCGACGGCTTGCCCCGGCGCGATGAGACCGAGCGCGAGTAGCACAAACGCACCCAGCACAGCCCAGATCGCTTCAGAAACGTTCCACGGGCGAATGATGACGCCTCCTGTGGCAACGGCCGCAATGATCCAAGTCGCCGCGTGTGCGAAGTCTGCCGAAGTCATGCCTTAAGCCTCTCGCTCTGGCGCTTCGCGGTGCAGCCGGGTCAAGTCCCTGATCGCGCTAGCGATCGTGTCTCGCCCTGATTGTGCCGCGTCTGAGACCGCGAGCCGCTGCAAAATCTCTAAGCCAAATGAAATAGGAGAGCCAAATGAATAATCCAGGAATGTTGCTGTGGTTATGGCTTCTCATCGCGCCCATTATCGCGATGGTGCTCATGTCGGGCGCGGGTTCGAGCACGACCCGGTATGACCGGCCCGACAACGACCAAAGACCTCGCGTATAAATTTCCATACCGCAGAATGAAAAGTTCGCGGCTCCTACCGCGGGCTTTTTTGCACGCGTCGCGTAAGGCCAACTTTCATCGCCTTGGCCCGATGGTTTTATGAAGCCTGGAATAAAGGCTATATCTTTCTCACGCGTACTATCGCGGCGGCAAGATGAGATTGTCGATAAAATCGTTTGGTGCGGACGGAGGGAATCGAACCCTCACGCTCTTTCGAACTCAGAATTTTAAGTCCTGTGTGTCTACCGTTCCACCACGTCCGCCAAGCTTGGCACAGCGCGCCAGCTTCGCCGCTTTATGGCGGCTTATCGCACGCCGCGCAATCGGGCCACCGCGCAGAAGTGCGCATCACGTCCTTGTCGGCGACCTCGATAGTTTCATATGCACGAGGTTTACTCGGCCTCCAAGCGAGCCGCGCCGCCCACAGCTGTCTCAAATTGATGCTGGAATAAACCAGGGCTCAGGCACGTTTTAACCGAGCGTAAATTCCGCGTTCGCAACCCAAGCTTTTGTTAAGCGTGGAGCCCCCATTCTCTCGGCGGCTCGTTTTCGTTTCAAACCTCGCTCAGCAAAGGAAATTGCATGGACCACGCTCCACCCGGCGAACCCGTAACCGACCCTGGCACCCCTGCAACCACAACGCCCGACACAACCCCGGAGTCGCCCCCCAGCGGCGATGGCGAGCATCCCCATCACCGCGGCGATCACAAACGCGGTGGCCATGACAACGATCATCTGTCTGGCCATGATGGCGACGACGATATCGCGGCGGGCGCCGGCCAGGACGTCGTATCGGGCGGCGCTGGCGACGATAAACTCGCTGGTGACGCCGGCAATGACAAGCTTTCAGGCGATGACGGCGACGATACGCTGTCAGGTGGCGCTGGCAACGACGTCGAGCACGGCGGCGCTGGCGACGACGCGGAACATGGCGGCACCGGCAATGATCGCCTATTTGGCGACGCTGGCGACGATCACATCTCGGGCGATCGCGGCAACGACGTCATTCTCGGCGGCGACGGCAACGACGTGCTGCAAGGCGGCCGGGGCTTTGATCGCATGACCGGCGGCGTCGGCGACGACACATTCGTGTTCGTGGCAGGCGGCGGCCGCGATGTGATCACCGATTTCACGGCTGGAGGCACGGAAGATAAACTCGACGTCAGCAAGACTGCGTTCGACTTCAAGACGTTCGACGATGTACTGGCTCATACCCACCAGCATGGCCACGACACCATCATCTACCTTGGACATCGCGATGCGGTTGTTCTGAAGAATGTCGACGTGACCGCGTTGACGGCGGACGATTTCATCCTCTAGTGCGTCTCGTCTCGAAATCAGCAATGGCGCGGTCAGCTTGCGAAGGCTGGCCGCGCCATTGGTTTTTTACACGCTGCTCGCGATGGGCTCAGATGCCGTCGGATTTTTCCGGTTTTTCTGACTTTTCTGCGGGCTCGGCCTCAGGCTCTGAACGACCCGACATGCCTTGCGCCTTCTTCATCAGCGCCAGCAATTCTCTCGGCCCGTCGATATCGATCGAGTAGGCGTGCTCTGGATCCGAGCCGTGATACTCCTTGCGGACGTTGCCCTCAGCATCGAGGAAAATCGTGCGCGGCACATAAGACCCATCCGGCGAGAACGCGCCGCTGGCATATTTATCGGCATCCGCATCGATCAAGATCATCACAAAACGGCGCGCGGCTTCGACGATTTCCGGGTCTTTGAACACCGAGCGGTATTTTTTGCACGCCGAGCACCAGGACGCGTGAAACACCATGATCACGGGCTTGCCGGTTTTGACACTCTCCTTGATGCCCGAACCGATGTCGCGCCACGCGATCTCAGAGCCGTTCCAAGCATCGGCCAATTCCGGGGCGGCGCGCGCCAATGTTGCAAGCGGCAACACGCACGCCACGAAACCGAATATCAAAGCTAAAGCGCGGTTCATCGGTCCAGTCGTCCTTAAACTAACGGTCGGCAGAACTTAATCCGCAGACAGTGCAAAACCCGATTCAACATCTATCCAGCCCGGCTGGCAAGCCGGTTCTGATAAACCTGCAAATTCGCATAGGCGATTGCGAGCAGCGGTGCCGCCACCTGCGCGGCTTTGGCGCGGCCCAACATATCGCCGACGATGTGATCACCCTCGACATTGGCGCCGCGCTGCATGTCGCGCAGCATCGATGCCACGACCGCAGACTGCGGATCGGTCAACAGCGTTTTGATCTGCGCCAGCGCCGGCCCCGGAGGCTCGGCGCCATGAGCGCTGGCGACAAGCACGCACTCGTCGATCAACGCCAGCATCAAGGATTTGCCATCGGACGTGGCCGCGATCTCGCCGACGCTGCCGCGCATCAGACACGTCATCCCAGCCAAGCTCGCGAGCAACACCCATTTGCCCCACATATCGGTGATGACGCTCGTGCTGAGCTTGGTTGCAAAATTTGCTTTCTGCAGGATGGGCAGGAGCCTCTCGCAGGCGGCAGCTTGGCTCTGCTGGCGCGGCCCGTACGTCAACAGATGCAGATTGTTTAAATGCTGGATGACGCCGTCATCCGCCAGCGTCACGCTGAGATGGCACATGCCGCCGAGCACGCGTTGCACTGTGAAGGCAGCATCAAGCGTATCGAGATGGCGCATGCCATTGAGCACAGGCAAGACCAGCGACGTTGTACTCAGCGCGGGCGCGATTGCGTCAACCGACGAGCTAAGATCATAAGACTTACAGCTCAAGATGATGACATCGTAGGTATCGCGCAAAGTTTCGCGCGTCACGCACGCGACCGGCACTGAAGCATCTCCGAACGGGCTTTTGATCGCGATGCCGTCGCGCTGCAATTGCGCGAAACGCTTCTCTCGCACGAGGAACGTCACGTCGGCGCCCGACGCGGCGAGCCGGCCGCCGTAATATCCGCCCGTGGCACCCGCGCCCAAAACAAGGATCTTCATGCTCTACCTGAATGTCCTAGCTGCCGTCGGCCTACACCGGCGCGCAGTGTGCTTAACAAGCTTTGTCTGCTCAATAGACTTTTTCGATATCAGACTATTCGTAAACTTAGCCGAAAAAAATTTCGCAGTCTTACTCTTTGCGAGAAACGTCGAATGGACCGTTGCGGATCACGGTGCATTCACGCGCGCTCAAGCCTGCCTCGCGTAAAAAGACGGCTTCGTGATTGGTAGTGATCAGCCAATCGCCCTAACTACGGTGCAACGAAGCGACCGATGTTCGGCGCTAACGAACATGGAGATTTCGTCATGAAGTTTTGGACATTCCCGATCGTGCGCGAGCAGGAAGTTGGCCTCGAAGTCACGAGCTATCTGCCAGCCGAGATCGACGTTCTTTAATTGTCGACCGGTCAATCAAATTATCCCCGCAACGAACTAGGAGTTTTCTACATGATCCGTACTTCCCTCATCGCAGCATCTGCCATCGCCGCATTCGCAATGCCGGCATTCGCTGCCGAAGAGACGCAAAAATTCGATAGCAACGCATCGTCGGCTCAAGCCGCCGCTATGACCGGCGCTGCCGCAGAAAACCAAGCGCGCATGCATTTGGCGCATCAAGGTTATACGAACATTTCCGCCCTTCAGCGCGATCAGAACGGGCGCTGGACTGGCGTTGCTATGAAGGACGGCAAGACCATTCCGGTTGCTGTTGTCATGCCGCAAGTTCCAACCGCTGGGGCCGGCAAGACGGCCCCATCTGCGGCCCAGTAACGGCACGCGTGTTACAAATGCGATTTCGGCGTCGGGTCATACCGGCGCCGATTTTTTTTGGACTATTGCTATTCGGCGGCGACTTGGCGGGCGAGTGTCGGCCCAGAGCGCGCAACCTCGGCGTCGACGTAGCCTTCGAATTTGGCGAAGTTTTTTTGAAACATCGCCGCGAGCTTGGCGGCCATGTCGTCGAAATTTTTCGGGTCTCCCCACGTGTCGCGCGGATTCATGATTTTCGCGTCGACGCCCGGCAATATCACGGGAACCTTGAAGCCGAAAATCGGATCGAGCCGCATCGTCTGATGTTTTAACTCGCCAGACAACGCCGCATTCAATAGCGCGCGCGTGACCTTGATCGGCATGCGCGTGCCTTGCCCAAACTTGCCGCCCGTCCAGCCAGTGTTGACGAGCCAACAATCGACATCGTGCTTAGCTATCAGCTCGCGCAGCATGTTGCCATAAACGGTCGGATGGCGCGGCATGAAGGGCGCGCCAAAGCAGGTCGAGAACGTCGGCTTGGGCTCAGAGCCCATGCCCTTCTCAGTGCCGGCCACCTTGGCCGTGAAACCGGAGAGGAAATGATACATCGCCTGCGCCGGCGTTAATTTCGCAATGGGCGGCAACACGCCGAACGCATCGGCGGTCAGCATCACGATGTTTTTGGGATGACCAGAACAACCGGTAGGCGACGCGTTGGCGATGGCTTCGAGCGGATAAGCCGAGCGCGCGTTTTCGGCCAAGCGGTTATCGTCGAAGTCAGGCGTGTTGGCACGGCCTTTAAGCACGACGTTCTCAAGCACCGTTGCGAACCGGTTCGATGCCTCCCAGATTTCGGGCTCGGCCGATTTCGACAGCCGGATCGTCTTGGCGTAGCAGCCGCCTTCGAAATTGAAAATGCCGGTGTCGCTCCAGCCGTGCTCGTCGTCGCCCAGCAGTTCGCGCGTTGGATCGGCTGACAATGTCGTTTTGCCAGTGCCAGACAGCCCGAAAAACACCGCCGTATCGCCGCCCTTGCCGACGTTGGCCGAGCAGTGCATCGGCATCACGGCCATTTTGGGCAGGATGTAATTCAGGAATGAAAAGACGCTCTTTTTGATTTCGCCCGCGTAGCTCGTGCCGCCGATCAGAACGATGCGCTTGGTGAAGTTGCAGGCAATCACCGTCTCGGTTCTGGTGCCGTGGTAAAGCGGCGCGGCGCGGAAGCTCGGCAAATTGACGACTGTGAACTCTGGTACGAAGCCTGCGAGCTCGTCCTCGGCGGGGCGGCGCAAGAGATGTCGTATGAACAACGCGTGCCAAGCATATTCGGTGACGATGCGGGTATTGAGACGGTGGGTTGCATCTGCGCCAGCATAAAGATCTTGAACAAACAATTCCTTATGCTTGGCAAAGGAAATGAAATCGGCGAGCAGGCGATCAAACTGTTCCTCGCTCATCGCTTTGGAATTGTCCCACCAGATCTGGGGCTCGCTCTCGGCGTCGCGAACGATGTATTTGTCTTCGGCCGAGCGGCCGGTGTGCTGACCGGTCTCAACGACGAACGCGCCGGTAGAGGCCAAACGCCCCTCGCCCCGGCGCAGAGCCGTTTCGACAAGTTCGGCCGGCAGCATGTTGCGGCGGATCTTGGCCGATGTCTCAAGCGGGAAAAGTTGAATGGTCATGGAGCCTCTGCTGCAACCCGGCAAAAAATTTAGTTTCGAGGTCGCCGCAGGCCATAAGTTTCCGGTTAAGGCCTGCCGCGCAGCCGATCGCGATCCGCCAGCGTTGCGTTAAGATTTGACCTACGAGACCCGCCTGCGAACCTCAAGGTATGCGTTGGTCGGAGGCCGCTGGAGCCACCGCCGAGAAATGGTCAACTCCAAGCTATCACTATACTTTTTAGAAATAATTGACGGCAAAATAGCTTGGGATGGAAATGTCGGCCAGTGGACGGATTGTCTCCTTGCCTCACCGTTTGAGCTAGTCGCGCGCAGCTGTTATCCGGGTCGAGCCCTACCTGGCGCGGGCGAGGAAACTTGCCGCCGGGCACGCCGCGGCCTATTCAGGTGCTATTCAGGCTCGGGGTACGAGTTTGGTGCCGCCACAATTGGTTCACCTTGCGGCCATAGAGCGCTCAACGCCGGGCGTCCAGTGCCACCGAGGGCTTGAGAGGAAAAAAATGAAAGAAAAAAGCACGGTTGTGCTGGTCGACGACGAGCGCAACATTCTCACCTCGCTGCGCATGGCGCTCGAAGCTGAGGGCTACAAGGTCCGCACTTATGGCGACGGCGTATCGGCGCTCGAAGCGCTGACCGAAGAACCAGCCGACCTTGGCATCTTCGATATCAAGATGCCGCGCATGGACGGCATGGAGCTGCTGCGGCGCGTGCGCCAGCAATCGAATATGCCGGTGATTTTCCTGACCTCCAAGGACGAGGAAATCGACGAGCTGTTCGGCCTGAAAATGGGCGCTGACGATTACATCGCCAAGCCATTTTCGCAGCGCCTCATCGTCGAACGGGTCAAAGCGATCCTGCGGCGCTTGGCTCCCAAGGACGGCACGGTCGTCGAAGAGGAATCCAAGCGCGTACTCGAGCGCGGCAAGTTAAAGCTCGATCCCGAACGCCACACGTGCCACTGGGACAACAAAGCGGTGACGCTGACGGTCACTGAATTTCTGATCCTGCAGGCGCTTGCGACCAGACCGGGCGTCGTCAAAACGCGCGACGCCTTGATGGACGCCGCCTACGACGATCAGGTCTATGTCGACGATCGCACGATCGACAGCCACATCAAGCGGCTTAGGAAAAAATTCAAGCAGGTCGATGACGATTTCGACGTGATCGAGACGCTTTACGGCGTCGGCTACCGCTTCAAGGAATAAGCGTGGCGGCCATCAATTGGAGACGCGATGGCGCTTGACAGCAACGATCTCGCCACGAGCGCGCGCTTAATCCCAGCGCCGCTCGAACAGGCACCAGCTAGCCCGAAGGTTGGCCGGTCATGGGCGACGGCTGTCTCCGATATTCGGGGGCCGTTATCCCAATGGCTCGCGCGCCAACCCGTGCCGCGATTCATCTCAGCGAGCCTGTGGCGGCGCATCCTTATCTCCAATCTGCTCGGATTGCTCGGACTGTTGTTGGGTATGCTGTACCTCAGCTTGCATCACGGCTGGCTGCTCGACGCCAAAGTTGACGTCGTCAAAACGCTGTCGCGCATTACCGCCGAGGCCATCGCCTACCGCGCCATCAACGACAACGACCGGGCACTGTTTGATCCCAATCGCTTGCCAGATACGACGCAACCGCGCGCCCAGCGCGACGATGCGTTTTCGACCCTCGAGTTGCCGATCAGCCCTGAACGCGCCGCTCCGGTTCTAAAGAAACTGATCCGGCCGACAGACCTGCAGGCGCGCATCTATTCGCCCAAGGGCACATTGATTGTCGATAGCGAGACGCTGTTTTCGAAAGTGTCTTCCGAGCATGCAGAGCCGAGCCGCCCCGGCGACGTGCCCCGGCTGAAGAATTTCTGGACGCGGTTCCATTATTGGCTGATCAACAAAGAGCTCAAGGTTTACCGCGACATCGGCACCGCCAACGGATTTCTCTATCCTGAAGTAAAGCTCGCGGCTCAGGACGGCATCGAGACGCCCATTCTGCTGATCAACGGCAAGGGCCAGCAAATCGTCTCGATGGCCGAGCCGATCAAACGCGGCAGCAAGGTTCTGGGCGTCTTATTCTTGTCGACGAGACCCGGCGAGATCGATGAAATTCTGTGGGACGAACGCGGACTGATTCTGCAGATCGCAACCATCGCGTTGCTGGCGTCGTTTATTTCGTCGCTGTTTTTATCGCGCACAGTGGCGGGACCGATGAGCCGACTGTCGGAAGCGGCCAATCACGTCAGCCACAACATTTCCGCGCGCCAGGAAATCCCCGACTTCGCCGAACGGCGCGACGAAGTCGGCCAGATGGGCCGCGCGTTCAAGGCGATGACCAACGCGCTCTACCGGCGCATCGAAGCCAGCGAAAAGTTCGCAGCCGACGTCGCACACGAGCTGAAGAACCCTCTTGCGGCGGCGCGCTCGACCGCGGAAGCCTTGAGTTATGCCAAAAAGCCTGAAGACCGCGACGAACTGGTCAAGCAAATCCAAAGCGAGCTGAAGCGTCTGAACCGGCTGATCAACGATGTTTCGAACGCGTCCCGGCTCGATGCGGAATTGGCGCGGCAGGAAATGCAGCCCGTCAACATCGACACGGTTCTCACCAGCGTCAGCAAAATTTTCCGCGATCTCCTCACCGACGATACCCGCAAAATTGCTTTGCGCGTCGACGCCGTCAGTCACGAGAACGCTTATACGGTATTCGGTAACGACGGTCGCCTGGGCCAGGTTTTCACCAACCTCGTCGATAACGCCTTGTCGTTTGCGCCCGAGAATTCGACCATAACTATTTTGGCCAAGCCGATCTCCGGCGCCGTTGAAATTGCCGTCGAAGACGAAGGGCCGGGCATCCCTGAAGATCGCCTCGGTATGATATTCGAGCGCTTCTATAGCGACCGGCCGGCAACCGACAGCAAGAGAGGCAAGAATTCTGGCCTTGGGCTGTCGATCTCGCGAGAAATCATCGCCAGCCACAAAGGCGAGATTTTTGCCGAGAACCGATACCAACCCGAACGCTTTAGTTCAGAGCACTCGGGTAAAGTCATCGGGGCGCGCTTCGTCGTGCGCCTGCCGGTTTCGGGAGGCATGCTTGGACGGCGCGCTTGAGACGGTTCACGCAACGGCAATTGCCGTCAATGGCCACGCCGCCCTCATCACTGGTCCGTCGGGGGCTGGCAAGTCCGATCTGGCACTGCGCTGCTTGACGTTGGGGACCAGCGCCATGCTGCCCCACGCGGCACGCCTCATTGCCGATGACCGCGTCATCCTCGAGCGCGTTGGCGATCAGCTGATGGCGTCGGCACCGGCGGCGATTGCGGGCAAACTGGAAGTTCGCAACATTGGCATCGTCGAGATAGAGCCGGGCCTGCCAGCGCCCATCAGACTCGTTGTCGAACTCGGGGGGTCTCAAAGGGCGGCGCGATTGCCAGATCCGTGGCCGACCAAGATCATTTTAGGGCTGCATGTGCCGGTGTTGCAGATTGCAGCTTTCGATGCGGCGGCGCCGCAAAAGGTAATGATTGCGCTGCAAACGGCATCTATTCCCGCAGTCTGTTGATTATCGCAGGCTGGGGGATCAAAAAGAACTTGCGAATTGCCCGAACCCTTGCCACTTTCCCGCCGCTTGACGGCGTTCGATCGAGCGGCTTTTGCCTATCACGTTTTTCATGACGACAAGGGTCTGCGCTCCTCAGAACGAGTGACTGGCCCGATTGAGGATTGACCAATCTTCCATGATCGGACTTGTCATAGTTACCCACGGCGCTCTCGCCTTAGAGTTTCGCAACGCGCTGGAACACGTGGTCGGACGCCAGACGCAGTTGGAAACCGTGCAGATCGGGCCCGATGACGATGCCGACGCGCGCCGACAGGAAATCCTGCGCGCGATCGAACGGGTCCAAAGCGGACAAGGGGTGATCATTCTCACCGACATGTTCGGTGGCACGCCGTCCAATCTGGCTATCTCGGTTATGGACGAAGCGCATGCCGAAGTGATCGCTGGCATCAATTTGCCGATCCTCGTCAAACTGGCCAGCATCCGGGCCGAAATGCCGCTTGCGCAAGCCGTCAACACGGCGCGCGACGCGGGCCGAAAATACATCAAGGTCGCCAGTCAAGAGTTGTCGGGCGAATAGCCGCCTGGCGAGGGGTTTTTAAAAAAATGCCGGAACTCGCCAACAGCCAACGGCCCGAAGCCGTTGTCATCATCCGCAACATCAAAGGCCTGCACGCGCGCGCTTCGGCTAAATTCGTCAAGTGCGCTGAACGCTATAACGCGGCGGTGACGGTGATGCGCGAGGGCCATTCGGTCGGCGGCACCTCGATCATGGGTTTGATGATGTTGGCGGCGGGACCGGGGTCGTCGCTGCACATTGCGGCGGAAGGCCCGCAGGGACCTGAAGCTCTGGCCGCGCTCGTCGCGCTGGTCGAAGCTGGATTTGGGGAAGACTGCGTCGGAGACGCATAATCAAAGACATCGTCGGAGACACTTGATCAAGAAAAGGTCCGGAGATGCGAAAACGGAGGCGCTTTTACAGCGCCTCCGTTTCCGGTGCAGGGGGCCAATAATCTTAAGTTGACTTACTTCGTCAGACGAAGCTCGGACAACTTAAGTGCGATGTCGCGAAAGGCTTGTTTCAACTGTTCGCCGTTCTCAGCATCGTAGTACTTGCTGCGGTCAGACGCGCAGTTCTTGAGCGTGTTGACGGCCGTTGAAGACGCACTGCTCATGTTGAAACCGACCGTGTAAACATCGATACCGCTTTGTCTCATCTGGTTGCAAATCGCGATTGACTGACCAGACGATTCGTTGCCGTTCGCAGAGCCGCCGGCGCCTTGCGCGGTGGTTGGCACCCCGTTGTTGTCGTGCGTGCTGTTGTACTCGCCGTCCGTCATCAGGATGGCGATCTTCTTGGTCTTCGTATCCGAATAGCTCGCCGGCTGCGAATTAGATGGGAGATACGTCGCCCATTTTGGGGACAGCAGGTAGTAGGACCACGCCGTTCCGATATGACCGGCGGTACTGCCACGTGGCTCCAAGCCTGCGATCTTCGCCAACAAGTTGCCCTTGTTGTTCGACAAAGCCATCAGCTCGTCGCTCGATTGGCTTTGAGCACACTTGCCAGCACTGGTGTACTCGTACGGGATGTAGTCGCCGATGCCTGGAGCCGCGTCGGTGTGTTTGTTGCTGCCCATGCGCTCTGCCACGCAGGGTGTCTTCTTGTAAATGTAGGACTGGTTGCCCGTACTCAAGTCGATCAACGACAGTGCTAAGGGATTGGTGACAGCCGTGAGGATTGACGAAGGCACGCGAACGTCGCCTGAGAATGGGACGATGGCAACCCGGGATTTATAAGTGCCCTGGTCAGCCCAGACGAGGATATTCACGAGGTCTGAAGCCGCGTCACGCATGTCGAGGTACTTCGCGTTGCCAGACGACGTGGTTTCGGCCATCGAGCCCGAGGTGTCGAGCATCATCGCGATTTCCAAGTTCACATCACCAATCGATAGCGTGGCCTTAGAAACTTCAGAGCCAGCGTCTTCAGAGTTTTGCCCTGAAGCTGGCGTACTGCCCTGCTTGACGAGATACAGATGTTTGACGCCGAGAAGTCCCATGAACGGGGTCGCGATCCGGGCGTTCGTCGTTCCGATGACCGACTGTTCGCCAGCCGTCGTGACTTTTTCAAACTTGACATTTTCGCCCGCGATGACGGTCAGCCGCGTTCTGACAGCTTGGTCGTAATAAAGCTGGCCGAGAGCTTGCAGGTCGACGTTTGGTTGCGTTTGCATCGCCCGACCGACTGCGATTACGGCCGAGTCTAATGCTGCTTGTGTCTGGTCGCGAGCGCTGAGCCAGCGGCCCATGTCGACCGCCGCACCGATAAGCCCGAACATCACAAAGGCCATGAGGCCGAACAAGATTGCAACGTCGCCGGCCGTGTCGGACGCGAAGCTCGACATGCTCTGGACGCTTCGTTTGATGACACTGCGGATCGACTGATCCGCCTTTTGATGCATCAAAGCGGTAGGTATCCGCTGGGATAAGGTTGTAGACATAGTAGTCCTCCTGCACATTTATTGGCATTCTCAAGTTACACGATGAGCAATTTAACAAATGTGAAGAAGAGTTTTTGCTTTTTACGCGCTTAAAGAAATACATATTCCATTTTAATCTAATTTATCTAAATTTTTTTACTTGAGTTTAACTAATTATTATCGATTTTTACTATGTAATAGCGATATTATTCAGTAATTGCAGGTGGTTGCGCGATGCGCACGATTGCCACCGCGATCCGCCTCGGCTGAGGACATAAAGAGTTGTTTATATCTTGTTGCGAGCGCTGCGCCGGTCGGCTATAGCAGGCTCAAATTCATCATCGCGACCCAACGCCGTTCACCCGCTACGCGCGGTCGAGAGCATCACGCACCACGCTTGGCAGCGCTTTGCCTACCAGGTCCGAAACCACGAGGAGCCGACATGACCGCTAAACACGATTACATCGTCAAAGATCTGAGCTTGGCCGAATGGGGCCGCAAGGAAATCGCCATCGCCGAAACCGAGATGCCGGGCCTGATGGCAACGCGCGCCGAATACGGTGCCAAGCAGCCCCTCAAAGGCGCTCGCATCGCTGGATCGTTGCATATGACAATCCAGACGGCGGTCTTGATTGAGACCTTGGCAGCCCTCGGCGCCGACATTCGTTGGGTCAGTTGCAACATCTATTCGACCCAGGACCACGCCGCAGCCGCCGTCGCTAAAGTCGGCATCCCGGTGTTCGCAATCAAGGGCGAGACGCTGGTCGACTACTGGGACTACACCCGCAAACTGTTCGAGTGGGCGGACGGGGGCATGCCGAACATGATCCTGGACGACGGTGGCGATGCAACCATGTTCGTCCACTTAGGTCTGCGCGCCGAACAGGGCGACACTGCATTCCTGGATAAGCCAGGCTCGGAAGAAGAAGAGATCTTCTTTGCTCTCTTGAAGAAAACCCTGAAGGAAAAGCCCAAGGGTTGGTTTGCCGACCTCGCCCGGAGCATCAAAGGCGTTTCAGAAGAAACCACGACCGGCGTCCACCGCCTCTACGAGATGCAGAAAGCCGGCAAGCTTCTGTTCCCCGCCATCAACGTCAACGATGCGGTGACGAAATCGAAATTCGACAACCTTTATGGCTGCCGCGAATCGCTGGTCGATGGCATCCGCCGCGGCACCGACGTCATGATGGCCGGCAAAGTCGCCATGGTCGCGGGCTTTGGCGACGTCGGCAAAGGCTCGGCCGCGTCGCTGCGCCAAGCCGGCTGCCGGGTGATGGTCTCCGAGGTCGATCCGATCTGCGCTCTGCAGGCCGCCATGGAAGGCTATGAAGTCACGACGATGGAAGACGCTATCAAGCGCGCCGACATCTTCGTCACGGCGACCGGCAACAAGGACGTTATCACGTCCGACCATATGAAGGGCATGAAGGACCGGGCGATTGTCTGCAACATCGGCCACTTCGACAACGAGATCCAGGTTGCCGGCCTCAAGAACTACAAGTGGCACAACGTCAAACCACAGGTCGACGAGATCGAGTTCCCCGACGGCAAGCGGATCATTCTGCTGTCTGAAGGCCGCCTCGTGAACCTGGGCAACGCCATGGGTCATCCCTCGTTCGTCATGTCGGCTTCGTTCACCAACCAGACGCTGGCGCAGATCGAGCTTTGGACCAACCCGGGCAAGTACGAAAAGAAGGTCTACACGTTGCCCAAGCACCTCGACGAGAAGGTGGCAACGCTTCACCTTGAGAAAATCGGCGTCAAGCTGACGCGTCTGCGGCCAGACCAGGCCGCCTACATCGGCGTCTCGGCCGACGGCCCCTATAAAGCGGACCACTACCGCTACTGAGAAGCTTCCGAACCGGCTTTAGGGCCGGCGTTTGGGAAAAATAAGCGGCGCGGGGGAAACACCTCCGCGCCCTTATCGTTTCGGCGCGCTCGTAACACTGGCGAGAACCTCGCGAGGCCCTCATAGTTTGCTTGATGATTCGCGCGTGTCCTTCGCGAACAAATCGTCACCGGGGTTGCGTTAAAAACCGGGCTCTAACCACCAGCCGAAAGCTTATGCGCGCAATCGCCCCACGCCGGGTTCAAATCACCACGACGCGCCGCCAGCTCGCAGGCTTACTGCTGGCCGCGATGGGCTGCGTCGTCGGGTTACTGGCCTCGCTCGTCTCGAGCGACCGCACGCACGCCGATCAGTTCGACCTGCGGCATATCTCGCTGATCGCACTCATTGCCGGTGCTGGTTTCATCGCCGGGCTCATTATCTGGCACATGACCAGTACGGCGCGGCGCGAAGCCCGCTACGCCAAGGCCGAAAGTCTGCAGCTGCGCCGCAATCTGGCGGCCGCCGACGCCATCATCCGCGCCGAGCCGCAAGTGCTGATCTTCTGGGAACAAGGCCAAGCTGTGCGCATCGTGGCCCACACGCTGACCAACGTTCCGGGTCTGCCCGACCATCAAGCGGAAATTCTGCGCTTTGGCCATTGGCTCGATGCGACCGGCGCGCAGACGCTGAAAACGGCGCTCGATGAGCTGTTCTCCAACGGCCGCGCCTTCAATATCATTTTGCGAACATTAGGTGGCGGCCACGTCGAAGCTGAGGGCCGGGCGGCAGGCGGGCGCGCCGTTCTGCGGCTTAAAGACATTTCCGGCTACAAGCTCGAACTCAGCCGGATCTTTGAAACCCACGGCGTTCTGTCGCGCGATATCCGCTCGAGCCGGGCTTTGTTCAACACACTGCCGATGCCGGTCTGGCTGCGCGGCCCGGACAACCGCTTAAGCTGGGTCAACACCGCTTACGTCACAGCCGTCGAAGCGCAATCTGAAACGGAAGTTTTGGAAAAGCAGATCGAACTGCTCGAGAGCCGGCAGCGCAAAGTCGTCGCCGCATCGGTCAGCGAAACGAAGAGCTATCGCGGCCGGGTCCACCTCGTTGCGCGCGGCGAACGCAAGCCGCACGATATCGTCGTGCTGCCGGTCGAGGACGTGACGGTTGGCGCGGCCATCGACGTCACAGCCATCGACACCGCGCAGGGTGAATTCGAACGGCAGATCGCCGCCTACGACCGCACGCTGCACAGAGTTGCAACCGCTGTCGCGATATTCAAACCAGACCAGCAGCTCGTATTCTTCAACGATGCTTATTACAAACTCTGGCAGCTCGATCCGCAATGGCTGAAAACGCAGCCGACAGACGGGGCCATTCTCGATCATCTGCGCGAAAAAGGGAAACTGCCCCCGGTCGTCAATTATCGCGATTGGAAGGCCAAGGTTCTAGCTTGCTATAAAACCGGCGCTGAACTGGAAGACTGGTGGCACCTGACCGACGGGCGCATCCTGCATGTCGTGGCGGAGCAACGCCCAGACGGTGGCGTGACCTATCTTTTCGCCGACGAAACAGAGCGGCTGTCGCTCGAGAGCCGCTATAACGCCTTGATCGATGTGCAGCGCGAAACGCTCGACAGCCTGAAGGAAGGTGTCGCCGTGTTCGGCACCGACGGCCGCTTGAAGCTATCCAACCTCGCCTTCACCCACATATGGAAAATCGCGCCGCGCATTCTGGCCGATGGTCCCCATATCGATCAGGTGATCGCACACGTCAGCGCGCTCCACAACGATCATGAGACGTGGTCTAAAATCGGCGGCGCGGCGACCTCGTTTACCCAAGAGCGCGAACCTTTCGAAGGCCGGATGGTGCGCGCCGATCAATCGGTCATCGACTACGCGCTGATGCCGCTGCCCGACGGCGCGACGCTGCTGACGTTCGCTGACGTCACCGATGCCCGCCGCGCCGAGCGGGCACTGCTTGAACGCAACGAAGCGCTCGTCGCCGCCGACCGTTTGAAGACGCAATTCATCGGCCATATTTCCTACGAGCTGCGCACACCGCTGACCAACATCATCGGCTTCTCCGAGCTGATGGCGAGCCCGTTCATGGGCGACCTCAACGACAAACAGCGCGAATACGTCGGCGATATCATGTCGTCGTCCAAGACCTTGCTGGCAATCATCGATGACATTCTCGATCTGGCAACCATCGACGCTGGCAGCCTCGAACTGAAACTCGCACCCGTCGGCGCGCGCAGCATCATCGACGCCGCGATTTTAGGAATTCGCGAGCGCGCTATCCGCGCCAGGCTAACAATCGACATTGCCGTCGCCGACGACGTCACCGAATTCATGGCCGATGAAGCGCGCCTGCGGCAGGTGCTTTATAACTTGCTGTCGAACGCGGTCGGCTTCTCCAAAACCGGCGAAACCGTGCAACTCACGTGCTGGCGCGAAGCGGGCTCGATCCTGTTCTGCGTCGAAGATCGCGGCATCGGCATTCCGCGCGAGCAGCTCGCCCGGGTTTTTCAACGATTTGAAAGCGGCGGCCAGGGTAGTAAGCATCGCGGTGCCGGGCTTGGCCTTTCAATCGTGAAGAGCCTCATTGAATTGCACGGCGGCGCCGTTCGGATCGAATCCGAGGAGCAGCGCGGCACGCGCGTCACGGTGCAAATCCCTGAACGTATTCTGCCGGCGGAAAGTCTGCCAACGAGCAGGACAGCGCTAGCGCGCCGCAGCTCGGCAGCGTAAACTGCGCCGCGATGCCAACCCTGATGCAGAAAACAAATATCGATGAGGTTGCGCTCGCGCGCTTCGCCCAGGACGTGGCGTTTATGCTCGCGCCTGGCGATACGATCACGCTTGAGGGCGATCTGGGCACCGGCAAGACAACGTTTGCCCGCGCCCTCATTCGCGCCTTGACGGGTGAAGCAACGCTCGAGGTTCCAAGCCCCACCTTCACGCTCATGCAATCTTACACGGCACCGCGGTTTGAAGTGGCGCACTTCGATCTCTATCGCTTGAATTCTCCCGATGAACTTGATGAGCTGGGCCTGGACGCGGCGTTAAAGAGCGGCATCGCCGTTATCGAATGGCCAGATCGGGCTGGCGAACGTTTGCCGCAGCATAGATTTTGCCTCACACTGGCCGAGGGCAAGGACGAAAATGGTCGCCACTTAGACTTCGGCGCCGAAGGCCACGCGCGCAACAGGGCGGCTCGCCTCGTACAAATATGCGACTACCTCGGCACGTCAGGTTGGGGCGATGCCGGCACCACGATGTCGTATCTGCAGGGCGATGCCTCGCCCCGGCGCTATGCCCGTCTGCGCAACACAAACGGCATGCGCGCCATCCTGATGGACAGTCCGCGCCAGCCGGATGGCCCCCCAGTGCGCAACGGTATGCCCTACAGTCTAATCGCGCATCTGGCAGAAGATGTCAGGGCGTTCGTGGCCGTCGATCTTGAACTAAAGCGCTGCGGTTTCTCGGTACCGGAAATTCTGCTGCACGATCTTGATCACGGTTTGCTGCTGATCGAAGACTTCGGGGATCGCGTCTTCGGCCTGGAAATTTCGCGCGGCGAAAATCAAGAACAGCTATGGCGTGCCGCCACCGACACGCTTGTCGCGCTTTACCCTCACACTCCCCCGCCCAAGATCACCCTGCCGGATGGAAGCCAATATAACGTCGCCCCGCTCGACACCGGCACGCTACAAATCGAAACCGAACTTTTGATCGATTGGTATTGGCCGGCGCTGCACGGGTCGGCTGTGCCCCAGGCCGTCGCGCAAGAGTTCTGCGCACTTTGGGCGCCGGTCTTCGATCGTATCCTGCAGAGCTCAAAGCACTGGATGCTGCGCGATTATCATTCGCCCAATCTCATCCATCTGCCGGACAGGCCGCCGCCGAAGAATGTCGGCATCATTGATTTTCAAGACGCGATGCAAGGCCCGGCCGCATTCGATCTCGTATCGCTGCTGCAGGATGCGCGTCTGGACGTGCCGGATGCACTCGAAGCCAAATTGCTGGCTCATTACATGGCGCGTATTTCTGCCACGCAGCCCGATTTCAACTCATCGGAATTTCGTTTTGTCTATGCCGCGCTCGGCGCGCAACGCAACACGAAGATCGCCGGCATCTTCGCGCGCCTGGCAAAACGCGATGGCAAGCGACAATATCTGGCACATTTGCCACGTATCTGGGGGTATCTCTCCAAAAACCTCGAGCATCCCGAATTGGCGTCACTAAGAGCGTGGTATGATCGCCACCTGCCAAGAGAAGTGCGAAACCTCGCCTTCGATATTTGATGCCTGGGGTTAAACCGCGATGTCTCAGCCCGGCCGACCGACGACCGCGATGGTGCTCGCCGCAGGCCTCGGCCAGCGCATGCGTCCGCTCACCGACACGATGCCAAAGCCGCTCGTTAAACTCGCCGGCAAACCGCTAATCGATCACGTGTTGGACCGGCTACAGCGGGCGGGTATCGAACGTGCCATCGTCAACGTGCATTATTTTGCCGATCAGCTCGAAGCGCATTTGCAAAAACGCGCGCACCCCAAGATTATCGTCTCTGACGAGCGCGATGCGCTGCTTGATACCGGCGGCGGCGTCGTGCGCGCTCTGCCGCTGTTGGGCGAGAAGCCGTTTATCGTCCACAATTCAGACAGCGTGTGGATCGACGGGCTCGGCGATAATTTAGAACGCTTGCTGTCGGCCTTCGACAGCGCACGGATGGACAGCCTAATGCTGCTCGCGCCGACCGCTAGCAGCATCGGCTACGACGGTAACGGCGATTTCAACATGGAGAGCGACGGGCTATTGGCGCGCCTAACCGAAGGCCGCATCGCGCCGTTTGTGTTCACCGGCGTGTCGATCATGCATCCGTGCATGTTTAAGGGCGAGGCCGAACGCCCCTTCTCCCTCAATCGTGTTTGGGACCGTGCCATTGCAGCGGGGCGCCTCTACGGCTTGCGCCTTGACGGCACCTGGATTCACGTCGGCACGCCGAACTCCGTTGATGAGGCAGAGCGCGTCTTGGACCTCGCCAAAACCATGGGCCAACAGAAAAGGCCGTCGCCATGACCGCGCGCTTTTTTTCCGTTGCCCCCGGTCAGCCATTTCTGAAGGTCTTGGCGCAGGCCGTTCTGGCTGGCAAAATCACGGCTGCGAAAAGTGGCAAGCTAGACCCTCTCGCCTTGCAGGACGTGACGCTGCTCTTGCCGACCCGGCGCGCCGCACGCGCGGCACAAGACGCATTTCTGGCGGCATCTGGTGAGCGCGCATTGCTGCTGCCGCGCATCCGGCCGATTTCGGAGGGCGAAGAAGATCTGGGCCTGATCGCCGGGCTCGCGGGATTGTCGACGCTGGGCTCAGGCTCACTCGAATTGCCACCGGCGGTGTCTAGTCTTGAGCGGACCTTGACGCTGATGCAGCTCGTGCTGCAATGGCGCACGGCGATGGAGCGCGCCAAGCCCGAAGAATTTGCTTCTGGCAGCAACACGCCGGCACAAGCGGCGAGCCTGGCCCACGAACTCGCTAAACTGATGGATGTTCTCGAGCGCGAAAACGTCGCCCTCGCCAATCTCAAAGATCTCGTGCCCGACAGCTATTCAGAGCATTGGCAAAAGACCGTTGAGTTCTTGAAAATCATCACCGAGTTCTGGCCTGTTTTCCTGCAAGCGCGGGGCTTTGTCTCGCCTGTTGCGCGTACCAACGCCTTGATCCTGGCCGAAGCGAACCGGCTGCAATCTTTTGCCCCCAGTGCGCCCGTAATTGTGGCCGGCGTCACGGGATCGATCCCGGCGACCGTCACACTGATGCGCGCCGTCGCCGCCCTCCCCAATGGCGCCATCGTTTTGCCAGCGCTCGACCTGACGCTCGACGAGGACAGCTGGCAGGCCATTTCGCCCGATCATCCCGAGCATCCGCAATTCGGCTTGAAAAAACTTCTCGATGCGCTCGGGATTGCGCGCTCCGATGTCGAGCCGCTGCCGGGCTCCGAGCCAGCGCCCGCCATGGCAAAACGCAACGTATTGATCAGCGAGACGATGCGGCCCTCGGCCACCACCGCGCGCTGGCATCAGTTCACAGCCAGCGCCGATAAAAACGACATCAGCCAAGGCTTGCAGGGGTTATCGCTGATCGCGGCGCCAACTGCACAGGACGAGGCTGAAGTCGTGGCCCTCATCATGCGCGAAGCCATCGAAGTGCCAAGCCGCACCGTCGCGCTCGTCTCGCCTGATCGTTTGCTGGCGCGCCGGGTCGCTGTCCGGCTTGAGGCATGGGGCGTCCGCGTCGACGATAGCGCCGGCCGGCCATTCGCCAAAACCGTTCCCGGCACCTTTCTCAACCTCGTCGTCAACGCCGCCGTTAAAGATTTCGCGCCCGCAGCACTGATGTCTTTGTTGAAGCATCCGCTATGCCGCCTCGGGCTCAACGCCTTCGATGTCCGCCGCTTCGGCCGGGCTTTGGAATTGGCGGCTTTCCGCGCGCCCTACTTGGGCCAGGGGCTCGATGGCGTCGAAGCAGCGCTGGCTCATGGCGAGCGCGCGCGCGGATCTGAACGCCGGCAACACCCAGCCGTGCGCCGACTGTGGCAGGAAGACTGGGACGGCGCGCGCGATCTCATCGGCCGGTTAAAACTGGCCTACGCGCCCTTATCGGCGCTCTATGGCGATCAGCAATCGCGTTCGCTCAAAGACTTCGCCAACGCCCACATCCAAACCGCCGAGGCATTGGCCGTTTTGCCAACGCTTGAAGGCGAACCTGCAGAACTTGAAAACCCAATCTGGCAGGGTGAGGCGGGCGAGGCAGCCAACTTATTCTTTGTCGGATTGCTCGACGAGACGATGCCAGCGCCTGATCTGCGCGCCCACGATTACGCCGATCTCTACCGCAGCCTGTTGGCGCGCGAGAACGTCCGCGAGCGCACCGCCGTTCACCCGCGCGTTTCCATCTGGGGACCGTTCGAAGCGCGCCTGCAACAGCCGGACATTCTCATTCTGGGGTCTCTCAACGAAGGCACCTGGCCTGAAAGTGCCGAGCCCGGCGCCTGGTTGAATAGACCTATGCGGGCGACCTTGAAGCTGCCCTCGCCGGAAGAAGACATCGGCCGGTCGGCGCATGATTTCGTCTCTCTATTGGGCGCGGAACGGGTGTACCTGACGCGCGCGGAAAAACTCAAAGGCGTGCCGACGGTGCCGTCGCGTTGGCTGATGCGCCTCAAGGCTCTGCTCGACGGGTTTGAGCTGAATTCTGAACTCGAACCAGACCGTCCGTGGCTCGCCTGGGCCCGCGCGCGCGACAGTATTCGACAGGACCGCCGGACAAAAGTCGCGCCGGCTCCCGCGCCTCCCCTCGCGATGCGGCCACGGCGCCTCAGCGTCACCCGCATCGAAGATTGGATCACCAATCCCTATACGATCTACGCCCGCCACATCTTGAAACTCGAGCCACTCCCGCAATTGGGAGCAGCGCCCGATCAAAGCCTGCGCGGCGGTCTCGTGCACGAAGTGCTAGCGAGATTTTCGACGCAATACCCCGTCGATCTGCCCGACGATGTCGGCGGCAAACTCAAGGCTATCGCGGCACAAGTGCTCGAAGACTATACCGGTCATCCGCGGGTCGCCGCATTCTGGCTGCCGCGCCTTGAACGCTTCTTAAGCTGGTTTGCCGCGAGCGAGGCAAGCCGCCGCCAAGGCATCATCAGGATTGTCGCTGAAACGTCAGGGCGCCTCGTGATCGCAGCGCCGGCTGGTCCCTTCACCTTGAGCGCGCGCGCCGACCGCATCGACGACACCGTGTCTGGGCTGATGATCACGGACTATAAGACGGGTGCCATTCCCAACGGCAAAGCTGTCGAGACCAACAAATCGCCGCAACTTGCACTGGAAGCCGCGATCGCGTTGGGCGAAAGCGGCTTTCCAGATTTGACCGGCAGGCCGGTCTGTGGCTTGCGATATATCCGCGCCTCGGGCGGCGAACCCGCAGGTGAAGAGAAAACGGTTGTCACGCACGGCGCCGCAGACCTAGCCCAACGCGCGTTGGCGGGCCTTGAGCAGTTGATCGGCGATTTCGACCGCGTCGAGACGCCCTATCGGGCCATCCGCCGCCCAGGATACCGCTACGACTACGACGACTACGCGCAACTCGCGCGGGTCGCTGAGTGGTCAGCTCACGTCGATGAGGACATCTAACGCCATGACCCTACAAACATGACGCAGCACATCGTGAGCCGCGATATCGAAGCTGTGCTGGCCAAAACCGGCCGCGCGCAGAGCGATGCCGCAGACCCGTTATCGTCGGCTTGGGTCAGCGCCAACGCCGGCACCGGCAAAACGCACGTTCTGACGCTGCGCGTGCTGCGCTTGCTGCTCTCTGGAACGCCGCCGGAACGCATTCTTTGTCTGACCTACACCAAGGCTGCGGCGGCGGAAATGTCGAGCCGCGTCTTCACGGAGCTTGCCAAATGGGTGACGGCAACTGAGGAAAAGCTTAGCACCGAGCTTGCCAAGCTGATCGGCCGCGATGCCATTGAGGCTGAGGCGGCGCTCGCGCGAACACTTTTTACACGTGCGATCGAAACGCCCGGCGGGCTCAAAGTTCAAACCATCCACGCCTTTGCCGAGCGCTTGCTGCAAAGATTTCCCCTCGAAGCGGGCGTCCCTCCAGGCTTCAAAATTCTCGACGATAGCAAAACGCGCGAACTGATTGCGGACGCTATCGATGGCACGCTGCGAGAGGCCACCAACGGCCATGATCAATCGCGACTGGCGCAAGCTCTGAAGACGGCCATTCGCTACGCATCCGACACGCAGTTCGACGACCTGCTGTCAAAGGCCATCGCCGGGCGCGCCTGGCTCGACGCGGCCAGCCGTTATGATCTGGGCAGCGCCGCTGACGAATTTGCGGGCGTTTCAGCGGCACTTGGTGCGACGTTCGGCGTCCCCGCTGGAGCGACCGCAGACGGCACGCGCGCGCAAATGGTAACCGTTTTTGGCGAGGACGATCTCACAGCGCTCGCGGCCCTGTTAGGCACGGGCTCGACAACGGACATCAAACACAGCCTCGTGCTCAAGCAAGCCCTCAGCCAATCCGAGCGCAGCGGGAGGGGACCGATTTTTGCGCGCTACTTTCTCACCTCCGAAGGCGACCCGCGCAAAGGGCTGATGACCAAACCGTTGGGCCAGCAGCGGCCTGATCTGTTAGAACTAGCGACGCGCGCGCAAGCGGACTTCTGCTCGCTTAACGGCGTGCTCAAAGGACTGTCGCTCGTCGAGGCGACGATCGCCCTCTATCGTCTGGCCTCAAGCGTACTGCAACGCTACAGCAACGCCAAGGCCGCATCGGGCACGCTCGATTTCGACGATCTCATAGCGCGCACGACAAATTTGCTAGCCTCGGCCGACAGCGCCGAATGGGTGCTTTACAAACTCGACGGCGGCCTCGATCATATTCTCGTCGACGAGGCGCAAGACACGAGCCCCGTGCAATGGAAAATCATCGGCGCATTAGCGCGCGAATTTTATTCCGGCCACAGCGCCCGCGACGTTGTGCGCACGGTCTTTGCGGTCGGCGATGAGAAGCAATCGATCTATTCGTTCCAGGGCGCGGAGCCGGAAATGTTTGCCCGCATGGGCGAGCATTTTACTAACCTGGCAAAAAATGCCGGCGTCGGCCTGCAACGTGTCGGGCTCGATTTATCTTTCAGGTCGGTGCAGCCGGTGCTCGACGCGGTCGACATTGTCTTCGGGGATCACGCACGCACGCCTGGGCTCAGCGCGCACGACACGGCCATTCAACACATCGCCAAACGCGCCGGTCATTGCGGACGGGTCGAAATTTGGCCGCTGGAATCGCACGCCGATAGCGCCGCCGCCGACCCTTGGAAACCGCTGCTCGACACAAACGAGCGCGCACCCGCTCATCGCCTCGCCGAACAAATCGCGGCGCAAATCGCCCATTGGCTCGATAGCGGAAAAATACTGGAGAGCGAAGGCCGTCCGATCCGCGCTGGCGATATCCTCATTCTCGTCCGCAAGCGAAACCCGTTCGCCCTGCCGATGGTGGCGGCACTCAAGGCGCGCGGCATTGAAGTCGCAGGCTCCGACCGGATCGCGCTGGCAGATCAGATCGCCATCCAGGACCTCATCGCGCTTGGCAACTTCCTGACGCTGCCAGAAGACGATTTAGCGCTGGCGACGGTTTTGAAAGGCCCGCTGTTTAACTTGAATGACGAAGATCTGTTAGGCTTCGCGCACGATCGCAAAGGCGCGCTGTGGAAAGCTTTCCTCAGCCACGCCAATGGCGCACCAAAATTGAAGTCCGCTGCCGAGACCTTGAAGCGCTGGCGCGCTAAAGCAGACTTCTTGCCGCCGTTTGAATTCTTCTCCTCGCTCTTGGAGCGCGACGGCGGGCGCGCAAAAATGCTTGAACGCTTAGGCGCGGAAGCTTCAGATGCGATCGATGAGTTTTTAGACATCGCACTCAATCATGATGATGGCGCGCCGCCATCGTTGACCGGCTTCCTGGCCGAGTTGCGCGATGGCCGACGCGAGGTGAAGCGCGATATGGAGCACGGCCGCGACGAAGTCCGCGTGATGACGGTGCACGGCGCGAAGGGCCTGGAAGCGCCGATCGTTTTCCTCCCCGACACCTGCACCACCGCTTCCGGCGATAGTCCGGGAACGCGGCTCTTAAAGCTTGTCGGCACGCATCGTCCCGTCGACACGCCCGATCCTGTGATCTGGCCGGTTAAAGGAACGTCCCGCTTGCAACCGTGCGGAGACGCGCAACGGCACAAAGAGCTGCGCGAAACGCAAGAGCGCAACCGGCTTCTCTACGTCGCCATGACGCGCGCCCGCGACCGGCTATATATTGCGGGCTTTGAAGGAAAGAACGGCCGCAGCAACGGCTGCTGGTATGATCTCATGAGCGTTGCCTTGAAAGAGCACACGGTCGCAGCGGAACGCGACGGCGGAGGCGAAGTCCGCCGTATGATCAGCCGTCAGATCTCAAGCCCGGAACCGAAAGTAAAAACATCTCTTGCCGCGCGCACTGCTCAGGCTCTACCGCCATTCGCTCTGCAACGCGCGCCGCCCGAGCAACAACTCTCAATACCCTTGGCGCCGTCGCGCCTTGAAGCTTACGCCCCAGATGCTGACGGGGAGCCGCTCGAGCCCGGACCACGCGCTAAGCCTGACGCAACATTGTCGGGTGACCGGCCATCGCCGCTGACCCTCGTCGCCGGCAACAGATTTTTGCGCGGCACGCTGACCCACGCACTGCTCGAACATCTGCCGCAAATTCCAGAGCCGGCCCGGCAAGCTGCAGCGAGCGCCTTTGTTGCCAAACGCGGCGGCGGGCTTTCGCAATCGATTTGCGCGTCAATCGTCATGGAGACGCTGGCGATTTTGGCGCATCCGACATTCAAGCCGTTATTCGGCGTGACAAGCCGCGCGGAAGTTCCACTCTCAGCGCTTCTTGCCCGTCCCTCAGGCAAGGGACCCACGCTGCGCCTATCTGGCAAGATCGATCGCATCACCGTCGGCGATAAGGAAATTTTGATTGTCGACTATAAAACGAACCGGCCACCACCTCTGAAGCCAGAAACCGTGGCGCCAGCCTATCTCTACCAGCTCGCGGCCTACGTTCTGGCATTGCAGGAGATTTATCCCGGCCACGCCGTGCGGGCCGCGCTGCTATGGACCGACGGGCCGCGATTAATGGAGATCCCAGCACCCATGATACAAGAGTATATGGTGCGGTTATGGGATCTCGACCAAGCGAGCCTTGACGCTGACTAAGTCCATACCTACGTATGCGCACCGGAAACGCGATGGCACTGCCTGTTACGAGGTGCCCGTCATAGAATGACGAAATCGCCGAATATAGGAGAGCACGATGGCAAATGCGGTGACGGACGCAAGTTTCGATAGCGAAGTGCTCAAGGCGACAGAGCCGGTACTCGTTGATTTCCATGCGCAATGGTGCGGTCCGTGCAAGGCGATGGCGCCCGCGCTTGACCAAATTGCGCAAGAGTTGAAGGGCAAAGTCAAAATCGTGAAACTCGACGTTGATGAAAATCCCGCGGTCACAGGCACTTATGGCATCCGCGCCATGCCGACTCTGATCCTGTTCAAGGGCGGCAAGGTTGCAGCTCAGCACACCGGCGCGATCGTGCAGAAGAAGAAGCTTGAAGACTGGATCAACGCCAGCGTCACCGCTTAATCTGCCCGATTTTTGATCGAGAATACGTGAAACGCCCTGTTGCTTTGCAGCGGGGCGTTTGGCTTTGCACGATGTCAGTTGGATTGCGGCACGACGCCTTGTTGGAAGGCCAAGACGTGGCCGGCCAGATATAATGACCCGCAGATCAAAATGCGCTTGGGCAAATGATCGAGTGCGCTAATGCTTTGCAAAGCATCGGGAACGCCGCGCGCCGCGTGCGCCTGAAAGCCCAAGCCGCGCGCGATTTCCACGAGGTTATGTTCGGAGTGCGGCGCTTCGTGCGCACCGGGAATTGGCACAGCGTAGATGGCTCTGACGAGCCCCTGGAACGGGCGCAGAAAACCAGCTGCATCTTTCTGGCCCATCATTCCGATCACCAGGTAGGCGGGCTTGGCGGCTTTTTCTTCGAACGCGGCCAGCGTGTCGGCAAGCATTTCACCAGCTGCCGGATTGTGTCCGCCATCGAGCCACAGCTCGGCATCTGGGGGAAGCTGTTTGGACAACGGGCCCGTTGTCAGACGCTGCATCCGCGCTGGCCATTCTACGGTTCGCAAACCCTTTTCAATGGCGCGTTCATCTAGTCGCAGCAGCGGGTTTTCTTCTGAGATCTGGAGAGCAGCTGCGACTGCAGTGCCGGCATTAACGATCTGGTGGCGGCCTAAAAGCGTCGGCAGCGGTAAGTCCAGAAGCCGGTCCTCACGCTGCACGACGAGGCGGCCATTCTGTTCGTAGGCGCTGTAGTCTTGATTGCAAATGATCAACGGCGCGCCGCAGCGGTGCGCTTCTTCGCGGATCACATCGAGGGCTTCGTCCACCTGTTCCGACACGACGGCGGTGACGCCGCGCTTCAAGATACCAGCTTTTTCTCGGGCTATCTTGCCGACCCTATCGCCGAGCTTCTCAGAATGATCGAGCGAAACCGGCGTGATAATCGAGAGTGCTGGCGACGCGATCACGTTTGTTGCGTCTAGCCGGCCGCCCAGGCCCACCTCCAACAAAAGGATATCGGCAGGTGTTTCGGCGAACGCCAGAAACGCTGCCGCGGTTGTGATTTCAAATTGCGTGATGTCATCGCCATCGTTGACGGCTTGAACGCGCATCAGAACATCGACGAGTTCCTGCTCGCCGATGGGCCGGGACTTACCATCGGGTCCCGCGACGCTAATGCGCTCGTGAAATCGCACGAGGTGGGGCGACGTGTAAACGTGCACGCGCCGACCGGCGGCTTCCATCATAGCTTTGAGGTATGCCGTAACCGAGCCCTTGCCGTTTGTGCCGGCGACGTGCACGACCGGCGGCAATCTCAATTCGGGGTGTCCGAGCTTGCCGAGCAAGCGTTCAACCCGACCGAGCGAAAGGTCGATCAGCTTTGGGTGTAGCAGCTTCATGGCAGCCAGAAGCGTGTCACTGCTCGGGGATTTCGTCGGTAGTGTCATTGGTCCCCGGCGGCCGATCGATCAGCTGCACTTAAACGTTGCGCGGCACATCTTTCGCAGTGGCGGGCGAGGCTGCGCCGTCGGCAGCGTCGCGCTTGGTTTTGTCAACGCGCGTCGCATCGAAACGTTGGCTTGCCGGCACCGGTTCTGGATCAATCGCGCCGCCGCTCTCGCGCGCCGCAGTCTCGATCATTTTGCCATCGACGGCCGCGCCGTTGACGTGTTTGGTGCCATTCATTTTCTTATGCGCCAATTTGGCGGCGCTGGCCGACGTTAAAATTGTGCAGACTTTGACCAGTGTCTCTCTCAACTTGTGGCGATGCACGACCAGGTCGATCATGCCGTGCGCGAGAAGATATTCGGAGCGCTGGAAACCTTCCGGCAGCTGTTCGCGGATCGTTTGCTGAATGACGCGAGGGCCCGCAAAGCAAATCAGTGCGCCAGGCTCTGCAATGTGGATATCGCCCAACATCGCGTAGGAGGCCGTGACGCCACCCGTGGTCGGATCGGTCAGAACGACGATATAGGGCAGCCGGGCGTCGCGCAGGCGCTGCACGGCAATCGTTGTGCGTGGCATCTGCATGAGCGACAGGATGCCCTCCTGCATACGTGCCCCGCCAGATGCGGCAAACAAAATGAACGGCGCTTTGAGCTCAACCGCTCGCAGCATTGCGGCGACGACGCCTTCGCCCGCCGCCATACCAAGAGAGCCCGCCATGAAGCGGAAATCCTGCGCGGCAGCGACGACCGTCATGCCCTCCAGCGTGCCTTCGCCGATCAGGATGGCGTCGTCCATGCTAGTTTCGGACTTGGCATCTTTCAGCCTATCGACGTACTTGCGCCCATCGCGAAACTTCAGCGGATCGAGCGGCACGGCGGGAATGGAAACTTTTTTGAATTCGCCATTGTCGAACAGATGGCGAAGGCGCTGCTCGGCGCCCATTTTCATATGGAAGTTTGAACCGGGCACGACGAATTGGTTGGCCTCGAGGTCTTTGTAAAAGACCATCTGCCCGGTTTCCGGACATTTCACCCAAAGGTTATCCGGCACATCACGTTTGGTAGTAGAAGACAACAGTCCGCGAATTTTGGGGCGGACGACGTTGTTGATCCAGTTCACTGGGCTTGGCTCCTCGTCCAATCGAGGCGAACGCGCCTCAGCCTCGCATAGGCGCTATAATTTGTTAGAGGCGGTCAGCTGCGCATTTTAGCGCCGCGCATCAGCCCCTTCTAGGGGTCGCAAGTCGTTATATGGCCCCTGCGACGGCACTCTAACAGACCTTTTCGTGGATATCGCCTGGCATGGTCAAGTGGTTCGCAATGCCTCAGCTAGTTCGGCCACCACTTTAAAGACGTTTTTGACCGTATCAGGACCTGATTTCCCGTTTGAATTCAGTGACTTCTCTATCGTTGAGACGAGCACCGAACCAACCACTACGCCATCGGCGCCCCGAGCAATGGCTTTAGCTTGTGCACCAGTTTTTACCCCAAAACCGACGACGATCGGCAACTGCGTCGACTGCTTGATGCGCGCGACCTGGGCCTGGACGTCATCGACGACGGGGGCCGCCGAGCCCGTGATGCCGGTGACCGAGACGTAATAGACAAAGCCAGAGGTGTTTTCGAGCACGGCGGGCAGGCGTTTGACATCGGTTGTTGGCGTCGCCAGCCGGATGAAATTCAAGCCCTTGGCGACGGCTGGCAAGCACAGCTCGTCGTCGGCTTCCGGGGGAACATCGACGACGATCAAGCCATCGACGCCGGCCGCCTTGGCATCCGATAGAAAGCGCTCGTTGCCGTAGACGTAAATAGGGTTGTAGTAGCCCATGAGAACGATGGGCGTGGTGTCATCGCTTTGGCGGAAGCGCGCGACCATTTCCAAAGTGCGCTTCATCGTCTGGCCGGATTTGAGCGCGCGCTGCGAGGATGCCTGGATGGCGGGGCCGTCAGCCATCGGATCTGAAAACGGCATACCCAATTCGATGACATCACTTCCGGAGGCGGCTAAGCCGGCAAGAATTTTTTCGCTTGTTGCCAGATTCGGATCGCCGGCCGAAATGAAGGTGACGAGCGCTGGACGCTTCTCAGCTTTAAGCTGCGCGAACCGTGCCTCGATACGTGTTGGGGTCGTTGATGCTGAGCTTTGCAAGGTGTCGTCTGCTTTCATTTTGCCGATGGCTATAGCGAGCGGGTCGAGGTGAGCATGCACGATATCCCAGAGAACTTATGGATCGACATTTTCGTACTCGTGCCTGATGATGTTGCCAATTGCCTTGATATTGGGCCAGGGGATCTCAGCGTGCCGCCGTTTCAGCTCATCGGGTATGTGCCGCGAGGCTTCCGAAATAATTTCGACGGCCCTTTCAATACCAAAACGAAAGAAGCGGTCGCTTTTCAAGCGCTCGAAGTCGTGTGGCTGGACCGCACCCTTTACGGCAGCGATACTGGTGAGAATATCTTCAAGCCGCGCGAGGATCGATCGCCGGGACATTAAAATACCCGGACGGCGCTAGCTTCGATCTCGGTCCGCAAAACCGGGTGAAGTCCGGTGCGCGTGCCAACGTCTACTGGTCGTCCGAATACATCTTCAAGCATGAGTTTCAGACCCGTGAATTCCAAAAATCCGAGCGGCCGATCCGGAATCTTATCGAAAAACAGATCGACATCGGAATCGGGCCGCGCCTCGTCCCTGGCATGCGAGCCATAGAGATAAAGGGCATCGACGCCAAACTGCCGGATGGCCGCTTCCTGGCTCATCAGAGTTTTAATAACTTCAACCTGTCTCATCGCTCTTTGCCGGTAAGTTCGAATACTCTGGCATCCTAGCATAATTCTGACATTCCGCACATCGCAGCGGCTTGAGCTATATGTTGATCCCGAGCGCTTTGGCGACGGTGAAGAGATCCTTGTCGCCGCGGCCGCACAGGTTCATGACCAGCAGATTATCCTTCGGCAGTTTCGGCGCGAGCTTCATCACCCAGGCCAGAGCGTGCGAGGGTTCCAGCGCTGGAATGATCCCTTCCAGGCGCGTGCAGAACTGCAAAGCATCGAGCGCTTCTTTATCGGTGATCGAGACGTAAGACACGCGGCCGGTATCTTTCAGCCACGAATGCTCAGGCCCGACGCCTGGATAATCGAGGCCCGCCGAAATCGAATGACCTTCCAGAATTTGCCCGTCGGCATCCTGCAACAGATACGTGCGATTGCCGTGCAGAACGCCGGGCGAGCCACCGGTCATCGAAGCCGCATGTCCGTTGTCGACATCCAAGCCGTGACCACCGGCCTCAACACCGTGGATCGCAACGCTGGCGTCATCCAAAAACGGATGGAACAGCCCGATCGCGTTTGAGCCGCCGCCGATGCAGGCAACGAGCGTATCGGGCAAGCGCCCCTCGGCGGCCATCATCTGTTCGCGCACTTCGCGGCCGATCACCGATTGGAAATCGCGCACCATCGCTGGATAGGGGTGCGGGCCTGCCGCCGTGCCGATGAGATAATACGTGTCTTTGACGTTGGTGACCCAATCTCTCAGTGCCTCGTTCATGGCATCTTTGAGTGTGCCAGCGCCAGACGTGACGGCATGAAGTTTCGCCCCCAACAGCCGCATCCGCGCAACGTTGGGTGCTTGCCGTTCGATATCCGTCGCGCCCATGTAGATTTCGCAGCCCATACCGTATTTGGCGCACACGGTGGCAACGGCGACGCCATGCTGGCCGGCACCCGTCTCGGCGATGATGCGGGTTTTGCCCATGCGCCGGGCGAGCAAAATTTGGCCGAGGCAATTGTTGATTTTGTGCGAGCCGGTGTGATTGAGCTCATCGCGCTTGAGATAGATTTTCGCGCCGCCCAGCTCCTTCGTCATCCGGTCGGCGTAATAAAGCGGGCTTGGCCTGCCTGAATAGTGGGTATTGAGATGAGCGATCTCGGCCTTGAAGCTTGGATCAGCCTTAGCGGCCTCATAGGCGCGCTCGAGTTCGAGGATCAACGGCATCAGCGTTTCGGCAACGAACCGGCCGCCGAACTTGCCAAAGAAGCCTTTGTCGTCTGGGCCCTTGGCGAAGCTGTTGAGTTTTCCGGTCGGCGATTTTTCAGTCTTGGTCGACATCTTCAGTCCTTTATCGATCTCAAATGCATCCACGATCACGGTGCCGCAACAGCGATCGTTATTCCGCAAAAACTTTCAATTTTACTTAGCCGTCTTTACTGCTTTCAGGAAGCGGCGGATCAACTCGAGATTTTTGACACCTGGCGCCGTCTCGACGCCCGACGACACATCGACGGCGCGCGCATTGGTGAGTTTCATCGCTTCGACGACGTTGGCTTCCGTCAAGCCGCCAGACAGCATGAAGCGCATGTGGTCTTTGACATCGTCAAGCGCGTGCCAATCGAAGGCGTGGCCGTTGCCGCCCGGCAGAGCTGAACCCTTGGGCGCCTTGGCGTCGAACAAGATGAGATCGGCCGCATCGTTGTAGCGTTGCGCGCGTTTGGCATCGACCGCAGTGCCGACGCGAATAGCTTTGATCACCGGCAGATGGCAGCGCTGCCGGATCTCTTTCACACGCGGCGCGCTTTCATCGCCATGCAACTGGATCATGTCTGGCTGCACTTGTTCAATAATGCTATCGAGGGCGCGATCTTCCGGATCGACAAACAGCGCCACGATCTTGGCCTGGCCGCGCGCGAGGTCGGCGAGCTTGATGCCGGTTTTGATATCGACGTGCCGTGGGCTGCGCGGAAAGAACACGAGCCCGATGTAATCGGCACCACCGCTAAGTGCAGCGTCCACCGTTTGGGCAGTTGTGAGGCCGCAGATTTTAACCTCGGTGGCCATAAGACTTGGGTCACTCAACATTCAGTTGCAATGTCAGGCGGGCATCAGCCCGATGAGGCCCGGTAACGGTCCCACCAGCGTTTGCCGGCAACAACCGCAAAGATCGCTTCGACGACGCCGAACGGCCATGCGCCTTGCAGAAAACCATAGACGGAACCAAGCCCGCAAGCGAATGCAAATCCAAGAACGTTCCAGTGCGACCGGTCTTCATAGGCATACGTGATCAACATTGCCGTAACGGCAACCAGGCCAAATAGCGTGAGCCTGTCCATGAGGTCTGATTGCTCGCTAGCCTGGACCAAGCGCGAGCTGGCCGCCCGTTGGCACCGTGACTTCGCGCTCGCGCGTCAAGCGATCGGCTTCCGCTTGATAGCGCGCAGCCTTCTGGCCTTGCACGCGTGCCGTGCGGCGCCAGCGGCTCTGGCCCATCCACGTCGCGACACCGCCCAGGATCACGCCCAAAACGAGCGCGCCGATGAGGTACATATAGAATGGCAACTCAAGCGAGAGTGCCGGGGTCTCAGGTTTGAACGGGTCAAGCACCAACCGGACCTGATGACGGTTTGCGACGGCGAGCGTCACGATCGCAATTCCCAGTGGAAACGCTACCAGCAGCGATACAATACGTCTGAACACACGCGTTCTCCTGGCATGTTTTGTCTCAAGCGGCCGTGGCGCCCAGGAGCCAGTTAATGCTGGCTCTTGCTCTTGTGATTGAGCCGGTCGCGCAATTCTTT
The DNA here is from genome assembly GCA_031367425.1 of Hyphomicrobium sp. Taxonomy (GTDB): domain Bacteria; phylum Pseudomonadota; class Alphaproteobacteria; order Rhizobiales; family Hyphomicrobiaceae; genus Hyphomicrobium_B. The sequence continues at coordinate 53,636 of JANLPU010000016.1, forward strand.
ACCCGTTTTGAAAAACGGTACAAACTTTTCAGACACCGAAACAGATGTCCCGGTGCGAGGGTTGCGGCCTTGGCGCGCCGCACGGTGCTTCACCGTGAAAGCGCCAAAGCCTCTGAGTTCCACTCTGTCGCCGCGCGAAAGAGCATCGACAATTTCGTCAAAGATGACATTGACGATACGTTCGACGTCGCGGTGGTAAAGATGCGGATTCGTGGTCGCAATTTTTTGCACAAGCTCTGACTTAATCACGGCGTCGCTCCCCAGCCCAGCCTTGAATATTCTTTATTTTTCAGAAGGATGCCAAACCGAGAGCAGACCGTCAAGACCGACTGATGGAAATGCTCGGGCAAGGCCCAACTGGGCGGCAAACTGACCTGCGGCCGCCGACAACGAACTGCCAGCCCAGCCTGCCGCCATCGAGAACCACCCGCCCTTGCTGGACGCTTCCGGCTTCCAATCGACAACCTTGGCGTCTTTGTCTACTTTTTTGATATCTTTCAGCCACTTGACGGCTTCGTCTTCGCCGCCGATTTCGTCGATAAGCTTCTGCTCCAAAGCCTCCCGGCCGGAGAAAATGCGGCCGGCAACGAGGCCTGGAACGTCGGCCGGCTTGATGCCGCGACGGGTCTCGACGAGACCTAAAAACCACTTGAAGCCGTCAGCCACCATGCCGTCGACGACCTTGCGGCTTTCGTCGTTCATGGGCTCGAACGGCGACGGCGCGGCTTTGAGCGGCCCGCTTTTGACCTCGTTATATTTGATACCGATCTTTTCGAGCAGCTCATGCACTTCCGGCCACTGGACGATGACGCCGACAGAGCCGGTTATCGTATTGCCGCGCGCTACGATATGATCGGTGGCCAGGCCTGCAATATAGGCAGCCGATGCGGCGATTGTGCCAAATTGGGCAACGACGGGTTTTTTCTTGGAAAGTTCACGCAGCCCCTCGTAAAGCGCCTCGCCGCCCGTCGTCGTGCCACCTGGACTGTTGACGAACAGCAAAACGCCGGAGACCTGATCGTTTTCGGCCAAGTCCTTTAACAATTTCAGCTGATCGCGATTTTCGGTGATGGTGCCTTCGAGCGATACCCGCGCGATCTGCTTTTGCCCCGTCAGAACGGCCAGTTTATCGCCGCCGAAGGCCATCGTTCCAATGGCCAGCGCCAAAGCCGCAATACCAGCGCCGCGCCAGAGAGTCAGCGACCTGCGCAAACGGCGGCGGTCAAGCACGGTTTCGGTCTCGAGCATGGAGGCAGCCTTATGTTGGGCCACACGCAAAGCGCGCGCTGGCCGTTGTTCGTCCCAATCGACGCAATTATTGCGAACCTAGGCAAGGATCGTGCCCTCGGCAACGGGTGATTTGATGACCGTTAGAGTGCATCGCCTCTTAATGAAGGGGTAACGGCAACGAAAAAGCGCGCGGGGTGGAATGTTTCCCCCGCGCGCTTTTTTTCATCTCGTTCGGCAGCGGACGAAATTACTCGGCCGTCGGCTCGTCGTCGGTCGTCTCGCGCTTCTTGATCGCGGCTTTGAAGATGTCGCCAAGCGATGCGCCCGAATCGGAAGACCCGTACTGCGCGACCGCCTGCTTTTCTTCGGCGATCTCCAGCGCCTTGACCGAGACGACGATGCGGCGTGCCGCTTTGTCGACCTGGATCACGGCGGCATCGACCTTATCGCCGACATTGAAGCGTTCCGGGCGCTGCTCTGAACGTTCGCGCGAGAGATCGGCGCGCTTGACGAAGCACGTCAAATCGCTGTCGCCGATCTTCACTTCGATACCGCTCTCTTGCACCGCGATGACGGCGCAGGTGACGGTGTCGCCCTTCTTGTACTTGCCAAGCACGTCGATCGGGTCGCCGGCCAGCTGCTTGATGCCGAGCGAGATGCGCTCTTTCGAGCCGTCGACATCGAGCACGATGGCTTTGACGTTGTCGCCTTTCTTGTAATCCTTGATCGCTTCGTCGCCGGCTTTTTGCCAGTCGAGATCCGACAAGTGCACCATGCCGTCGACACCGTTATCGAGACCGACGAACAAACCGAATTCGGTGATGTTGCGGATCGGGCCTTCGACGATCGTGCCTTTTGGATGCGCGGTGAGGAAGCCGTCCCATGGATTTTCCTGGGTCTGCTTGAGGCCGAGCGAGATGCGGCGCTTCTGCGGATCGACTTCGAGCACCTGCACTTCGACTTGCTGGCTGGTCGAGACGATCTTGCCTGGGTGGACGTTCTTCTTGGTCCAGCTCATTTCCGAAACGTGGATCAAGCCTTCGACGCCGGGCTCGAGTTCAACGAACGCACCGTAATCTGCGATGTTTGTAACCGTGCCTTTGATCTTGGTGCCAACTGGATATTTGGCCTCGATCGCCGACCATGGGTCAGCCTGCAGTTGCTTCATGCCGAGCGAAATGCGCTGCGTTTCCGGGTTAATGCGGATGATCTGCACCTTCACCGTGTCGCCGACGTTGAGGATTTCCGATGGATGATTGACGCGACGCCAAGCCATGTCGGTGACGTGCAGCAAACCGTCGATGCCGCCCAGATCGATGAACGCACCGTAATCGGTGATGTTCTTGACGAGACCGTCGATGACTTCGCCTTCAACGAGGCGGGCGACGATTTCCGAACGCTGCTCGGCGCGTGTCTCTTCCAAGACGGAGCGGCGGGAAACGACGATGTTGCCGCGGCGGCGGTCCATCTTCAGAATTTGGAACGGCTGCTGCTGATGCATCAGCGGTCCGATATCGCGCACGGGGCGAATATCGACCTGCGAGCCTGGCAGGAACGCCACTGCGCCGTCGAGGTCGACGGTGAATCCGCCTTTGACCTTATTGAAAATAACGCCGGTGACTTTCTCGCCCTTCTCGAACATCTTCTCAAGGCGCGTCCAGCTTTCTTCGCGGCGGGCTTTATCGCGCGACAGGACGGCTTCACCGAGTGCGTTCTCGACGCGCTCGAGGTAAACTTCGACGATGTCGCCGACTTTAATTTCGCTCGGCTTGCCGTTGACGCCGAATTCCTTGACCGCGATGCGGCCTTCCATCTTCAGGCCGACGTCGATGACGGCCATGTCTTTTTCGATGCTGACGACTTTGCCTTTGACGACGGACCCTTCGAACAGGTCGTCCTTGGCGAGGCTCTCGGCCAGCATGGCGGCGAACTCATCGTGCGATGGGCTCATTTCTCGTGATGGTGCTGTCGACATTCGTGCTCCTGATGAAAACGGGTTTGAGCCCACGGGAAAATCCAACAAGGAAAATCCAGCGGGCAACTGTCTCTTGGATCGAGTGAACCCGAACGTCGGACGTTGCGCAGCACTCACGCGAGCGCTCGACCGAGTTAGGGCGTTGTGGATGGATCTCTCATGTCGCCGTGATGGGCCGCAGCCCTGCCGGTGGTCGTTTTGGAACCGCAATACGGTCCCGACCGGCCGATCTTCCTCGTGATCATCCGACGGCGACGTCGAATGAAGGGTGATATAGCCGAGCGATTGGGCCGGGGCAAGCCCTCAAGTGGTACATCAATCCCCGAGCGCGACGCCTTCGCGGCGAGGGTCGGCGCCGCCTTCGAGGTGGCCCGAACGCCGCACTATCGTATGCATTCCAGACGACATTGGATCTGAAACGACGCTGTGGCCGAGCCCCTTGAGGGCCGGTGTCGCGTCGAGCGCGTCGGCACCCTCCAATTGCAGCGCGCCACCCTCGCTGCCGAAGTTCGGTAACGCTGCTGCTGCTTGCGGGTCCATCCCCCAGTCAAACATGGCGACGAGCGACTTGACCACAAACAGGATGATCTTGCTGCCGCCCGGCGAGCCGGTGACGGCTTCGAGCTCTCCGCGCGCGTCGAACACCATTGTGGGTGCCATCGAGCTTCGCGGCCGCTTGCCCGGCTCGACGGCATTGGCGATTTTGTCGCCGATCTGATCGACGGGGCGGAATGAAAAATCGGTCATTTGGTTGTTGAGCAGGAAGCCTGCCGCCCACAGGTGCGAGCCGAATGCGCTCTCAATGGTTGTGGTCATCGCCACCGCGTTGCCGGCGTCATCGACAATAGACAAATGGCTGGTGCCGGCGGCTTCCCTCGTGGCGTCGACGCCTTGGCTGCGTTTTGAGAGACCCGGCGGAAATCCGGCTTGAGCTTTGTCGATGATACGTGACGGATCGATCAGCCGACGGCGCTCCGCCAAATAGGCATCATCAAGCAAGCCGCTGGGCACGGTCACGAACGCGGGGTCCGCGACATAGCGATTGCGGTCGGCGAAGCTCAGCTTCTCAGCCTCGCTGATGGCGTGCAGCGCCGGCGTTGTCATGGCAGCTGCCACCCCATGCACCTTGTCGAGAGGCTCGATCAGCTTGAGCGTTGCGCCGATTGTCAGCGCACCCGACGACGGCGGTCCCATGCCGCAGATCTTGTGCGCGCGATAATCGAAACACAGAGCGTCGCGGTGCTCGGCGCGATAGGCAGCTAAATCGGCAACCGTGATGTCGCCCGGGCGCGGCGATGCCGCAACGGCGGCGGCGATCTCAACAGCGATGGCGCCCTCATAAAATGAGCCAGCGCCTTTCTCAGCCAATACCTTCAAGGTTGCTGCATATTGCGGGTTTTTGAGCGTCGCACCCGCAGCCAGAGCCTTGCCCGCGCCGCCGAAAAAGTAGCTCCGCGCCGACGGCGAAAAATCTTCGCCGTGCTCGGCCGATAACAGTTGCGCCAGACGCGCTGGCACCGCAAAGCCATTTTCCGCCAGCGCGATCGCTCGATCGAAGAGGCGCGCCCAGGGCAACTTCCCATGCCGCGCGTGGACGTCAGCCAGCATGCGAACGACACCGGGAACACCGACGCTCAGACCCGACAGCACGGCGTCCTTAAACGGCATCGGCGCGCCGCCACTCAAAAAGCGGTCGGGCTTGGCGGCGGCTGACGCGGTCTCGCGGCCATCGTACGTGTCAACGGCGTGCTGCCCGGCATCCCAGTGCACGAGGAATGCGCCGCCACCCAGACCTGACGATTGCGGCTCGACAAGCCCAAGCACGAGTTGCGTGGCAATCGCTGCGTCAACCGCCGATCCCCCGCTGCGCAAAATTTCGCGCCCGGCTTCAGCCGCCAGCGGATTGGCCGCCACCACCATGTGGCGCTGCGCGATGACGAGGCTCTTGGCCGTGCTCGGGGTATCGCCTTCCGGCGGCACGGATTCTTGCGCGACCGCGCCTGAGACGACGAGAAGGCAAATCAGTGCCGCGCTCAGTTTGCGCACATCGGAACTAGAAAAAATCATGTCACCTTGCTGTAGCCGACGCTAAGCTTCGACTATAACGGCTTGAACTGAGAGCGCGACAGCGTTCTTGACGCCTTTGTCTTGTTCAGCCTTTGGGGGAACTCATGTCATTAAACACAGCCCGCATGTGCCTAGGCGCGGGTGCCATCGCATTGGCGTTCGTGGCCGGCATCAACGTTGGCTCGGCGCGCCCGCCGCAGGTCCGCGTCACGCCGCTGTTTGCGACGACCAAAACAGTGATGGACGAGCCGATCGTCTATCCGACTGGCAGTCAAGCTAAGCTCACCGCCGCCATCGTCGCGCTCGATCCGGGTGACGATACCGGCTGGCACACGCATGGCGTGCCGCTGGCTGGCATCGTGTTGGAAGGCGAACTCACCGTCGATTACGGCGACAAGGGCAAGCGCGTCTTCCACACGGGCGATGCCATCGCCGAGGCGATCTCCGTGCCTCACAATGGCAAGAATACCGGCGACGGCCCGATGCGGCTGTTTGCGGTTTATATCGGCGCCGAAGGCGTGCCCACGACCACGCCCGCACCGCCCGCACCGTGAAACGCATTTGCTTTAGTCACACGACGTTCAATGTCAGGCCTTCGAATGGCGCACCGCTGAACGTGGTGCGCCAAGTTTCGTTTCTGGTGATCGGGAAGGCGCGGGTGATTGTGCCAGTGGTGACGAATTCGCCGGCGGCGAGCGGCGGATTGTGCGGGTCTAGCGCCAACACCTCGACGACGTTTTTGAGTGCCGTCAACGGCCCGCCCAAAACATTCGTTGCATGACCGGTGTCCATTTCTTCACCGTTCCGGTTCAGCCGGACTTCGAACGACGACAGCATCTCAAACCAAGCGCGCTTGTTGTCCGGCGTGATCGCGTGGCGCGGCCCCAGCAGCAACGCGCCATGCAGCCCGAAGGCCGCGACCGTATCCGCGCTTGCAAATTTCCAGCCCGGAAACAGCGACTGCACGATCTCAAAGCCGTGCGCCACCCAATCGAGACAATCGATCAGCGCCGCCTCGTCCATGCCGGGCTCTGGCGCGCGTTTCAGAGAGAGCGTGATCTCGGGTTCGATGCGCGGCTCGACCACCCGGCTCAGATCGAAGGTCGCGCCATCCGACGCTATGTCCGAAACAGTGCTGTCGTACATATAGCTCCAGATCGGCGCGTCGACGTTATATTCGGCCCAAATGTTGCGATTGGTGAAGCCCAGCTTGCGCCCGACAGGAATTTCGCCGCGCGCCTTGCGCAATTGGGCCACCCGCGCTGTCACCCTATAAGCGGCTGCCAGATCGAGGCCCCGATAGCGCGCAACAAGCGGCGCAATCTGGTAGCGCCCATCAAGGGCGGCCAGAACTTCTGCGGCTATCGTTGCGATCGTGTCTGCCTTCATCGTCGGCTGTGCCTTTGACATTGCATTCGCAGTTGGCCTAATGGCGGCCAAAGAATGCTGCCACGACTTATATAACAGCGACGAAACGTAGGAATGACATGACCCGCATTAGCCTTATAGCCGTCGCTTTGGCCCTTCAATCGGCAAGCGCCCTGGCCGCCGACGAGGCCAAGGATCTGATCGATCTTTGCCGCGGCTATCAGGCCGTCGACAAAAGCGTATTTTCGCAGGACCTCATCAGGCTCCGGTCGTCGTGCGGCGGCGTGTTAAACGCCCATATGCTGGTGTCGCGGCCAGACAGCGGCTACTGCCGGACGCGCGGCGTCGGCATGGACGAACTGACAGACATTTACCTCAAATGGGCCGACCGCAATCCCGGCCGCTGGACCGAGCCACGCGCCGTCACGGTCGATGCCGCCTTCGCCGAAGTCTTCCCCTGCCCCAAGTGAGTGGCAGGATCGCACCATGCGCCGACCCGCTGCGGCAAAGGCGCGGGCCTGCAACGCATGTACTTGACATCCCACGCGAACCCTGCGCATAAGCACCATGTTGCGCTGCGATGGCGCTCGGGTCCTAATGCCACTTTAAGCGCTGCTAACCAGCGCGCATGGGCCCTGCATCCAGCTCAATCCGAATAAAAAAGGCCACACCCCGAAAGCGCCGGTGCGGGCCATGGGACGGACCCGTACAGGCCACAGCGCCTCCGGCACTCCGAAGCCCTTGGGAAATCTTCAACTTGACAGACAATACTTTCGAGGCGTTCGGCTTTGCCGAGCCTCTTGCGCGTGCCCTCAAGGCGCGTGAATACAATACGCCGACCCCAATTCAAACGCAGGGTATGCCGCCGCAGCTCGCCAACCGCGATCTGATGGCGCTGGCCGAAACCGGCTCGGGCAAAACGGCTGCCTTCGTGCTGCCGATCCTCAACGCGATGGCCAAGACCGAAATGGTTTTGCAGCCGCGCATGGTCGGCGCGCTGATCTTAGCACCTACACGCGAACTCGCCGTCCAGATCGACGCTGAGGTCCAAGCACTCTCGCGCTTCATGAACATCCGCCGCGCCGTCGTGCTCGGTGGCGTGTCCAAAGGCCCGCAGATCAACGCTTTGAAGCGCGGCGTGCACGTGCTCGTCGCCACGCCCGGCCGTTTGCTCGATCACGTCAATTGCCGCAACGCCGATCTGCGTGCCACGATGACGCTCGTCATCGACGAAGCCGACCGGATGTTCGACATGGGCTTTATCCGCGATATCCGCAAGATCGTCAGCCTGCTGCCGCATCAGCGCCGCACGGCTTTGCTGTCGGCCACCATGCCGCCGGAAATCCGCAAGCTCGCCAATGAACTCTTGACCGATCCCGTTCGCGTCGATTTGTCGACGAAGACAATGGTCGTCGACCGCATCTCGCAAAAGGTGATGATGGTCAGGACGCCGGAAAAGCAGAGCCGTCTGCACACCATTCTCGCTGACGAAGCTTGCCAGCGCGTCATCGTATTCACGCGCACCAAGCGCGGCGCCGATCGTGTCACCGATCGTCTCGCAATGGCCGGCATCGGCGCTTCAGCCATGCACGGCAACAAGGCGCAAGCTGCTCGCCAGCGCGCGCTCAGCGACTTCTCGGCCGGCCACATTCGCGTGCTGGTCGCAACCGACATCGCAGCGCGCGGTATCGACGTTTCCAACGTCACCCACGTCATCAACTTCGAGATGCCGCTTGACGCTGAAACCTACGTCCACCGCATCGGCCGCACCGCCCGCAAGGGTGAAAGCGGTATTTCGATTTCGCTGTGCGATCCAAGCGAACGCGGACAGTTGCGCGACATCGAACGCCTGACCAAGTTGCCGATCGAAGTGATCGGCGACATCGGCGGCGATCCCGTCGCGATGCCAGACCGCAAGCCAGAACGCGAGCAGCACGGCCAACCGCGCCGTGACGCCCGCCGCAGCGATGGCCGCGCCCAAGAACGCCGCAACCCGCGTCCGCGCGACGATCGGGGCCCGCGTCCGGAATTCGCCAAGCCACGCGAAGCGCGTCCGGCGCCGAAGTCGGATTGGTCACCGGTTCCACCTGAGCGTCCAGACAGCGTGTCTGCCGTCGAGCGCGCACCCGTTGCGCGTCAAGCCGAAGGTCATGCTCGTCCCGAAGGCGCACGCGCCGAAGGTGGCAAGCGTTTCGAGCGCCGTGGACCAAAGCCTGATCAAGCAGGTTCAGAGATCGCACCGCGCGAAAGCCGTGGCCCCAGAGCAGATGGCGAACGCCGTCCGCGCCCTGAAGGCGACCGTGGACCTGCCCGCAACCAAGAGCGCCGCGAACATCGCGGTTCTGAAAGTCGATCAAATAACGCTGGCGAGGCGCGCTCATCCGCACCGCGCACACGCGATGGCGCACCGCGCACGCACGATGGCGCACCGCGCTCTGACAGCCGCCGCGATGGACCCCGCGATCACGATCGCCGTCCACATCACGGCGCGCCGCAGAGCGACAGTCGCCATCCAGCGCACGGCCGCGATCAGAAGTCCTACGACGGACATCGTTCTGAGCGTCCCCGTCATGCAGGCGCCGAGGGTCAAGGCGCCCGCCCAGAAGGCAAACGTTTTGAAGGCCCACGTTCGGATCGTCCAAGTTCTGGCGGACCACGTTCGGATGCGCCGCGTTCAGACGCACCGCGTTCGGATCGGCCAAACACCCACGGCGGAAAGCCGAGCTTCGGTAAGTCACGCGGTGAGGGTCAAGCCCGCGACGGCCAAACACGCGATGGCAACAAGGGCGGACACAGCGCTGGCGGCCACAAATCTGGTGGCCCTGCAGCTGGTGCCGGCGGTCGTGCGAACGCACGCGCCAACTGGGACGGCCAGAAGCCACCTAAGTTCTTGAAGCAGCGCGCCCACGGCGGGCCTGCGGGCCGGTCGTCTTCGAACGAGCCTGCTGCTTAAGTTTCTCTAGTCACAAATTTGAAAAGGCCGGGATGCAAATCCCGGCCTTTTTTTGGCGCGTGTCGTCGAGCCGTCATCCTA
>JANLPU010000052.1:0-3562 GCA_031367425.1 Hyphomicrobium sp.
CAAAAAACGATCTACTATGCCGCCGGCCTCGCCGAAGGCTTCGAGACGATCGTAGCCCTCGCGCTGATGTGCCTGTGGCCGGCGCACTTCCCAGCGCTCGCCTACGCGTTCGCCTGTGTGTGTTTTGTTTCCGCCGCAGCGCGCATCGGAACGGCGTTGCGCATCCTTGGCTGAAAACTACGCCACCGCTTGCCGCACCGCTTCGCTGATGTCGCGGATCAAATCGGCCGGCGTTTCGAGCCCGACCGACAACCGCAGCAAGCCGTCGGAAATGCCGAGCGCGGCTTTCTCCTCGGGTTTCAAGCGCTGATGCGTGGTCGTCGCCGGATGGGTGATCAAACTCTTGGTATCGCCAAGGTTGTTTGAGAGCTTGATGATCTTCAGCGCATTGAGAAACTTGAAAGCGGATGTCTTGCCGCCGGCCAACTCGAACGCCACCAGCGTGCTGCCGCCGGTCATTTGCCGTCGGGCGAGGTCAGCTTGCGGATGATCGGCGCGGCCTGGAAACAGCACGCGCGCCACGCCTTTGTTTTTCAAGCCGGCCAACGCGTCCGCCACTTCCGCCGCCGCCGCCGTCTGCGCCCGCACCCTCAGGCTGAGCGTCTCCAAGCCCTTCAGCATCACCCAGGCATTGAACGGGCTCATGCCGACGCCGGTGTGCTTATAAAACGGATGCAGCTGCTCCTTGATGAATTTCTCCGTGCTGAGGACAACGCCACCCAGACACCGGCCCTGCCCGTCGATATGCTTAGTGGTGGAATATACCACCACGTCGGCACCGAGCTTCAGCGGCGATTGATAGATCGGCGTGGCGAACACGTTGTCGACCACCACCAGCGCACCCGCCTCATGCGCGATCTCCGAGACGGCCTTGATGTCCACCAGATCGAGACACGGATTTGACGGACTTTCAAAAAACACCGCTCGCGTATTCGGCTGCATGGCTTTTTTCCATTGCGCGAGATCGCGACCGTCGACCAGGGTCGACGTCACGCCATAGCGCGGCAACAGATCCTGCACCACGTACAGGCACGATCCGAACAGCGCTCGCGCAGCCACTACATGATCGCCTGCCTTCAGGAAGCACATCAATGCCGACGTCACGGCCGCCATGCCGGACGCCGTCGCCCGCGCGCCCTCCGCACCCTCAAGCAACTTCATCCGCTCCTCGAACATGGCCAAGGTCGGATTTGCGTAGCGCGAATAAATGAACCCGCCGATTCGCTCTTGAAGCGCTCCTCCGCCTGTTCCGGGCTGTCGTAGACATAGCCCTGCGTCAGAAACAGCGCCTCGCTGGTTTCGCTGAACTGTGAGCGCAAGATCCCGCCATGCACCATGTTGGTGTCAAGACCGAGCGGCGATCCGTAAAGGTCAGCCGGCAAGTTTGGCTTGGGTATGGGGTGAGTGGACATCGTGCGCGCTCCTCGAGGTCGCAGCGCTACCGCGCTGGCAACAAAAAACCCGGCTCGAACGTGCTTGCATCCCCTCAGGACCAAGCACGCCTGACCGGGCGCGCACGGCCCTTTAGCGAGTTATTTAACGTGGCTGCAAGCCGGCCGGCCAAATCACCACGGAGACTACGAAAGTCTCAAATTCAAGTTACACCTGAACCGTCACGATTAAATCATGGAATGGCGCGAGAGACGGGACTTGAACCCGCGGCCTCCGCCGTGACAGGGCGGCGCTCTAACCAGCTGAGCTACTCCCGCAATTCCATGCGTCGGCCTCCGGATCGCGGTGCCTTACGGCGGGTGCAATACGTGTTCGCCCCCGCGAAGTCAAGCCGAACAGCGGGCAATCGTCTTGGACAGTTTCTGCCGGACAATCTGGTGGGCGGTGAGGGTTTCGAACCCCCGACATCCTCGGTGTAAACGAGGCGCTCTACCGCTGAGCTAACCGCCCCCACGCACGTGTTTAACGTCAGCCGTCGCCGGATGCAATGCGCATGTTCGGCGGGCTATGCGAATAGCCAACTTGTCATTGCACCGAAGGCTGGAGCCCACGACTATAATTGCGAACAACGATCTTAACTGCAATTTTAGATTGCAGTAACAGTTTTCGCCCCTCGCATGTTAGTTTCCTGTTGTCGCGAGAAATCACGATCCGTTGCGCGACGCCCGCGAGTGCGTTAACAGAAGCTCATGCAGTGCAGCGCTGAGCGCGATAAATCCGGAACGATCCATGCCCCAGTCGTCGTTGCTCATGGACTACCTGCCCATCGCCATCTTCCTCGGCGTCGCCAGCTTCATCGGCCTGGCGCTGATGGTTGCGCCCTTTCTCCTCGCCATCCGCAACCCCGACAGCGAGAAAGTCTCCGCCTACGAATGCGGTTTCAATGCCTTCGACGATGCGCGCATGAAGTTCGACGTGCGCTTTTACCTCGTGTCGATCCTGTTCATCATTTTCGACCTCGAGGTGGCGTTTTTGTTTCCCTGGGCGGTCGCGTTCAAATCCGTCGGCGCGTTCGGCTTCTGGTCGATGATGGCTTTCCTCGGTGTCCTTACCGTTGGCTTCGTTTACGAATGGCGCAAAGGCGCTCTCGACTGGGATTGAGTTGCGCCCAGATATCGTCAACCGTTTAGCGCCGGTATTTGTGCGAAGTCGCAGCAGCTGGAACGATCTCTGTGGCGCTCTGAAACCGATTTCGATCGCCAGCATCTGGACGCGATAAGCTCGGCCCCCACCCTCAGCTCACGGCTGCGCGGAGGTTGCGGGTGACGGCTAAGCGTGTATCGTTGGCGCAACGTGTGACGCGCGCGGCGCGACCCAACTTGTGGAGCCCATATGACCGCGATTTCGACCGTTTTGTCTGACACGCGCGACGGTTTCCGCGTCATCACGCTCAACCGACCGGACAAGCTGAATAGCTTCACCGAGCAACTGCATCTGGATCTGCGGCAGGCGTTAGACAAGGCCGAGGCCGACACCTCGTGCCGGGCGGTGATCCTGACGGGGGCGGGTCGCGGGTTCTGTGCCGGACAGGATCTGGCCGATGGCGCCAATCCGGGGAAAGACGGGCAGACCTCGCCGGTCGATCGGCTGGGACTTTATTACAATCCTCTCATTCGCCGATTGGCAACGTTTCCGGTGCCGGTGATTTGCGCGGTGAACGGTGTCGCGGCCGGTGCCGGCGCCAATATCGCATTGGCCTGCGATATCGTGATCGCGTCAAAATCGGCTAAATTTCTGCAGGCGTTCGCCAAGATCGGACTGATGCCGGATGCTGGCGGCACCTGGACACTGCCACGTTTGGTCGGGGCGGCCCGCGCCCGCGCGCTGGCGATGCTCGCCGAACCGCTGGACGCGACGACAGCCGAACAGTGGGGCATGATCTACAAAGCAGTCGACGATACGCAGTTGATGCCGACCGCCGAAGCCATCGCCATGAAGTTTGCGCAATCCGCCACCGGTGCCTTGATTGAAATTCGCGCGGCTTTGGCGCTTGCCGAAACCAACTCGCTGGACGAGCAGTTGGAAGTAGAGCGTGCCGGTCAAGGCCGGTTGGTTGGCTCGCCGGACAATGTCGAAGGCGTAAGGGCGTTCCTCGAAAAGCGTGCCGCCA
>JANLPU010000056.1:0-73912 GCA_031367425.1 Hyphomicrobium sp.
GGAACGTTTTACGTCCAACAGCCCATCCCCTCACCCCAACCCTCTCCCCAGGGGGAGAGGGAACTTTCCATTACTTCTTTTCGATTTCCTCGCGAGCCTTCGGCTCGATGTCCCGGCGGACCTTAGGTTTGACTACACGGCCGAACTTGGGACCGATGTCTTGGCGAACCTTGGGGCTGTCGAGCAGCCGGTCGATGCGCGTTGCCTCCTCGAACGTTTCATCCTCGCGGAAACGCAAGTCCGGCGCGTAGCGCAAGTTCAACGTCTGGGCGACCTGGGCGCGGATATATTTGCGGTGGCGCATGAGCGCGTCGATCACCGGCTTCATATCGCTGCCGCCGAGCGGCATGACATAGACGGTTGCAAGCTTCATATCCGGCGAGATGCGCACTTCCGGAATGGTGATCGAATGGCCGGCGATGACGTCGTCATGAATATCGCCGCGCGTCAGCATTTCAGCGATCTTGTGGCGGATCAATTCGCCAATCCGCAACATGCGTTGCGAGGGGCCCTTGCCCGCGTTCTTACCGGATTTTTTTCGTGTCATTTTAACTCCGCCGCGGGATCGGACCGCGCGCGGCCTCTTCGTAGGGACTAGGTTTTAGGGATTAGGGATTAAAGGGGCAAAGTTCACTCTGGATTGTTGGATAGTCGATCGCGCATGACGTTGAGCATTCGTCCAAGTTCGTCAGCCAATGAAATAGCGGGTGAGGCCTGTTCGAGAGTTACAAGCTTGACGCGCACTGCCAGTTACAAAAACGTTTCTACTTCTGCGACTGAGCCTCGCGCAATGCTCACGAAATGGGCGTAATCCTTACGTGTCGCTCTCGCATTGCCTTCGGCGATGTTGGCTGGGACAGATGCGGCAGCCCGCAACAACTGACTGGTTAGACGGTATTCTTCCGCTCTAGGGAAAAACCTGACGAGGGTGTAAGCCGCCTCGGCTAGGTCCATACCCTTCTGCCAAACCAAGAGATCTCGATAGGATCGAACCTCACCCACCTAGTCCCTCATCCCTAAAACCTAGTCCCTAACTAGAGACTTCTAGCGATGATCTCGACTTGGAAGCATTCGATCACGTCGCCTTCGCGGATGTCCTGGTAGTTGGCAAACGACATACCGCACTCCTGCCCGGCCTGCACTTCGCGGACATCGTCTTTGAAGCGCTTGAGGATCGACAGCGAACCTTCGTGGATGACGACGTTCTCGCGCAGCAGGCGAACTTTCGCGCCGCGCTCGACTTTGCCTTCCGTGACCTGACAGCCGGCGACCTTGCCGATCTTGGAGATGTTGAACACCTGCTTGATCGCCGCATAGCCGAGGAAGTTTTCGCGCTTGGTCGGTGCGAGCAACCCAGACATCGCCGCTTTCACTTCATCGACGAGGTCGTAGATGATGTTGTAGTAGCGAATTTCGATGCCTTGCTGATCGGCAGCCTGCTTAGCTTGGCTGTTGGCACGCACGTTGAAACCTAAGATGACGGCCTTCGAAGCGTTGGCCAGCGCCACGTCGCTTTCAGTAATGCCGCCCACTCCGGTGTGGACGATGCGCGCGATGACTTCATCGGTGCCGAGCTTCTTCAAGGCGCCGACGATGGCTTCAACCGAGCCTTGCACGTCGCCCTTGATGAGCAGCGTGAATTCTTTTTGGCCAGCGGCATCTTTCAGCGTCTGCATCATTTGTTCGAGTGTGCGCGGCGTGCCGGCCGAACCCATCGTCTCGCGGCGTTTGCGCAAACGGTAGCCGGTGATTTCACGGGCGCGTGCTTCGTTCTCGACGACGGCGAATTGCTCGCCGGCTTCCGGCGCTGAGTCAAAGCCCAACACTTCGACTGGAACGGATGGCCCAGCGCTCGCGATCGGACGGCTGTGATCGTCGAGCAGCGCTCTGACGCGGCCCCAAGCCATGCCGGCAACGATCAGGTCGCCGACCTTCAACGTTCCGCGCTGAACCAGCACGGTGCCAACGGGTCCGCGGCCGCGCTCCAGCTTGGCTTCGATGACGATGCCTTCAGCGGTGCGGTTCGGGTTGGCTTTGAGATCAAGAATTTCAGACTGCAAGTGAATGGCTTCGAGCAGCTTGTCGAGGTTGATGCGCTTCAACGCCGACACCGGCACTTCGAGCGTTTCGCCGCCCATGCTTTCCACGACGATCTCGTGTTGCAGAAGATCTGTCTGCACCCGCTTTGGATCAGCCGCCGGCTTATCGATTTTGTTGATCGCGACAATAATCGGCACGCCAGCCGCCTTGGCGTGATTGAGCGCTTCGACGGTTTGCGGCATGACGCCGTCATCGGCGGCGACAACGAGCACGACGATATCGGTAACTTTAGCACCGCGCGCACGCATCGCTGTGAACGCTTCGTGGCCTGGCGTATCGATGAACGTGACCTTATCGCCCTTAGGCGTCACGACCTGATAGGCGCCGATGTGCTGCGTGATGCCGCCAGCTTCGCCAGACACGACGTTGGTTGAACGGATCGCGTCAAGCAGCGAGGTTTTGCCGTGGTCGACGTGGCCCATGATGGTGACGACGGGGGCGCGCTGTTCGAGGTGCTCGTCCGTATCCTTGTCTCCAACGAGGCCGATTTCAACGTCGGATTCAGACACGCGCTTTGGCGTGTGGCCGAATTCCTGCACGATAAGCTCCGCGGTATCGACGTCGATCACGTCGGTGATTTTGTGCATCGCGCCTTCCTTCATCAAATACTTGATGAGGTCGACGGCGCGCTCGGCCATACGGTTCGACAGTTC
This sequence comes from Hyphomicrobium sp., assembly GCA_031367425.1. Lineage (GTDB taxonomy): Bacteria > Pseudomonadota > Alphaproteobacteria > Rhizobiales > Hyphomicrobiaceae > Hyphomicrobium_B. The sequence goes on from JANLPU010000056.1 coordinate 2,754, forward strand.
TTGAATGGTAATGACTTCAGGGATGATCACCTCGCGCGAAATCTTTTCGCGCGGCTGTTGGATCCCCATCGCCTTCAGCTTTTCCTTCTCGCGCCGCCGCTTGAGAGATGCGAGTGAACGCTGCTGGGCTTCGCGATCGAAGTTGGTGATCGAAATTTTCGTGCGCTGGCGGCCATCGTCCACGACCTTAACGGCAGGACGCGCAACCTTGACGCCGCCGGGGCCACGCTTGCGGCTGTCATCCTCCTCCACCACCTGCTTGGTGACGACGGGACGCGGTGCGCGCGATGGCTTCTCAAGCGAGGGATCGGCCGGAGCGCCCCCACTGATGACCGGCGGGCGGCGATTTGGCAGATCGATCTCGCGCGGGCGACCGGCTTCGCGCGGCATGTATGTGGTTGTGGTCTGCGGCGGACGCGGTCCGCGCTGGAAGCTTGGGCGGCCAGCATCGCGCGGCGGTCCGTCTTCACGGCGCCCTTGCGGACGGGGACCGGCGGGCGCAGAAGCAGGAGCCCCCGATGTTGGCGATGCCATTGTCGGCGCTGGCGCTGATGTAGAGGCCGGCCGCGCAGGCGCCGTCGCCGCCGGACCTGCCGACTTTGCATCTGCCTCAGGCTTTGTCGCCTCGGCCTTCATTGTTGGCTCTGCACGCACAGGTTCAAAGCGCACAGCTGGTTCTGGCGCGCGCGCATCATCGCCGAAGGCGCGCTCGCGCGCTGCAGCCAAGGCCCGCGCGCGCGCATCGCGCTCTTCGCCAGATAACGTGCGCTGAGCTTGTCCCCGCGGCGCATCGACTGTCGATTGCGCTTCGCCGGAAGCTGCAGGTTTGGCAGTTTGCGTTTTAGGTGGCTCGATGAACGGAGAAGGCGCCGCTACCGTTTCAACGCCACCTTCGCCGGGCCCACCGAGCTTGCGGGTTTTCTTCTTCTCGACGACTACGGATTTGGACCGGCCGTGGCTGAAATTCTGGCGCACGCTGCCCGACTCAACGGTGCGCTGGAGCGAGAGCGGTTTGCGCCCGCCAGAGCGGAGAGTCTTGTCCGTAGTATCTTTCGATTCGGTCATGCGTCAGTTGAGCCTTCGCTATTAACTTCAGAAAATACGTGTCCGGAAACGGCTGCAGGGGCACGGTAGCGCTCTAATCGCCCCGCCTCCCTCAGAAACCGCTCCGATAGTCCTCCAGATATAAGGGCAGCATGTACCACATTTGGCCTGCCCATGGCCAAACTCATTTCTGCAATGGTGAGAATAGCGACGATCGGCGCTTCCTCACCACAATCGCGCTGGATTGCTTTAAACTTGCGGTCAAGCTTCAGGCAACCGTCTGACGCTGCATCCTGGCCGTGAAGCAACACTCTGACTTTGCCCTTTTCCAGCGTGCTTTCGACCTGTTGAAAGCCCGCGACCGTCCGGCCAGCTTTATTGGCCAGCGCCAAGGCATCGGTCACGCGGCGCAACAACATATTGTCGAGACGTTGGGCAAGATCAAGGTCTGGACTGACAGCGGTTTTCAGACTTTTCGAAAACGCCTTTGTTTTTATTGCTTTTTCCAGGGTTTCGCGGCAGCAACCGACCCACACGCCACGGCCCGGAAGGCGCCGCTCCAAATCAGCAACGAGTGCGCCGTCCGGGGCCAAGGCAAAGCGGATCAGGTCGTCTGGATCGCGGACTTCGCGCGCGACAATGCACTGCCGACCGGGGCCAAGCTCGGCCCCCTCGTCACTGTCTCGAAACCGTTTCTGCCGGTTAGCTGCCACGCGCGATCCTGATCCTTACATTTCATCGTCTCTAAGCCGGGTCGGCGGCCGTTGGGGCTTCGTCCTCGACGTCGGCTGCTGCTGGATCGGCCTTCGGCACTAAATCTTCCGGCTTAATCCAACCGGCGAGAACGCGCGCCTGCATGATCATGTCTTCGGCGTCTTTACGCGACACCTCAAAGCCATCTAAAATGCCTTTGTGACGTTGCGCATCGGTCTCTTTGTCTTTCTTGCGCTCGGTCCAACCGACCAGTTCGTCCGTTGCGCAATCGGCGAAATCTTCCACCGTCTTGATGTTGTTTTCACCGAGCGCCACCATCATCGCGGTGGTGACACCGGGAATTTCGGCCATCTCGTCGGCAACGCCCAGCTCGCGACGCTTGCTGTCGCGGTCGGATTCCTGCTGATCGAGATATTCCTTGGCGCGGTTTTGGATTTCCAGCGCGGTATTTTCATCAAAGCCTTCGATGTGAGCAATCTCCGATAAATCGACGAAAGCGACTTCCTCGATTGTCGCGAAGCCCTCCGTCACCAGCAACTGTGCGATAACTTCGTCGACGTCGAGCGCTTCCATGAGAAGCTGAGAACGCTCGGCGAATTCTTTCTGACGGCGCTCGCTTTCTTCCTGCTCGGTCACGATGTCAATATCCCAGCCGGTCAATTGCGAAGCCAGACGCACGTTTTGTCCGCGCCGGCCGATCGCTAGAGATAACTGGCTCTCAGGCACGACAACTTCAATACGGTTGGTGTCTTCATCGAGAACAACCTTCGTCACTTCGGCTGGCGCCAAAGCGTTGACGATGAATTCAGCCGGCTCGTTTTTCCATTGAATGATATCGACCTTCTCGCCTTGCAGCTCGTTGACCACGGCCTGCACGCGGGCGCCGCGCATACCAACGCACGCGCCAACCGGATCGATCGAGGTATCTTTCGAGATGACGGCGATTTTGGCGCGCGATCCAGGGTCACGCGCGACAGATTTGATTTCGACGACGCCGTCGTAAATTTCGGGTACTTCCTGCGCGAACAACTTGGCCATGAATTCAGAGCGCGCGCGGGTTAAGAAAATTTGGGGGCCGCGCTGTTCGCGGCGCACGTCGTAGATATACGCGCGGATGCGATCGCCGAGGCGCACGTTCTCGCGCGGGATCATTTCATCGCGGCGGATAATGCCTTCGGCGCGGCCCAAATCGACGATGACGTTGCCGTATTCGACGCGCTTGACGGTGCCGTTCGAGATTTCGCCGATGCGGTCTTTATATTCGCTAAACTGCCGGTCACGCTCGGCTTCGCGCACCTTTTGCACGATGACCTGTTTGGCGTTCTGCGCGGCAACACGGCCAAATTCCAGCGGCGGCAAGTGTTCGGCGATCATGTCGCCGACTTTGGCATCTGGATTGCGCTTCATGGCATCGGCCAGATTGACTTGCGTTGAATCGTTTTCGACGAGTTCGACGACGGCCAGCACGCGCGTCAGCCTTGCTTCGCCGGTCTTGGGATCGATCTCGCAGCGAATGTCGTTCTCACCGCCGTAACGGGATTTTGCGGCCTTTTGAATCGCATCTTCCATGGCTTCGATGACGATCTTGCGATCGATGGTTTTTTCACGCGCAACCGCGTCTGCGATTTGCAGAAGTTCGAGCCGGTTGGCGCTGATACCTGCCACTGCCATGTCAGTCCTCCACGTCATCTTTAACTGGGTCGTTTTTTTCTAGGTCGTCTTGATCGAGTTCGGCGCCATCACCTGGACGGCCACCGTGTTTTTTCTTGGCTCGCGTTAGGGCTTCGCGAATGAGTTCATCGGTCAGAACAAGTTTGGCGTCGGACACAAGGTCAACGGGGAGCCCCAAGTGTTGCTTGCCCAATTCGCCTAAGTCTGCCTCGATGCGAACTTCGCCGTTCTCAAAGCCTTCGAGCACACCTTTGAAGCGCTTGCGGCCATCGATGGGTTCTTTCAGCTCGATGCGCGCTTCGTGTCCCGCCCAGTCTTCAAAGTCGGAGGCGCGAACCAGCGGGCGATCAATGCCGGGCGACGAAATCTCAAGCCGGTAGTTGCCCGAGATCGGATCGGCGACATCGAGAATGGGAGAAAGCTCGCGCGAGATCGTTTCGCAATCGTCGATGTTGATCGTGCCATCGGGCCGCTCGGCCATGATCTGGACGATCCGCGTGTCCTTGCCCGAGACCAGCACGCGCACGAGGCGGAACCCAATGCTTTCCAGCACCGGCTCGACGACATCGGCAATGGCCGCCGAGATCCCCGTTTCGCGCAGGAAACGGCTATCATCGACTTGATTACGGACCTGCAATTGGTCTGGCTCTTGGGCCATCGACGTCACTGAAGCTTTCGTGTCTAAAGACCGTTCGGAGCGGGCCCTCAGGGGTCCACTCTCGGCTAGGTCTGCTTGTAGTTGAGATGACGGTGAGATAGGCGATTTTACTTCGGAAAGCAAGAGCCCACAAATTAACCTGAGTCGGTGGACGCACTGGGAAGCCGTGCCGTTGGTCACACCCTCCGAAACCTAAAATAATACCGGCGGCGGCCTTCGCGTTCGGCTTTTTGCTCATAGCGGGTCTCGGGCCAATCAGAGGGGCGGACGCGCCAGTCAGCGGGACCGTCTGCGGTCCAGGCAAAGCGGCAGTCGCCTGTGACCGCCAGCAGCCCGGTGCGGACGTAGTCGGCGATGTCGGTGCCAAAACGCAATTGCGCGCCGGGCTTCAAAACCCGCGCCAGCAAGTCGATCGTCTGCGGGTTCACCAGCCGGCGCTTCCTGTGCTTGGCTTTGGGCCAGGGATCGGGAAACAGGATAAACGCGCGCGCAATCGAAGCTTCGGGTAGCCAGCGCAGAACGTCGCGCGCGTCGCCCATGTGGAGCGAGATGTTCGACAGCGCACTGCGCTCTATCTCGTCCAAAACTTTAACGACGCCGTCTTCGAACGGTTCGCAGCCGATGATGGTGACGGCTGGATTGGCCTTCGCCTGCCAGACCAAATGCTCGCCGCCGCCAAAGCCGATCTCAAGCCACAGCTGCTGCTCCCTCTCCCCCTGGGGAGAGGGAGCCGTCGTAATACCGAGGCCGGACAATGACACTGCCCCCTCATCCGCCCCGTCGGGGCACCTTCTCCCCAAGGGGAGAAGTGGGTCCAAACGAAGCGCCACTTTAGGCAGGACGTCGCGCAGCAGAGCGGCTTGGCGCGGGCTTGGCTTGCGACCACGGCGGCGCCCGAACGACCTCAATTCATGTTCGCGATCTTCGCTGGGCACTTAAGCGCACGCTCCCCGGCCAGACATGATAACGGCCGCTGTTTGCAGCGGCCGTCCTCTAGAATACGATATGCGCAAACGATCAAGACCCGAGCTTCAGGCCTAGACCGCAGCTTTGATCATGGGCGCGAGGTCGGTCTTTTCCCAAGAAAAGCCGCCGTCTTTGTCCGCATGACGGCCGAAGTGACCATAGGCAGAGGTGCGCGAATAAATCGGCTTGTTGAGATCGAGATGCGAGCGAATGCCGCGCGGCGTCAGATCCATGACTTCGCCCAGCGCCTTTTCGATCATGGCTTCATCGACCTTTCCCGTGCCGTGGGTATCGACGTAGATCGACAGCGGTTTGGCGACGCCGATGGCGTAGGAGAGCTGGATCGTGCAGCGGTCGGCAATGCCTGACGCTACGACGTTTTTGGCGAGATAACGCGACGCGTAAGCCGCCGAGCGGTCAACCTTGGTTGGATCCTTGCCCGAGAACGCGCCGCCGCCGTGAGGTGCCGCGCCACCGTAGGTGTCGACGATGATCTTCCGGCCCGTGAGGCCGCAGTCGCCGTCAGGTCCGCCGATAAAGAACTTGCCGGTCGGATTGATATGCCAAACCGTGTTCTTGGAAATCCAGCCCTCGGGCAGCGCTTTGCGCACGAACGGCTCAATGATGGCGCGCACTTGGTTCGACGTCAGATCTTCAACGACATGCTGGTGCGAAACTACGATCTGGGTGACGCCAACAGGTTTGCCATCTTCGTACTGAACGGTCACCTGGCTCTTGCTGTCTGGCCCAAGCTTGGCGGCTTCACCGGTCTTGGACTTGCGGGCGTGCGCCAGATCCTGCAGAATTTTGTGCGCGTAATAGATCGGGGCCGGCATGAGTTCGGGCGTGTCGGTGCAGGCGTATCCGAACATGATGCCCTGGTCGCCCGCACCCTCTTCCTGGTTAGAGGGTTGCTTGGCATCGACACCTTGAGCAATGTCGGCCGATTGCGAGTGCAGCAACACTTCAATGTTGGTGTTGGCCCAGTGGAAGCCATCCTGCTCGTAGCCGATGTCTTTAATGGCGGCGCGGGTCAGATCCTGGATCATTTGGACGGTGACGCCTTTGGGTCCGCGCGATTCGCCAGCGATGATGACGCGATTGGTCGTTGCCATCGTCTCGCAAGCGGCGCGGATGCCCCACGGATCGAGCTTCTCCTTGGCGCCTTCGCGGTAGAACGCATCGACGACTTCGTCTGAGATGCGGTCGCAAACCTTATCGGGATGCCCTTCGGAAACAGACTCGCTGGTAAACAAAAAGGACTTGCGTGCCACAGTGGCCCCCGTCTTGGATGAACTTGAGATGTGCTGGAAGGGCTGCGCCAGTAAACCCGACGAGACCGTTGAAAAGCCGCCGGTTTGTTGCAGTCTTTAGCTTAACGGTCAAGCGCGGCACAGCCCGCCGGGCTGTGCAAAACTCTCAGCCTGCGGCTTTGACGCAAGCGCGGTGCTGGCGATGTTACGATGCGTCCTCGCCGGCAATCGATTTGACCAGATCGACGATCGAGCGGCGCTTCTTGGGATCGGTGATGCGCGAAAAGGCCTTATTCAGTTCGAGACCCTCGCGGCTGCCGAGAAATTCAACGACATAGCTTTCGTTGGGCTTTTCGGCAAAGCCTGCCATTTGGGGCTGATTGTACCCGGCCGTTACCGCACCGATTGGTGCCTCGTCGTAGAAAAATTGCACGGGCACACCTAGCACCTTGGCCAGATCGAACAACCGGCTTGCACCAATCCGGTTGACGCCCTTTTCGTACTTCTGCACCTGTTGGAAGGTTAGCCCTAAATGCTCGCCAAGTTTCTCTTGGCTCATGCCCAAAAGCATACGGCGCAGGCGAACCCGCGTTCCAACATGCACGTCCATAGGATTTGCTCGCCGAGAACCGCCGCGCGGGGCATCGTCGCCACCGACTGAATACTCTTCCTGAGGCATATCACTCACTTCCAATTGCCGCCCCCCCCAGCGCTCGACACACTTCCTAGGTGTATGAAGCCCGACCGTCAACCGTAGGTGACCAATACAGATAAGCCTAACGGGCGTTTTTTGACGAGATTTTTGTGGCCAAGGCTATTGCCAAAATAGATAATATCAACAGTGTGTAATCACCAATCCGTGCATACCACGTCCTAGCCAGCGCAACGGGCAAAGCGCTATCGGCCACGCCCCGCACATTCAGCCCGAGCGACTGAATAACACGCCCGTAAGGATCAATCACGCCCGAAATGCCGTTGTTTGCGGCGCGCACCAGCGGCACGCCCTCCTCGACGGCGCGCACGCGCGATTGGTGAAAATGAGCTGGCGGCCCGATGCTCGTGCCAAACCAGCCGTCGTTGGTCACATTGAGCAAAACTCCTGGCCGTTGCGCACTCTGGACGATCGCGCCAGGAAACAAAACCTCATAGCAAATCAATCCAGCAGCGGGCGGCAAACCAGCAATCGACATCAGCGGCCTGGGTTCAGCGCCCGTTGAGAATGCGCCGTGACCGTGCGCGAGCTGGCTCAAGCCAAGTGCGCCCAAAAAGCCGGAGAGCGGCAGGTATTCGCCAAATGGCACGAGATGGATCTTGTCATAGGTCGCAGCCAGGCCGCCGTCGTCTTTGAACACCATGATGCTGTTGTAACCGGCCGCCCCAGCCACATTGCCACTGGCACCAGGCGGCGAAATTCGCCGCAGCGCCCCGGTGATCAATTGCCGGCCCTGAGGCAACATCTCGCCGATTGCCGTCAAAGCTTCAGGGTTCTCCAAGGGCAGAAACGGCATCGCCGCTTCCGGCCAGATGACGTGCGTGGTGCCCTCCAAGTTGTCGCTCGTGCCGTCGGGCATGGTTTTCGACAAGGTCAGGTGATCTTGAAAAATGCGCGCCTGGAATTGCGGCATCCATTTCTCACGCTGCGGGACGCTCGGCTGCACAATCCTGAATTTAACATTCGGCACCATATCGTTTGTGGCGGTCGCCAAACGCCATGTGCCAAAGCCCCAGATTGCCGCCAGCACGATTGCGGGTGCCGCGACCGCTTGCATTATCGTGCGACGATCACCGAGCGCCACAAGCGGCCAAGCAAACAAAATGACAACGGGAAGCCCAAGCGCATAAACACCAACGAGGCTAGCACTCTGCATCATGCTGTCGGGCTGCGTGAGAGCGTACCCTAAGACGTTCCAGGGAAAACCTGTCAGCAGGTGCCCGCGCAACCACTCAGCACCGGCCAATGCTACCGCTAAGACAAGCACGCGCGCTAACCCTGGCCACCAGAAGCGGCGCGCGAGCGCTGTGGCAAGTGCCCAGAAAATAGCTAAACCCGCCGGCAGCAGCGTTACGGCGAACGGGGCGAGCATAGCGAATTTCTCGGCTTCAACCAAAAACGCTTCGCCGATCCAGAGTAGGCTGAAAAAGAAATAGCCAAATCCAAACAGCCAGCCAGTTGCCGCGGCTTGGCTCGGGCCATCGGTTTCATCGATCAACCAAACCAGCGCGGGAAGCGTCAAAAACAAGATTGGCGGAAAACAAAACGGCGCGAACGCCAGCACCGACAAACTGCCAAAAACAATTGCCGCCACGGCGCGGCGCCAGCCGCACAGGCTGCCAACCCAGCTTCGCGCCCGGCCGACATGCCTTGCTATGGCGCTATCAGCCATCAAGCTTTTGGAGCGCCAGGCGCCAACGCAGAAACGCCCGCCGCAGATCTCGGCTGATGAATTTTCAGCTTTTTGACACGGCGCGGATCAGCGTCGAGAATTTCAAATTCAACGCCGGATGGATGGCGGATCAATTCGCCGCGCGCTGGCACGCGCCCCAACATCGAGAATACCAGCCCGCCAAGCGTATCGATGTCGGTCTCTTCGCTTTCGGTGAGTAGTTTGACGCCAAGCAGGTGTTCGAGTTCTGCCACCGGCGTGCGCGCGGATGCAATCAGCCCGAGTTTTGGATCGGATGAAATGTTGATTTCTTCCGCCTCGTCGTGCTCGTCTTCGATATCGCCGACGATTTGCTCGACGATGTCTTCGATCGTCACAAGGCCATCTGTGCCACCGTACTCATCGACGATCAGCGCCATATGAATGCGGGTCGCCTGCATCTTGATCAGCAGATCTGCCGCCGCCATCGATGGCGGCACGTAGAGAACTTGCCGCCGGATCTTGGCAGCCGTGATCGGCCGCTTGAGATCAAGCTCCGACAAATCGAGTTTGCCGACGGGCCAAGGCCCGCCGTCCTTGGCATCACGCAAGCTTTCGGAGGCGCTGTTGTCGGACGTGTTGGTGTCTGGCCGGCCGGCGCGCATATCGCGCCACGTGGCTTCGGCCATCAGCCAGCGGAACAGATCCTTGACGTGGATCATGCCGCGCGGATCGTCCAAGGTTTCGCGAAACAGCGGAATGCGCGAGACGCCGGCTTCATCGAACGTCCGCAGCAGTTCGCCGATCGTCTCGGTTTCATCGAGTGCGATGATATCGGCGCGCGGCACCATCAAGTCATCGACACGGCTCGTGCCAAACCGCAGCAGACGGGCAAGCATGCCGCGCTCGGCCTCACTGAACGTCGCCGTCGGATCTGGCGCTTTCAGAGCGTCTTCGAGCGTGCCGCGCAGCGTTTGCTGGCCCGTTAGCCCGAGCTTGGACCGCAGCGATTGCAACCAGCTTTGTTGCGAACCTGCAGCGCGCTGGTCTTCAACTAGAAGGTCCGGGGACGGCTTTTCGTGGGAAGTGTCGTTCATATCCATCAATCAGGGGAGGATCCCCGTAACTACCGTTTATCGCGTTCGAGAGCGCCCGTGTAGGGGTTGGCCACACCCAAACGCGACAAAATTTTGATTTCTAGCCGTTCCATGCGCTCAGCCTCGCTATCATTTTGATGATCCAGGCCGGACAAATGTAACAGACCATGCACGACGAGATGCTGTAAATGATGCTCGAAAGGAACATCCTGCTCCGCGGCTTCGCGTTGCAAGGTTTCCAGCGCCAGAACGATATCGCCGAGATATTCGGGCGGGGCACCCGGACCCGGTGGAAACGACAACACGTTTGTCGGCTTAGGGGTAGCGCGAAACTGGCCGTTCAGCGCGGCAACGCTGGCATCGTTCGAAAGCGCGAACGCCACGCTGACTTTGCCAATGTTCAGTTCCGGCTCGACGGCGACTTCTGCGGACGCCGCCTCGATCAATGCTTGGATGTCGTCAGGATCTGGCCACAGACCTGCATCATCGACGATCTCGACGTCGATTTTCGATTTCTGCCGCCGTCGTCGTTCGGGCATGATTTGCTATTTCGCCCGATCGTAGGCTTCGACGATTTTGCCAACCAGATCGCGGCGCACAACGTCGCCGGCGGTGAAGCGCACCGAGACGATGCCATCAACGTCGGCCAAAAGTTGCTCGGCCTCGACCAGTCCAGATTTCGTTCCTGACGGCAAGTCGATCTGGCTCGGATCGCCTGTGATCAACATTTTCGAGCCTTCACCCAGACGGGTGAGAAACATCTTCATCTGCATGCTGGTGCTGTTTTGCGCTTCATCGAGAATGACGAACGCGTTGGCGAGCGTGCGCCCGCGCATAAAGGCCAGCGGGGCGATTTCGATGACGCCGCTCTCGAGATCGCGCTCGACCTTTTCCGGCGGCAAGACGTCGTAGAGCGCGTCGTAAAGCGGGCGAAGATAGGGATCGACCTTTTCGCGCATGTCTCCGGGCAAGAAGCCTAAGCGCTCGCCGGCTTCGACGGCCGGGCGCGACAGAATGATGCGTTCGACCAAGCCGCGTTCGAGAAAATGCGCGGCAAACGCCACCGCGATATAAGTTTTACCAGTACCCGCCGGTCCGATGCCGAAAACCATATCGTGCTTTTCGATGGCGCGCATGTAAGCCGTCTGCGCCGGGGTGCGCGCCTTGACGACGCGGCGGCGGGTGGCGACTTGGCCCTGGCCTTCAGCGGCGGGCGGTCCTTCGGCGCGGGAATGACGGATCAAACCGTCGAAATCGCCAGCGCCGATCGTCTCGCCTTTTGAAATCCGGCCATAAAGCTTTTCCAAAACCTCGCGTGCGGTCGCGATGGCGCTGGCAGAACCGGTGAGAATGATGACGTTGCCGTGGGCGTGGGCGCTAATGCCGAGCCGGTCTTCGATCAGGGCGAGGTGGCTATCATATTCGCCGAGCAACTTTGGCAATAGACGGTTATCTTCGAATGGCACCACGAGGCGGGCGGCTTGCCCCTCAGATTTGCCTTCGCGCCGTGATGCGGGCGCTGCAGAACCGCGAAAACCTGCCAAATTCTCACACTCCTCAATCGTAAAGTCGCCAACTTGAAACGGCTGTCGAATCGCCCGAGGTCTCCTGAGCTTATCACGCCAAGACCGTTTCTGGTGATGTGGCGCTGCCGATAAGCAAATCAAGCTCTAAACTCGGTAAACGGCGATTACGTTGCCTCGATGACACCGGCGAGCGAAAGTTGGGTGGCGGATGCCATTTTAACCGGCACAATTTTACCGATCAGCTGCGCTTCGGCTTCTGCGTGGACGAGCTGAAGATAGGGCGTGCGGCCGATGATCTGGCCGACGTGGCGGCCCGCGCGCTCAAATAATACGGGCAAAACTTTGCCAATCGTGGCGGTATTGAAGGCGAGCTGCTGCACGTCGAGCAACGCTTGCAGGCGGGTCAGGCGTTCCGATTTGACAGGCTCGGATATTTGCCCCTCGTTGAGGGCCGCAGGTGTGCCCGGACGCGGGCTATACTTGAACGAAAAAGCCTGTGCAAAACCGGCTTGGCGGATCAAATCCAGCGTCGCTTCGAAATCTGCGTCGGTCTCGCCAGGAAAGCCGACGATGAAATCACTCGACAATGCGATGTCGGGCCGGATGGCGCGGACGCGAGCGATGATCGCCAAATATTCGGCCGCCGTGTGCTTACGGTTCATCTGCGCCAAGATGCGGTCTGAGCCAGACTGCACGGGCAAATGCAAGAACGGCATCAGCACTGGCGTCTCGCCGTGCGCCGCGATGAGATCATCGGTCATGTCGCGTGGGTGGCTTGTCATGTAGCGGATGCGCGCGATGGGCTTGATCGCGGCCAATCGCTGGATAAGCTGTGCGAGCGTCGCCGCGCCGCCGTGACCGTCATCGCCGTGATAAGCATTGACGTTCTGGCCGAGCAGCGTCAGCTCGACGACGCCAAAACTTGCGAGCTTGGCAGCTTCCGCCTCGATCGCGGCCAAGGGCCTCGAATATTCCAGGCCGCGCGTGTAAGGCACGACGCAAAACGAGCAGAACTTATCGCAGCCTTCCTGCACGGTGAGGAACGCGCTTGGGCCACGCTGCGCCACCCGCTCTGGCAACTTGTCGAACTTTTCGCCGTCGGCAAACTCTGTCTCGACGATGCGCGCGTTGTCGCGCGTCACGCGGCCGATCAGCGTTGGCAGGCGGTGATAACTTTGCGGGCCGATGACGATGTCGACTGCGGGTTGCCGACGCGCAATCTCGCGCCCTTCAGCTTGAGCAACGCACCCGGCTACGGTGACGACCGTGCCCTTACCTGCGGCGCGGCGCGCGTTTTTGATGTCCCTGATGCGGCCGAGGTCCGAATAGACTTTTTCGGCGGCCTTTTCGCGGATATGGCACGTGTTGAAAATGATGAGATCGGCGTCTTCCGCGTCGGCCGTCGCGCTATATCCATCGCCTTCAAGGGCTTCCATCATGCGCTCGCTGTCGTAAACGTTCATCTGACAGCCGTAGGTTTTGACGAATACCTTTTTGACGCGACCCGCTGGTGCGGCCGGGGCTTTACCCAAGATGTCCGTTGTCGCGCTCAAGGTTTTTCCCAAGTCTTTCAATTTTAACCTGCTCTATCGCAGCGCCGCGTTATTGCATAGCATGGCCAGCCCGGCTCACGTCCATTTGTCGCGAGGGTTGCCGCGTTCGGGTGCACGCGGGCGGCGCTGCCGGGCATCGGGCATCACTGCCTGCAATGGCTCGCCCGCGGGTCTCGCACGCAGGATGCCGAGCACGGCGTTGCGCACTTGGCCCTCCGTTTCAAGCGCCAAGTCCTTACGGTTGCCAAACGATTGCATCGGCATGGGCTCGCCGACCCGAATGCAAACGTCGATCGGGCCGGACTTCAAGACATCCCAGGCATGGCTCCGCATCTCCATATCGCCGTACCAACCGATCCTCGGCCGGTTGGCGCGGCCGATCGCGACGCCATGTACATGAGTATAAACGATCGCCACGCTCTGGACCAAGACTTCCGCCGAGGGCATGTCATCGACGCCATTATCGACACCGGGCCACAACGCTCCAAACAGCGCGCTTTTGAACGGCAATACGCCATTGCCATCGCTCGATGTGCCTTCCGCAAACAGCACGATCGCCTCGCCAGAATCGAGTCGGGATCGGATCTCGGACGCGGCCGCCCCTGATGCCTGCCGACGGTCTCGATCAATGAATACAGACCTTTGTAATTTTGCCAGCATCGATACGAACGGCCAAGTGCCGACCTGCTTTTTGGCAACGAACGAAACGGGCGCCACCGCTGAGAGAACCGGAATATCGAGCCAAGACGTGTGGTTTGAGACAATCAGCACCGGAGCATCGGGCGGCACACTGCCTTCGATGGACAACCGGATGCCCAAGAGCCGGCAAATCCGCTTGTGATACCAGTGCGGAAACCGGCGTGCCATCGTCGGGGCGACGCGCAACAGGACCGCTTGCACCGGCATCAACGGAATGGTCAGGGCGAAAAACCCGGCCAGTATCGAGGCACCGCGCAGGGCTCCCATTTCAGGCTGACGCTCCTCAAGCCTTGCGCGCGTTAGGCTTTAATTTTACCAGCGGCACGCCGTACAGCTCAAGCCGGTGGCCGACGAGTTTGAAACCCAATTCGCGCGCCACGCGCTCCTGCAGCGCTTCGATGTGCTCGTTGGAAAACTCGATCACGCGGCCGGTTTCGACGTCAACGAGATGGTCGTGGTGGCGGCGCGACGCTTCTTCATAGCGACCCCTGCCATGACCGAAATCATGCCGTTCCAAGATGCCTTTTTCGGCGAACAGCTTGAGCGTGCGATAGACCGTCGACAGCGAAATGCGCGCGTCGGCGGCGTGCGCCCGGCGGTGCACTTCCTCGACATCTGGGTGATCGGTCGCCGACGAGAGAACGCGCGCGATGGTGCGGCGCTGCCCGGTCATCCGGAGGCCGTGCTGCTCGCACAAGCCTTCGATGCGCGACGAGGATTGGTGTAAGTTCAAGGCCATGAACGTTCCGGCGGCGCCTGGGCAAATTTATCGCTTGGGTTTCTGCGATTGTTATAGGCAGAAGGTCCCGCTGCGTCCACCCGAGGCCGCGCTATAGCGCTAAGGCGAAAACCAAAGCATCGACCGCTGGACCACCGGCACGCTCATAATAGCCTTTGCGGCGGCTCGTTTCTTTGAAGCCCAGCGCCGAGTACAACGCCAGCGCAGCAACGTTATCTTGCGCGACTTCCAAAAATAACCGGCGCGCTTCGCCGCGCTTTGCCGCGCGCACCAAGCCCTCAACCAGCTTCTTGCCTAATCCAGCGCGTTGCCAATCAGGAGCAACCCCGATCGATAAGATCTCCGCTTCATCGGCCGCCAACTGCCCGATGACAAAACCGGTAAGGATTTTAGGATCGCCCGTCACGGCGACGAGCGAGGTCGATGCTGGATGCTCAAGCAGACTTTTAACCGCGGCTTCATCCCAGCCGGGATCGAACAGACGCAGATGAAGGATGGAAATTTCTTCAGCGCGTTCGGGTGCTGCCCAAAGCAAGCTGACGTGCTTGACGTTGCGAAACGGCGTCACATTTGAGGTCATGCTCCAGCCCTAGTGGTTGGCCCGAAAAATGGACTGGGTGCTGGTGGTTTGGCATCGGGCGGCCGCAAGTAAAGCGGCGCTGGCTTATCCGTGATAGGCAGCGCTGCCGCACAGAACAGCATGTCTAACGCATCAGGCAGAAGGCCGGGCAGAATGGCGCGCACGTCGCGGCCTTGCGTTTGCGCCTCTGCCGCAATTGCCACCGCCGCCGAGCCCGCAATCATAGCTGGCACCGACCCCAAGGCATGAGCCGCATCGGCAAACGACAACACAGCCGGCCCGCCTAACGATTGAAACGTGCGGCAGTCGAAGCGCTCGATATAAGCCTCGCCGCGCCGGGCGTCGGTGGCGATCGCCAGCGAGCGTCCATCGAAGTTCGAGATCTGCGGATTGAGCGCCATTAAAGCGAGGCTCGACACCGCAACGATAGGCGCGCCGCACACGAGGCTCAAAGCGCGGGCCGCTGCAACGCCGATGCGCGTTCCCGTAAATGTGCCTGGACCAAACGTCACGGCGATGCGATCGAGCATTTCGAAAGTCATTCCGGCCTCTAACATCGTCTCTTCGATCATCGGCATCAAGCGTTCGGCCTGGCCAACCTGCATACCCTCAAAACGTTCAGCGATCACCGGGGTGAGGCTACGCAAGCCACGACCAGCGGCCACCGAGCACGCGTCGAAACAAGTATCGAAGGCCAGCACGTTCATACCAGTCACCTTCAGGTGATGCGGGCAATTTCGTCAAACACAAAGCGCGGCGAGCGTGGTTTCAGTGCCGACGGGTCGCCGTGGCCGAGGTTGCATAAGAAATTCGATTTGATGGTTGTGCCAGCGAAGAACGCTGCATCGACCCCGGCATTGTCAAAGCCCGACATCGGTCCACAATCGAGCCCCAAAGCGCGCGCGGCGATGATCAAATAAGCGCCTTGCAAACTGCCATTGCGAAATGCGGTTTCAGCGATCTTTTTATCGTTGCCCTCAAACCAGCTTTTGGCATTGGCAGCTGGATAGAGCTTGGGCAGATAATCGTAGAATTTCATATCGTGGCCGATGATGACGGTGACGGGCGCGGCCATCGTCTTTGCACGATTGCCCGCGTCCACAAACGGCTTCAAGCGCTCTTTCGCGTCAAGCGAGGTCACGAACACGAACCGCGCCGGCGAACAGTTAGCGCTTGTCGGCCCCATCTTGGTCAGATCGATCAAGCGATGCAGCGTCTCGATCGGCACATCGCGATCGGCCCAGACGCTGTGCGTACGCGCCGACAAGAACAGCTGCGATAGCGCTGTTTGATCAAGAGGCGCGACATGTTCGAGAAACGCCGACATTCACTGCTCATCGCTGTTTGAGTTAATAAAAACCCCGCTAGTGCGGGGTTTCAAGCTTTCAACGTTGCGTCAGGCGGACTGGACCGCCTGCACTTCAGGACAGAAATGCTTGAGCAAGTTTTCAATGCCATGACGCAGTGTCGCCGTCGAGCTGGGGCAGCCAGCGCATGCGCCGCGCATATGCAGGTAGACTGTGCCGTCGCGGAAACCTGAGAAGATGATATCGCCGCCATCTTGCGCCACCGCCGGGCGAACCCGCGTCTCCAGTAGCTCTTTGATGGTTGCCACGGTGCCTTCGTCTTTAGGATCGTAAGACCCCTGCTCGCTATCGTTGGCGCCGACTTCAGAGCCTGCCTCATCGCCAGAAAGATAGTGCTCCATGATCGCGCCGAGTACCATCGGCTTCAAATGCTGCCAGTCGATATCGCCCTTAGTCACGGAGATGAAATCTGAGCCGAGGAAAACGCCATTGACGCCATTAACGTCGAATAGCCGGACTGCCAGCGGCGAGCCGGCAGCGTCGGTCTTGGTGCGATAGTCGGCGGTGCCGTCCGCCAGCACCGACTTGCCGGGAATGAACTTCAGCGTCGAAGGGTTGGGCGTCGATTCGGTTTGGATAAACATGTGTCTCACCTTCTCGCATAAGAGAAACATCGCGGAAATAGCGCTTAAGCGGCGCTGCTCGCGAAGCACGGCGTCGATACCGTTAGAATTGTTCTAAACATAGGAGTTTGCAGCGCTCTTGTCGAGGGTGCTCGGCCATATCCATTCGGTTATGGGCGCCTCGCTGCCATGACGGGCCCTTTACAACGCCCCTTAAGCCAGCGCCTTGATTTCTTCGAGCAGGAGTTTGCCTGGCACAACGGTAACCGGAATAGGGAAGCCGCCAGCCATTTTCCCCGCCGCGAACGACGACACCAGCGGCCCTGGGCCCTTGGCGTCACTAGCGGCGCCCAAAACCAGGATCGCGATATCCTCATCGTCTGCGATGAGTTTCAGCACTTCATCGGCGGTTTTTCCCTGCCGGATGACTTCCTCGCACGCGACCTCTTCGAAGCCCGCGAGGTTGAGTTTGCGGCGAAACAGCCGGAATATCGCCTTTGCTTTGGTCGTCTCTTCCTCGAGTTGCATCTGGCGCACGCCCATCCAGTGCTGATAGTCGCCGGGCTCGATGACGTAGAGCATGACCAGCGACCCGGACGATCGCTGTGCGCGGCTGGCCGCGTAATAGAACGCACTTTCGACTTCCTGGCTCTCGTCGATGACGAGGAGGAACTTGCGGATATGGCCAGCTTCGAAGGAACGGCGCGGTTTCATGAGGGTCATGCTGCCACCCAAATGTCAGCGCTGCAATCGGGGGCGTGCATTTTAAATCTGCTGTCTCATGACCTGATGAAGCCGACGAGATCCTTGGTCTGGTCGAGGATAGGCTGCGCAATCGCCCTGGCGCGCGCTGACCCATCGGCCAAAACACGGTCGATTTCGACGGGGTCTGCCATCAGCCGCTTGATTTCTTGTCCTATGCGAAAGATCTTCTCGATTGCCACTTCGGCTAGACCATTTTTAAAAGAGCTAAAGGTATTATTTGTGGCCTCAGTTGTTACAAAAATATCGAGTGCTTCGGACTTCGTAACCCCCACGAGTGCCGCATATATTCCAACTAAGTTATCTGCCTCTGGCCGTTCGGCAAGGTCTTCAAGAGTATCAGGCAGTGGACCTGCGTCGGTTTTGGCTTTCTGAATTTTTCGACGAATTGTGTCTTTATCATCCGTCAAGTTGATGCGCGACAACTCCGACGGATCAGACTTCGACATTTTCTTGGTGCCATCGCGCAGGCTCATGACGCGCGTTGCAGGCCCCGTGATCACGGGTTCCGGCTGGGGGAAGAATATCCCATCGGCAAAGCCCGCTTCGACGATTTCTTTTTTGAAGTCGTTATTGAACTTTTGCGCGATGTCGCGGGCAAGTTCCAAGTGCTGCTTTTGATCGTGACCGACAGGCACGTGCGTCGCGCGGTAGGCCAAGATGTCCGCCGCCATCAAGTTTGGATAGGCGTAGAGCCCGACGGAGGCTTGCTCGCGATCCTTGCCGGCCTTTTCCTTGAATTGCGTCATCCGGTTCAGCCAGCCGAGCCGGGCCACGCAATTGAAGATCCAGGCAAGTTCGGCGTGGGCCGAGACCTGAGACTGGTTGAACAGAATGCTCTTCTTGGGGTCCAAACCCGCCGCGATATAAGACGCCGTCACCTGGCGGATCGCTTGGCGTAACTCGGCCGGGTCTTGCCACACCGTGATCGCGTGCAGATCGACGACGCAATAAATGCACTCGTGCGTCTCCTGCATTTTGATCCAGTTGATCATCGCACCAAGGTAATTGCCAAGGTGCAGGCTGCCGGTCGGCTGCATGCCTGAGAAAACGCGCGGCGTGAAATTCATGGGTGTGGCATCCGGTGAGTGTTCGCCGCGTTATCGTGTGCCGCGCCGCCAACTGCAAGCGGGGAAGATGTCGCGAGCGACAGAAACCGCGAAGGCGATGTCAGCCATCCAGATCCTCGACCTTGTGCAACAAGGCGGTGGTCTGCCGTGCAATGATGTCCTCGATGAGCTTAGCGGACTTAAGCTGCATAAAGCGACCTTATCGATTCGTTTGCCGCTCTGATGAGGTAGGGATTGCGCAGCGACTGGTGGGTAATGAGATCAATATGGCGCTGGAATAAATCCTCAAGGACCTAAAGCAATCCGAAATATTGATCGGCGCGAGACATGCCGTCCATAGCTTCGAAAGTCACAAGAAGGTCGAGATCACTCTTGGCTGGATTGAATTGTCCGGTTACGGTCGAGCCGAAGACATCCAACTTAGCAACGCCGAAGCGGCGGCACAGGGCGGCAATATCCGAGCGATATTGTTCGACAAGGGGCAGCAACTTTTGGGCCTCACACTGATACACCGCTTATAATAGCGGGGAACCCAGCCAAAGCGAAGACCCTTGCGGGCACTCTGCCTCTCCATCCAAATTAATCATTTGCGCCGCGTAAATCGGGCGAGCTGCCCGGGGCTCATCACGCCGGTTGCCAAAATCGCGATTCCGTAGACGAGGGTGCCCACGCCGACCAGCACGGCCAGCGCTCCGCTCTCGACCACAAAGCCACGCGCAACTTGCAGATACGGTTGAAGCCACTGCACCGCGGCCAACAGAATGCCAGCCATGATGAACCCGGACAGAACGATCAGGGGCAGATTTCGCTTGAGCCGCGCGTCGGCCACGAACTCTGCCCGCGTTCGTAACGTAGACCACAACAGGAACGCGTTGAGCCAGCCGCCAAGGGTCGTTGCCACCGCAATTCCAAGCTGAGGTATGTACCCCAGATGACGGAATAAAAAGAACAGCGCGATGGAGCCGATCGTGTTCGCCGTCAAGCTGATCGCGGCATAGCGCATCGGCGTCTTGGTATCTTCGCGTGCAAAGTAGACGGGTGAGAAAACCTTTATCAAAACGAATGCTGGCAACCCCCAAGCAAACACGCCGAGTACGGCGGCGGTCGTGGCGGTATCTGCCGCCTTGAACGCGCCGCGCTCAAACAGCACGCGCACGATCTCGGCTGGAATGACCGCCAGCGCCAGTGCGGCCGGCACCGTCAGAAGCATCGCGAATTCCAACGACCGGTTCTGGCTGTCCATGACCGCTTCGTGATTGCCAGCGCGCAGATGACGCGAAACTTCCGGCAGCAGCACGACACCAATCGCGATACCGACAATCGCGAGCGGCAGCTCGTAAAGCCGGTCGGCATAGTAGAGCTGCGAGACCGCGCCCGGCTGCATCGAGGCGATCATCGTGCCGATCATGATGTTGAGCTGGGTGACGCCACCGGCGACGATGCCGGGCAGCCCAAGCGAAATCAACCGCCGCACACCCTCGGTCATCTTCGGGCGGCGCAGCTTTAAGGCAAAGCCATTGCGGCGCACGCCATTGAGCAGCAGCCATAGTTGCAGCAAGCCGGCCACGAACACGCCGATGGCTTGAATGATGCCGCCGCCGGGCTCGTTATGAAACCCCAGCCAAAATCCGATGAAAATCGCAACCGTCAGCGTCAGATTGAGAACGATCGAGACGGCCGAGCTTTCGACGAACTTGCCGAACGAATTCAGCACGCCGGACAACAGCGCGACGAGCGACATACACAACAGATAAGGAAACGTGATCCGCGTCAACAGCACGGCCAGATCGAATTTTTGGGCATCGGCGCTGAAGCCTGGCGCCAGCCCATACATCAGCCACGGCATGCCCGCGATAAAGACCACGGACAAAATGAGCAGCACGAAAACGAGGCCAGACATCGCCTCTTCGGCAAACAAACGGGCTGATTCTTTGCCTTCGCCTTCGAGGCGCTTGGCGAACAACGGCACGAAGGCGGAGTTGAACGCGCCCTCGCCGAAAAGCCTTCGAAACAAGTTGGGAAAGCGGAAGGCAACGTTGAATGCGTCAGCCACCCAGCCCGAGCCGAAAGCCCAAGCAAACAGAATGTCGCGCACGAACCCGAGGACTCGGCTTACCAGCGTCAAACCGCCAACGGTTGCAAACGAGCGATAAAGCTTCATGGGAGGACTGCGCTATCTGAGCTCGAGCTCAAGAGCAAGCGCTGCGTCGGCGCAACGCTCTAAAGGGTTTAAACCGTGGCCGCGCAGCTTCATTGTGCAGCTGCGCTGCAACTGCATTGTGCAGCTTCGCTGCAACTGCATTGTGCAGCTTCGCTGAACTCTACTGTGCAACTTCGCTGGCGGCTTCCGAGCCTTGCAAAATCTTGGTTAGACGCTCTGAGATCGATTTTTGCCTCGTCTCGCTGACGATCTGTTTGCCGGTGAGATCCGTGACATAGAACACATCGACAGCCTTCTCGCCAAACGTCGTGATGTGGGCTGATCCGATGTCGAGCGACAAGTCAGACAGCGTGCTTGTCAATTCGTAAAGCAGCCCGGGGCGATCGCGGCCCGCCACTTCAATCACCGTCAGGCGCTCAGAAAGCGTATTGTTGACGATGACTTCCGGCGCCACGGTGAAAGCTTCGACAGCCCGCGCGCTCGGCCGCTTCTTCTGCAAAATTGCCGCCAGCCGCTCTTTGCCTTCGAGCAACCTATCGATCGTATCGCCGATGCGTTTGGCGCGCCGCACTTCGTCCTCGTCGTGGGGAAATTCGCGGTTCAACAAAAACGTATCGAGGGCGAAGCCATCGCGCGTCGTAGTGATGTGAGCGCCGGCGATGTTGGCGCCAGCCGCTGCACAAGCGCCCGCAAACAACGACAGCAGGCGGGGATGATTGGGCGCGAAGATCGTCAGTTCTGTGATCGCCGTGAACGCATCAGTCTTGACGCTGGTCGCAAGCTTCCGGCCATCTTCCGTCACGCTGCGTAGAAGCTTGGCGTGATCCACCTGAGTCTGAGTATCGGTACGCAACCAATAATTGGGATAATGCCGATCGATAAAAGCTTGCACATCGCCCGCAGGCCAAGACGACAATGCTGTCGCGAACGCTACTTGTGCTTCTTTAACCCGTTCCTTGTGATGGACTTGCGTGTGCCCGCCGGCGACAATCGGCTCGGTTTCATAATAGAGCGTGCGCAGAAGTTGGCCCTTCCAGCCGTTCCAGACGCCAGGGCCAACCGCGCGGATATCAGCGACCGTCAGAAGAAACAGCAGCTTCAAACGCTCAGGGCTTTGCACAACGGCCGCGAAGTCTTGTGCCGTCTTCGGATCGGAGATATCGCGCGATTGGGCAACATTGCTCATCGTCAAATGATGCTCGATAAGCCAAGACACGAGTTCTGTTTCGGCGGCCGTCAGACCCAAACGCGGGCAAATTTTGCGGGCCACGCGCGCCCCATATATCGAGTGGTCTTCCGTGCGCCCTTTGCCGATATCGTGCAGCAACGCTGCAACGAGCAGCGCGCGCCTGTTTTGCACTTTGCCAAAAACTTCATTCGACAGCGGCAAGTCCGTGGCGTGCGCGCCTTTCTCGACCGCCGCGAGATTGCCCACCGTGCGCAGCAAGTGCTCATCGACCGTGTAGTGGTGGTACATGTTGAATTGCATCATCGCCACGACATGGCCGAAGTCGGGCAGAAAGCGGCCCAGCACGCCCGCTTCGTTCATGCGTCGCAGCGACCCTTCCGGGTCGCTACTTGAGGTTAGAAGATCGAGGAAAATGCGGTTGGCTTCGGGATCGTTGCGCAGCTTGTCGTCGATCAATCGAAGCGAGCCGCGCAGCAATCGGATGGCATTGGGATGTAAAAACCCGCCGGTGCTTTCAGCGTTGGCAAAAAAGCGAATGAGATTGACGGGATCGCGCTTGAAGACGTCTGCATCAGCGACATTCAAACGGTCGTTATCGATCCTGAAGTCTGTGCGCTGG
This sequence comes from Hyphomicrobium sp., assembly GCA_031367425.1. Lineage (GTDB taxonomy): Bacteria > Pseudomonadota > Alphaproteobacteria > Rhizobiales > Hyphomicrobiaceae > Hyphomicrobium_B. The sequence continues at coordinate 25,348 of JANLPU010000056.1, forward strand.
CGAACCTGGCGGCGCGCGGCCCACCCAGCCGGCTTAAAGAACCGCCCGATACCAGGCGAGGCCTTGAGCTGTTGCACTTCAAGAGCGCCGCACAAGATTGTGGTCAGATCGCCGACGTCTTTGGCGACGAGAAAATAGTGCTTCATAAAACGTTCGACCGAACGCAGACCTTGCCGACTGCTGTAACCTAAGTGCTCCGCCAATGCTGGCTGCAATTCAAATGTCAGAACCTCTTCGGCGCGCCCGGCCAAAAAATGCAAAAAGCACCGCACGCTCCACAAAAAATCTTCGCAGCGGCGGAAGGTTTGCGCTTCCTCAGCCGTGTATAGCCCGGCCTTGACGGCCGCTAACCCGACCTCCTGGCCGAGCACATACTTTGAAAGCCAATGCAGCGTGTGCAAATCGCGCAAGCCGCCTTTGCCGTCCTTGACGTTGGGTTCGACCTTGTAACGGCTCTCGCCCGCACGGCGCGAGCGATCGTCGCGCTCGCTCATTTTCGCATCGATGAACTCGCGCGCCGTGCCGCGCACAACGTCGGAGCGGAAACGGTCTTGCAGTTCGGCGAAAAGTTGGGCGTCGCCATTGATGAGGCGCCCATCGAGCAGTGCGGTGCGAATTGTAAAGTCCGAGCGTCCAAGCTTGATACATTGGTCGACAGTGCGCGTTGCGTGACCGACTTTGAAACCAAGATCCCAAAGCACGTAGAGCATGTATTCCGCGACGCTTTCGCCCCACGGCGTCTGCTTGTAGGGCAGCAGAAACAACAGATCGATGTCAGAGCCCGGCGCCAGCAGGCCACGGCCGTAGCCGCCCGTCGCCACGATCGCCATGCGCTCGGCATCCGATGGATTGGTCGCACGATAGATGTGGGCTACCGTGTATTCGTGGATCAGAGAGATCAACGCGTCTTGGAAATCCGATAGTCCGGCGGCGCACTTGCGGCCGAGCTTATCTTTCTCCAAGCCAGCCCGCGCGCACGCTCGCGCGTGGCTGACGAGACCCTTCAAGCGTTCGACGATAGCAGGCCGCGCCTCCACCGGACCGCCGAAAAGATCGAGAAAACTTCGCAGCTCCTCGCGCAAGCAGTCCTGATCGAAATAGGGCGGATGATCGTGGATCAATTCTTATCGTTCCTTGTTGGCGAGGCTTGATGCAACGCTTTCAATTCATAGATTTTGTCGAGCGCGGCTTTGGGCGACAGCTCATCTGGACGCAACGCCGCCATCGCCGCCTCGAGTGGCGAAACCACAATTGGCGTGGCGGCGGGCGGCGTTCGTTCTGCCGAAAACAGCGGCAGATCGGTGACGTCACCGCCTTTTTTCAAACGCCGGTCACCCTTTTCCAAAACCGTCAACACTTCACGCGCGCGCGCGATCAGCTTTTCCGGCAGGCCAGCGAGCTTGGCGACTTGAATGCCATACGAGCGGTCGGCCGCGCCGCGCTTCACTTTATGCAAAAATACGATGTCGTCTTGCCACTCCGCGACATCCATAGTGACGTTGGTGATGCCATCGAGACGGCGGGCTAACGACGTCAGCTCATGATAGTGCGTCGCGAATAGCGCGCGGGCCTTGGTCACCTGATGGAGATATTCAACGGTCGCCCACGCAATTGAGAGCCCGTCGAATGTTGCCGTGCCGCGTCCGATCTCATCGAGAATAACGAGCGAGCGATCCGTCGCCTGATGCAATATTGCCGACGTCTCGACCATTTCCACCATGAACGTCGAGCGCCCGCGCGCCAGATCGTCCGATGCCCCGACGCGGGAAAAAAGCCGGTCGACAATGCCGATGTGTGCGAACCGCGCGGGCACATAAGAACCCATTTGCGCGAGCACGACGATGAGTGCGTTCTGGCGCAGAAACGTCGATTTTCCGGCCATATTCGGGCCTGTCACGAGCCAGATGCGGGCATCTGGCAATTCGTCGGCGCCACCCTGGGGTTGGCCAATGCGGCCGAGACGGCAATCGTTTTCGATGAAGGCACCACTTTTGGCTTTGGCCAATGCTTGTTCGACGACGGGGTGGCGCCCGCCGCGAATATCAAAGGTCTGGCTTTCGTCGATAACAGGCCGGACATAATTCTGCTCGACCGCCAGCACCGCCAAGGCGCAGAAGACATCGAGTTCGGCGAGGCTAAAAGCCGCGTCAGAGATGGTGCGGCTGCAGGCTTCAATTCGGCGCACTAAATCGTCGAAGATGTCCTGTTCGAGGCTCAGCGCGCGATCGGTCGCCGAGGCGATCTGGCCTTCGATGTCGATAAGTTCGGGCGTCGTGAACCGCATCGCATTCGCCATCGATTGCCGGTGGCGAAATAGATCCGAATGCGGCGGCGCCAACAGCGGCTTGGCGTTGAGCTGCGTCACCTCGACAAAAAATCCCAGAATGTTGTTATGCCGAATTTTAAGGCTCTTGACGCCCGTCTGCTCTGCATAACGCGTTTCGAGACCGGCCATCACACCGCGGCTGTCATCGCGCAGCGCCAGGGCCTTATCCAATTCGGCACTGAAACCGGCTCGAACAAATCCGCCGTCGCGCCGCGCAGGTGGCAATTCATCGGCCAGCGCGGTCGTCAACGTCGCGAGAATATCCGGATCGACGCCGGATAGCCGCTTGGAAATGTTGGCCAGTTCGACCGGCAAACCGAGCGGGCCCGATGCACGCTCCAACAAAGCCGCAGCAGCCTTGGCCGCGAATAATCCGTCGCGAACCGCTGCCAGATCGCGTGGACCGCCACGGCCGAAAGCCAAACGCGACATGGCGCGGGCGACGTCAGGTGCGGAGCGCAAAATTTGGCGCACGTCGCCCGCAACCGTCATCTGCTCGGCGAAAAATCCGACGGCATCGAGCCGCTGCTGGATCGCGGGTCGCAGCGCCAGCGGACTTGCAAGCTTAGTTTGGAGTTCGCGCGCACCCGCGCCGGTGATGGTGCGGTCGATCGCTGAGAGTAACCCGCCAGATTTATCGCCCGACGATGATCGGATCAATTCCAGGCTGCCACGGGTCGCGGCATCGATGGTGAGAATAGTGCCAACACCGCATTTGCGCGGCGGCCGCAATGAGCCTTTGCTGCCGACTTGCGTCAGAGCAATGTATTTCAGAATCGCGCCTGCCGCTGCAAGCTCTGGCCGCGAGAAGTGGCCAAACCCACCAAGTTCGCGAACGCCGAGCTGGGCTTTCAAATCGCGCTCGCCTGACAGGCTGTCGAAGTAGGCACGTGGAACGGGCGTTGGCTTGGCGCCTGAGATGACGATCCAGCGCTCGACCTCGGCATCGTTAAGCAGAGTATCGGCGCCGATGACCTCGCTGGGCGCGAGCCGCACCAGCTCACCGGCGAGATCTGGCCCTGAAACTTCGCCGATTTCAAATTCGCCCGTCGAGATATCGACAGAGGCGAGCGCCAGCATCGCTTGACTGCCGGTTGGTTTTTCGGTTCCAGAACTGGAGAGAAAAATCGCGGTGAGATAGTTGCGCGCTTTGGCGTCGAGCAGCGTTTCTTCGGTGATCGTGCCGGGCGTAACCAGGCGCACGACATCGCGTTTGACGACGGATTTGGACCCCCGCTTGCGCGCTTCGGCTGGATCTTCAAGCTGCTCGCAGACCGCGATGCGAAAGCCCTGCTTGATCAAACGCTGGAGGTATTCATCGGCGCGATGGACAGGCACGCCGCACATCGGAATATCTTTGCCTTGATACTTTCCCCGCTTCGTCAGAACGATGCCAAGAGCTGCCGACGCTGAAATCGCATCTTGGAAGAAAAGCTCGTAGAAATCTCCCATCCGGTACCACAGCAGGCTATCGGGGTTGGCTGCCTTAATTTCAAGAAACTGCGCCATCGATGGCGTTGCTTCCGCGTGACCCGCGGTGCCCACCGGCGCGCAGGACGCAACGGCCAGGCTCGGCTCTGACGGCAGCACATCCCTTGTTTCTTGATCGCGCTCTTCGGAGATCGCAGGAACCATCTTTGTGTCTCTAAAACGCGTGCTCATATCTGGCACTAAAGTCGAGGACGATGTGTCCGCTTGCGCTATGATAGGCCGCGACGGATGCATAGGTCGCCAGAACGTCTGCTGCAACCTATCGTTCGCTCTGCCGGCGGTTCGATCTGCCGATCGTTACGTTTATACCCCGAATTTTCTTACAACATTTGGACGGTTTCAGTCACCATGGCCACTCAATTCCGTGCCGCACGGTTCACCGCCCAAGAGGCTCTGCAATTTCACGCTTCAGGCAAACCTGGCAAGCTTGAAATATCGCCGACGAAGCCGCTTGCCACGCAGCGTGATCTGTCGCTGGCATATTCGCCCGGCGTCGCCATTCCCGTGCAGGCCATCGCGATCAACCCGGCGGATGTTTACGCTTATACGAGCAAGGGAAATTTTGTCGCCGTCGTCTCGAATGGAACGGCAATTTTGGGCATGGGAAATCTCGGCGCTCTGGCGGCAAAGCCCGTCATGGAGGGCAAAGCCGCGCTGTTCAAACGCTTCGCCGACATCGATGCTATCGATTTGCTGGTCGACACGGCTGACGTCGACGCCTTCGTCAATTGCGTGCGCTATCTTGGGCCCTCGTTCGGGGGCATCAACCTAGAAGACATCAAGGCGCCGGACTGTTTCGTCATCGAAGAGAGACTGAAAGCGCTCCTCGACATCCCCGTGTTTCACGACGATCAGCACGGTACCGCGATCGTCGTCGCGGCCGGTATCGTCAACGGTCTCAAAGTTGTTGAAAAAAATATCGCCGATGTGAAGCTCGTGTGTGCGGGTGCCGGTGCCGCCGCGCTGGCCTGTCTCAATCTGCTGTTAAAAATCGGCTTAAAGCGCGAAAACGTCTTCGTCTCAGATATCGTTGGCGTCGTCTACAAGGGCCGCACCGAACTGATGGACCAATACAAATCTCCATACGCGCAAGACACGACGGCGCGCCATCTCGCGGACGTTATGAAAGATGCAGACATCTTCCTCGGGCTATCCGCCGCCGGTGTTGTCTCGCGCGACATGGTGGCCAGCATGGCGCCACGGCCGTTGATCTTCGCGATGGCCAATCCCGATCCAGAGATCAAGCCTGAAGACGTCCAAGCCGTGCGCTCAGATGCGGTGATGGCAACGGGCAGGTCAGACTACCCCAATCAGGTCAACAACGTGTTGTGCTTCCCCTTCATCTTTCGCGGCGCGCTCGACGTGCAAGCAACAACCATCAACGATGCGATGAAAATTGCCGCCGCCGAAGCGATCGCCGAATTGGCGCGCGCCGAGGTGCCCGACAAAGTGATGGCCGCATTCCATGGCGAGCGGCCGATTTTCGGGCCTGGCTACATCATTCCGGCACCATTTGATCCCAGGCTCATGTCCCATGTGTCAGCAGCAGTTGCCAAAGCCGCGATGGATTCCGGCGTCGCGCGCAAACCCATTGTCGATATGGACGCCTATGTCGCGCGCCTCAACGGCCGGCTCGACCCCGTTGTCGGCTGGCTACAATCGACGTTCGACAAAGTGCGCAGCGAACCTCGCCGCGTTATTTTTGCGGAAGGCGAAGATCAAGCCGTGGTGCGCGGCGCCAACGCTTTTTTCAACCAGGGGTTCGGGCAACCGATCCTGCTTGGCACGCACGAGATCGTGTCGGAGAAATTCAAAGAGCTCGGCGTGCCGTTGCGCAGCGGCTTTGAGCTGATCGACACGCGCACGTCACCCCACCTCGAAGAGTTTACCGAATTTCTATACTCGCGCCTGCAACGGCGCGGATACCTGCGCCGCGACTGCGAACGCGTCGTGCTGAACGAGCGCAACGTCTTTGCAGCCTTGATGGTCGTTCACGGCTATGCCGACGCAATGATTTCGGGCGTCACTCGCAATTGGACCAGCGTCTACGCCGATGTTCACCGCGTGCTTGACGAGAAGCCCGGTCGCCACGTCATCGGCGTTTCCTTGGCGCTGTGCCGCGGCCGGGCGGTTTTGATCGCCGACACGTCTATCCACGATATGCCAAGTGCGGAACAACTCGCCAACATCGCAACGGAAGCGGCGCGCGCCGCACGCAACTTCGGCATCGAACCGCGCGTCGCGCTGCTCGCCTACTCCACCTTCGGCCAGCCGCGCGGCGAGAGATCGGATCAAGTGCGCGAAGCTGTGCGGATATTACAAGAGCGCCAAGTCGACTTCGAATTCGACGGCGACATGGCCGCCGACGTAGCCCTCAGCCGTGACCTGATGCGGCATTATCCGTTCTGCAAATTGTCAGACACCGCCAACGTGTTGGTCATGCCCGCATTTCACGCCGCTTCAATCTCGACCAAAATGCTCAAAGAACTTGGCGGCGCCACGATCATCGGCCCGATCATTGTCGGGCTTTCGCACTCGGTTCAGATTTGTTCCATTGGTGCGACCGATGCGGACGTCGTCAACATGGCAGCGCTCGCCGCTTATGGCGCGGGCAGAACTTGAGACGCGCGGCCCGACTTCGGTGCTCAGGAAAAGTAGTCGAAATAGCGCGGATCGATATTTTCGACGGGCAGAACGATCAATACGTCTGTGGTCCCAAATTGATGATCGATGACGGCGCCGTCGCCGACATATGCGCCAAGCCGCAAGTAGCCTTTGATCAACGGGGGGATCTCTTTCAACGCAGCCTTTGCATTGACCTGGTCTTTAGGCAACCTCGCCATCGAAACATAGAGTTTGTCGTGGGCGCGCGCACGCCACTGCGGCGGCGCCATGGCGTTGTGATGCAAGAAGCTCAAACCCATCGCGTGACGGGTGGGGTCGGTGCCTTCGAAGCTCGCGCAACCAAGCATGACGTCGACGTTGTGCTGCCGCACGTAGGCCCATAGGCCTTGCCATAAAAGCTCAACGGTCCGTTTGGTGCGATAGGGGGCCAGCACGCACGACCGACCGAGCTCCATGAACCGGTAGCGTTCTGAATGCTGTGTCAGCAATGGGGAAATATCGTACTCGCCGGCGCTGTAGAACCCCTTGTGCTTCTGCGCGACCTCCTGGCGGAGCACGCGATACGTGCCGACGACCTTTGCACCAGACCGCGCGCCTTTGCGGCCTGTATCGTCGGCAACGGCCAGATCGACCACCAGAAGGTGATCGCAGACCGCATCGTAAGCGTCCTCATCGCGGCGGCGGAATTGCGCCAAGCGGCTAGGCACCGCCGACATTTCTTCGAAGAACACTTGATAGCGCAGTCTCTGGGCGAGCTTCACTTCAGCCCGCGTCGTCGCCAACCGGACTTCCAAGTGGCCCGCGCGGCCATAAATCGTCGGCATTGGCTGGCGGTCGACAGACCCGCCCGCGCGTACGGCGCTCAAACTACGCAGCACACCGGCAACTCCGAGCCCCTTTAAACGGGCCAACCTGTTCTTTACCGCCGGTGCAATCTCGCGTTCCAATTCCGGCCGCTCCATGCGCGCGCAACCTCGTTGAAATCTCGGGCCCTGATCTGTAGCTGTGATATTCAACACTAGCACGGCCTTATGACGCTTTAACCCATGCAAGTTAGGTCGTGCCGATAAAATCGAACGGTTTTGCGCCGGCCGAACGCCGGTTCAGACCCCGGGTGCCGCCGTGCCGATCCATTTGGACGCAATGTTCTTGAGCTGCTTGGCGTCAAAGGGCTTGGCCAAATAGTCGCTCATACCGGCCGCAATGCAACGAGCGCGGTCCTCAGCAAACGCGTTCGCGGTGAGGGCAACGATCGGGGGAGCACTCGTTGGTTGCCCTTCGCCCGCAGCGTAGAGCTGGCGGATCGCGCGCGTTGCCTCCAGACCGTCGAGCTTGGGCATGAACACGTCCATAAGAATCAAATCGAAGGCGCGCGCACCATTCTGCAGAGACATGCGCACCGCTTCGACCGCGGCGAGGCCATCGTTTGCGACGACAACCTCATACCCCTCGTTTTCAATGACGCGCCGCGCGAGAAGCGCGTTGATGGCGTTGTCCTCGGCAACGAGGACACGGTGTTGGCGAGCATATGTCGAAGGCGTTCGGGCGATGGTTGCGGCGTCCGTCGGCAACAACGGTGACGGTAGAGCATTTGAAGCAGCTTCGTGCACTGCAAACGCGGCTGGCTCAAGCCGCAATAATGCCGTGAACGTTGCGCCATGACCGCGGCGCCCGCCAACCAGAATATCGCCGCCCATAGCCTTGGCCAACCGCCTCGAGATGGCCAGCCCTAAGCCCGTGCCGCCCTCGCGCCGCTGAATGGCAGCGTCTGCCTGTTCGAATTCGTCGAACAATCGCGTCATGTCTTCAGGCGACAGACCGATGCCGGTATCTTTCACTGTAACGGCAATGTTCGCCGCGCCGTTGGAAACGCACCCGACCGATATTGCAACGCTGCCAGCGTCGGTAAACTTCACTGCGTTCGACAAAAGATTGAGAACAATCTGACGCACGCGCGCTTCGTCGCCGGTAACGTACGTTGGCACATCTGGCGCGACCGAGCAGCGCAGATCGAGAGCTTTTTCAGCCGCGCGCGGAGCCAGCAGCTCAACGGCCTTCTGCACGCAATCGCGGATCGAAAACGGTCCGTTCGCCAATTCGAGCTTGCCCGCTTCGATCTTGGAAAAATCGAGGATTTCATCGATCAACGCCAGCAGTGCGCGCGCCGATTGATCGATGGCGATCGTATAGTCCTTCTCTTCCTTGCTCTGCTGCATTTCCAGCAGCAAGCTTGCCATGCCGAGGATACCGTTCATCGGCGTGCGGATTTCGTGGCTCATGGCGGCCAGGAACCGCGACTTGGCACGATTGGCCCCTTGCGCCTGATCGCGCGCCTCGCGCAACTGGACCTCCGCTTGCCGTTGCTCGGTGATATCCCGGCCGACGCTTTGAATTTCGGTTCCGCCGCCGACGGCTGGCACACGCTGCTCTTCCCAGGAGATCCAACGCGACCCCATTTGTGTGGCAATGAACTCAACGTGCCGATGCGTGCGCCCGCCCGCATCCCAGCCGACATTCACCGGTACCAAGCGCGCGGCCGCGAAGTCTTCGCCAATTAAATCGCCAAATTTTTCACCAAACGTCCGGCAAAAGGCTTTGTTGGCGAAGACGAGGCGACCAGACATGTCCCGCCGCGCGATTAGCTCTTGCTGGGTATCCAACAAATTGAGATAGCGGGCTTCGTTATCGGTAAGCTGCCAATGGGCGTCTTTGAGTTGCTCCATTTGGCGGGCAATGCCATCGGCTTTGCCAGCTGGGTTAGCCAGAGCGGATAGCAGGCGTGCGAAATACCCGGCGGCCAAGCGGACACCGTTGGCGAGTTTTCCCGCCGTTTCGTGCTCTCGTGGGCTAATTGCCAAATTCGCCAGCCTAACGCTTCTCAAAAGCTAACGGTGGCCCAGGGTGTTTTACAAAACCTGAATTCGATTGATCAAATGCGTGCGCGTCGCCACAGCGCCCCAATTGCCTTGCGATACGGTTAATCGAACGGTTAAAATGGTCTGCAGAGTATAACGGTTTTTCTGGTCATTTAGTCGGCGGATCATCGAGCGAACGGGCAGCCTCGACAATAAGTAGCGGCACGCCATTGCGGATCGGAAACGCCAGATTTGCGGCCCGGCTAATCAGCTCTTGGGCGGCACGATCATATTCGAGCGTTCTTTTGGTCAGCGGACAGACGAGAAGCTCCAACAGCTTGGGATCGACCAGCGGCCGGGCATCTATCGTCGGCGTAAGCGGATCGGCCATGTTCTCAAAACCTTATCGCAGCGTCGACCCGCTGTTGTCATTCACTGCAGCGTCGACCCGCTGCCGCCATTCGATGCCATTTCGATTTCAGCGAGCGCAACCAGAACTTCCGCCCTTGTTCGCAAATCGATCGCTTCGAGCAACGCCTGCTTTTCAGCGGGGCCATACGGACACATGACGGACAACGCGTTAATCAGAACTTCGCTTGAAGCCCGTTGTATCGACGGCCAGTCCGCTTTCATATGGTTGGCTTCAAGATAGTTTCTTAAAACGCGCAGCAGCCCCGGCCTGTCGACCTGTTCCTCGCCCAGGCCCTCGGACAGGTCTTGCGCAAACTTGTCGAAGGCGACGCTCATGACGCGATACGGTTTATCCGTCACCGCCTCGTCGAGAACTTCAAATCGCATGACTCCCGTGAGCGTGATGACCAGACGGCCGTCGTCCAGCTCTTGATACGAGGTGACGCGGCCGGCGCACCCGACACGTCTTAAACCAAACACTTTGCCGAGCGGGCTTTCCATTTCTTCGTCGTCGTCATTGCCAGACGGCTGGATAACGCCGATAACCCGCGATCCCGCCATCACGTCGTCCAGCATCGCCAAATAGCGCGGTTCGAAAACGTTCAGCGGCAAGGTCGCGCGCGGCAATAAAATGGCGCCTCGCAGCGGGAACACCGGGATGCGCGGCGGCAGATCGGCGGGGCGGTGATAACGCGCTAGGGCCACGAAAACCTCTCAAATTGTGCCAACCGCTGTTCGATTAGCTGAAAAGCAAAGACGATAAGCGTCGGCGGCCTTCGACGACCAACGGATCTTTTGGACCCCAGGCATCGAACAGCTGGAGAAGCTGCTTGCGGCCGGCCTCTTCGTCCCACTTGCGATCGCGGCGCACGAGTTCGAGCAGATGTTCGAGCGCTTGGCGTTTGTCGCCGAAGGCTGCCAGACCGATTGCCAAATCAAAGCGCGACTGATGATCCAGCGGGTCGCCGACCACTTTGTGATGCAGCGTGTCGAGATCGCCGGCGTTGCCGGCCTTGTCCGCCAGATCCAAAGCCGCTTGCACACTGTGGACAGCCGCGATCGATCTTTTCTCGGGCGGCACAAGCCCGATCGTTTGGCGTGCCCGGCCCATGTCGCCGCTCTTCAAATAGCACTGCGCCAAACCGGCGAGCGCTTCGGCATTCTCCCGATCTTCCTGCAGGATCGTCGCGAAGACTTCAGCGCCACCTTGCAAATCGCCTTGCTCGAGCAGCTCTTCGCCAGTCGCCAAAACGGCCGCGATGTTGGCTTCCTCGTCGCCGCCTAAGAGACGTTCGATGAACGCCTTGATGAAACTTTCAGTTTGCGCGCCGGTGAACCCGTCGAGTGGCTGGCCGTCGAAAAAAGCATAGACGGTCGGCACTGATTGCACCCGCAGCTCGGCTGCGATCGCTTGGTTTTCATCGATATTGATTTTGACCAGACGAACCCGGCCGCCGTAACTCTTGACGACTTTTTCCAACACGGGGGTCAGCTGCTTGCAGGGCCCGCACCAGGGTGCCCAAAAATCGGCAAGAATTGGGACCGTGCGCGAGGCCTCAACCACGTCCTTGGCGAACCCGCTCGACGTCGTATCTTTGACGAAATCGCCGCCTCCAGCATCAAGTGCGGATGCTTTGCGCGTGCCGAAATCCATATTCTTCTCGTCTCCTTAGGTGGGGGCATTCAAGGCCCCGTCAGCGTCATAAACTTGAGTTCATGGCCGGTCGAGCGAATGAACCGCAAAAGGTCGTCGAGCGCAATGTTCGTCGTGGCCGTGTTCTCGAGCGGGTGACAATTAACGCTAGTGGCCGCCTCGAGGTCCTTGTCCATAATGACCTTCACCCGCCCGGCTTGATCATTCATAATCGCGAACGCCGTGACCGACCCCGGCGCGACCCCAAGACAAGCCTGCAACAGGTCTGGCTTGGCAAATGAGAACCGGCCCGCGCCTAACCGTTTGGCCAACTTCTTAAGATCGACCTTCGTGGAGCTTTTGGCGATCACGAGAATAAGCGAGCCCTCATCGTCTTTGAGGAACAGGTTTTTGGTGTGGTCACCGGCAAGCCCTAAATCGACCCCGCTGGACTGCTCGACGGTGAAGGTTGCCGGATGGTCAATCGTCGTGGTCTTGATGGCAAGCGTGTCGAGGTAGGCAAAAAGCCCGTTTCGCGCAACCGGGGTCGACAATCCCTTGTTCCTTTTCGAAATCAGCGTGCTCGTTGACGGCGGCACCGCAGCTATGCGCCAGTATTTAGGGGCAACAGCGGCTCTTGCAATGGCAAACCAGTTGAGCCATAAGGCGTGTTCCGAAGCGCCACAAGCGCTTACCCTATGGATGCGGGTGTAGCTCAGCGGTAGAGCACGACCTTGCCAAGGTCGGGGTCGAGGGTTCGATCCCCTTCGCCCGCTCCAATACTTTCAATAACTTACAAAAAAAGGCTCATCGCAAGATGAGCCTTTTTTGTTGGCAGGATTGGAGGGTATGCGTCGCGCTTACCAGCCGTGATCGAACAGGCCACGCCGAGTATGGGCCCAGCCATAGCCGCCTTCGCGGACCAAGACCCGCTCATGGAAGACCGACACCACCGGCGGGTGATCGATGATCCGCTGCACTGGCGGGCGAACCACGATCTGGCGGTTGACATAGGAATAGACCGGCGGCTCGTAGCTGTGGCGAACGGAGGCCTGGCGCACGAGAACGGGCCGCTCGACCTCATGATAGACGGCGGGCGAAACGTACTGGACGCGGTGGGCAGGCTCGACCACGACATCGCGCTCGATCTCGCGGGTAACCGGCGGGCTGGCGACCCGGCACATCCGTTCGCGGCCGAACAATCCCCGGCTATGCTCCCAATGCTCTCCGCCCGGATGGACGACGACGGCTTGGCGGATGGTGCGCGTAACGGCCGGGATTTCGCTGTACGACACGCGCGATGGGGCGACGAGAACGCGCTGGCGGTAGGTCGAATAAAGTGCCGGCACATGTTCGGCGTGCCAGCGCCCAGGTGCCACGACGACGCGGCGCGGCTCGTCGATCATGACGGGCGGCTCAGACACGACTTCACGGAACCCTGGCGCGACGACGACGGGCCGCGCGCGCGTTGCATAGACGTCCGGCAGCCGCACCTTATCATAGCATTCGATGGCGCGGTTACCGCAGCCGTGGTCGAAAGCGAGCGCTGGCACACTCAAAGTTATGCTGCCGATGGCGACGCCGAGGCCCGTCAGAATGCGAACATTCATAGTGTCATCTCCCCCTAATCGAAATTGCAAAGTGCTGCAGCTGCACGCATTCTTCAGAGCGTTGCGATTGTTGAAAAACCCAATAAAATCAAGCGCGAACTGATGAAAGTTAACCGTTCGATTGATCATACGAGACAGCCGAGGAATTGCGAAGTATTCGCCGCAGTCGTGGTAAATTTTTTGTTCAACACGCTACCGCTGGAACAGACGAGACGGCTTGCACGGCGCCGCTTTAGCTCATAGGAGAGGGCGGACATGGCGAGCTTGTAAACGTGCCGACCCCGCCCCACCTGCTTGCCGCCATGGTTTCGTTCCAATAACCCCCCGGTGCCTGCTAAATTGTGCCTGCTAGATTGTGCCTGCCAAATCCCGCTCGTCAAATTCTTCAGCTCGATCGTAGGGCTCGATCCTGAAGCTCGACTACAAGGCCCGAACACAAGGAAAGTCCGTGCCATGCTCCATTCGTTCTCTCTGCCACGCGCTCGTATCTTCGCCGTGCTTGCAACCGTGATTGGCGCCACGCTGGCGGCCGGCTGCGGCGTCAACAACATTCCGACCTATGAGCAAGATGCCAAGGCGAAATGGAGCGAGGTGCTCAACCAGTACAAGCGCCGTACGGACCTCATCCCGAACCTCGTCGAGACCGTCAAAGGGTTCGCCGAACAAGAAAAATCGGTTCTGACCGAAGTGATTGAAGCGCGCGCCAAGGCGACGCAAACACAGGTTCAGATTCCAGCCGACATCCTGACCAATCCGGATGCAATGAAGAAATTCCAGGAAGCCCAAGGTCAGCTCACCGGCGCTCTGGGGCGTTTGATGGCAGTGATTGAAAAGTATCCCGACATCAAGTCTGGCCAGAACTTCCTGGCCCTGCAGAGCGCGCTTGAGGGGACGGAAAATCGCATCTCGGTATCGCGCCGCGACTACATCGAATCCGTTCGCGCCTACAATACCGAAATCACCACGATCCCTGGCCGCTGGTGGAAGTCGTTTATGTATCCGACGTCCAAGGAAATGGCGACGTTCGACATCCCGGCCGAGGAGCAGAAAGTTCCCAAAGTCGACTTCAACAAGAAGTAAGCGCGGCCATCGCCGCAGTGAGGATGCCGTCTCATGGGGAGCGCGCGCGCTGCCACATGGACTAAGACTGGTTCATTGACCGGCAAGAGGGGCGTGTTGATCGCCCTTCTTGCCGGGTTCATGGCTGTCTTAAGTTTTGCCCTGCCGGTATCGGCGCTGCCCAACTATCCAGAGTTGGCTGGCCGCATTACCGACAATGCCCACATTCTCAATGCGTCGGACCGCGCGGCCGTCGAAGCTGAATTGGCCGCGCTCGAAGCGCAGTCAACCGATCAGATCGCGGTCGTCACCGTGCCCTCGCTCGATGGCTACACGATCGAAGATTACGGCATCGGGCTCGCTCGCAAATGGCAGATCGGGCAGAAGGGCAAAGACAACGGCATCTTGCTGATCGTCGCGCCAACTGAAAAAAAGGTTCGCATCGAGGTTGGCCGCAGGCTTGAGCCGTTGATGACCGACACGATGTCGAAGATCATCATTCAAAACGCCATTTTGACCAAGTTCAGACGCGGCGACTTCTCCGGCGGCATCGCTGACGGAGTGCGCGATATCAAGTTGGTCTTGCTGGGCGATGCCGAGCAAGTGAAAGAACGCGCCAAGGGTGGCAGAACGCCTCACGATGACCCTACCGTGTTCTTTCATCTGTTGCTGTGGATGATGATTATCGCGTTCATTTTTTTCTGGATGGCCTACAGATCGACAAGTCAGCTCGCCAATATGACGCCGGAACAGCGCAAGCGGTTGCGGCGTCGCGGGTATAGTGGTCCGATCATTATCCCGGGCGGCTCGAGCGACTGGGGCGGCGGCTGGTCGAGCGGTGGTGGTGGCGGCGGTTGGTCGGGCGGGGGCGGCGATTTCGGCGGCGGCGGCGCTTCCGGCGACTGGTAGGCGAATAGCCCACCTCCTAAGTACGCAGCAAAGCACGGCAGACAAAACGGTGAAAGTACACGCACCATGACCTTATTCTCGACGGAAGAAGAACAGCGGATTTCGGCGGCCATCTCGGCGGCGGAACGCAAAACGTCGGGCGAGATCGTGGCTGTGGTCGCAGATCAAAGCGACAGCTATCTCTACGTGCCGTTTATGTGGGCCGCTCTAGCGGCGCTGATCGTGCCGTGGCCGCTGATCCACTTCACCTGGCTCGCGGTTCAATGGATTTTCATCATCCAGATGGTCGTTTTCCTAGCTCTTTTGATGGCTCTTTGGCCGCGCTGGATCCGCACCGCGCTGGTGCCGAAGTCCGTACGCGTCGCCCACGCCCACCGGCGCGCCACCGAACAATTCATTGCCCAGAACTTGCACACCACAGAAGGCCGCACTGGCGTTCTGATTTTTGTTTCCATCGCCGAACGGCACGCCGAGATCCTGGCTGACAAAGGCATCGACGATCGCGTTACCGAGGGCACATGGCAAAAGATCGTCGACGATTTGACCTCTGAAATTTCTGAAGGGCGCGCCGCTTCGGGTTTCGTGCACGCGGTTGAAAAAGCCGGACGGCATCTGTCTGAACATTTCCCGCCCGGCACCGCCAACCCCAACGAGCTGCCGGATCATTTGATCGTGCTGAACTAACAACACCAGCGCGCCGCCAACGGCGACGTCCAGCCTCAATCTCGGCCTCAGTCTCGGCCTCACTACCATTCCGCTTGCATTGCCTTTAGAACAACATGACGGTCGGCACCCTGCAATCGGGGCGTCGGCGTTGTGGCTGATTCGGGGATTGCAATGGCTGTGACGGGCGCATCTCAAGCGACAACTGTCGGCGTGCCTATTGGGGCGACGCAGGTGCGCGCCTCGAAGGCCGCGCGCATTTCCTGGATGATGTTTGATTGGTCCGCCCAGCCTTACTACACGCTGGTGCAGACATTTCTTTTTGCGCCCTATTTCGCCAACGCGGTCGTTCAAAATAATGTTTGCGGCCAAATGATCGCTGATGGCAGCGAGAAGGCCGCGTGCGGTCAATCGCTGTGGGGCTATGCCGCCGCAATCGCTGGCCTGCTGATTGCATTCGGCAGCCCGTTTCTCGGCGCGGTCGCTGATGGGCGCGGCCGCCGCAAACCGTGGATCGCAGCGCTTTCTGTTTTATTCGTCGCTGGCCTTTCGACCCTTTGGCTTGCAAAGCCTGCAGCTGGCGCGTCCACAATCTGGATTGTGCTGGCAGGCTTCATTGCCGCGACGCTCGCGGCCGAACTCATGAACGTCTTCTCCAACGCCATCATGACCGGCCTCGTGCCGAAAGACGAGCTTGGCCGCCTCTCGGGCACAGGTTGGGCGGTTGGATATTTCGGCGGGCTGTTGAGCTTGGCGGTCGTTGCTGGTTTCCTGGTCGCGCTACCCGGACAAGAAACAACGATGTTCGGTTTGGCGCCACTGCTGCATCTGGATCAAAGCCAGCACGAAGGCGATCGCCTCAGCGGGCCATTTTCGGCAGTGTGGTATTTGATCTTCATCATCCCGTTTTTTCTGTTCGTGCCCGACCGCAAGCCAGTGGCGCGCGCCGCCGGCTCGCCCTCGGCGACGTCTCAGTTGTGGGATACGATCAGACACCTGCCGCAGCACCCGAGCCTACTGATTTTTCTCATCGCACGCATGATCTACACCGACGGCCTCACTGCGATCTTCACGTTCGGCGGCATCTACGGCGCGTCGGTGTTTGGCTGGGGTCCAGCTGAACTTGGCATTTTCGGCATTGTCTTGACGCTTGTCGGCGCCTTTGGCGCGCTGCTTGGTGGCCGACTCGACGACAAACTCGGATCGAAAACGGTGATCATCGCCGCGTTGCTGATATTGATCATCGGCGCGCTCGGCATCTTGTCGGTCGACGAAACGCACGTACTATTTCAAACCCAAGTGCCGGCCAAGATCGAAGGCTCAAAGCCGTTCTCGTCGATTGGCGAGCAGGTGTTCTTAGGCTTTGCCTTGATAGTCGGGCTTGTTGCAGCACCCGCTCAAGCGGCCTCGCGCTCGTTGCTCGCACGGCTGGCGCCCGCTGACAAAATCACGCAGTTTTTCGGATTGTTCGCGTTCTCCGGCAAAGTCACAGCGTTCTTTGCGCCGTTCCTGGTCGCCATCGTGACGCAGTTTTCCGGCAGCCAGCGGATCGGGATGGCCGCGATTTTAGCGTTCCTGCTGAGCGGCGCCGTGATGATGCTGTTTGTGAAACCCAACAGCGAGACCGGCTGACGACCGGCCTTCATGGCGTAGCGATCCTAAGATGCCATTCAACAAGTCGACTTTGCGCTTATTGCGGGCATTTTAAAGCGCATGCTCGGCTTGAAAAGCACTGTACGCATTTATAAGTCCCTCCCGCAATCCAATGCGGGGCCGCCAACCTAGTGCTCTCAGTTTCTCTCCAGACATCAATTTCCTGGGAGTGCCGTCAGGCTTGTGATCGTCGTAGACGACGCTTCCGGTATAGCCAACGACGTCGGCGATCAACCCTACAAGTTCGGCAATTGTTAAATCTTCGCCGGCCCCGACATTAATGTGTTCGTCGTGCGAATAGCTCTTCAACACAAGCACGAGCGCATCTGCGCAATCGTCAACGTGAAGAAATTCGCGCCTTGGCGTTCCAGTGCCCCACACAAGCATCTCTTTGCTTCGACGGATTTTGGCTTCGTGCGCTTTTCGCAGGAGTGCTGGGATGACGTGGCTCGTTTCTAGGTCATAATTATCGCCGGGACCATAAAGGTTCGTCGGCATCGCCGAAATGAAATCAACGCCATATTGGCGGCGATAGGCTGAACACAGCTTGATGCCGGAAATTTTGGCTATGGCGTACCACTCGTTTGTCGGCTCGAGCGGCCCCGTCAGCACGGCGTTCTCGCGAATGGGCTGCTGAGCCAATCTTGGATATATGCAGGACGATCCCAAGAAAAGTAACTTGCAAACGCCGCAAGCCCAAGCCGAGTGAATGATGTTGGCCTCGATCATCAGGTTTGAATAAAGGAAATCTGCCGGATAACGGTCGTTCGCTGCAATTCCTCCTACTTTGGCTGCGGCAACAACGATGACGTCCGGCGCTGTTTTTGCAACCCAAGTCTCGACCTCATTCTGGCGCTCAAGATTGAGCTCATCTCGGCCGACTGTGAGGATCTGGCAATCTTCGCTGGATAATCTACGCACGAGCGCTGCGCCAACCATCCCTCTGTGGCCGGCAATCCAAATGCGCTTTCCCGCTAGACTGAATTGAACCCCTTCGGCAGATGAACTTTGATGTGTCAAAGACCGGCTCCTAACTACTGGATCAGTCCGAAAGGCGGCCCGAACGCCTAGCTTCGATCTTGACCGCTTCGAGATCCGACAGCACCATCTCAGAAACAAGTTCGTCAAAAGTGGTTTTATGCGTCCAACCTAAAACCGTGCGGGCCTTGGTCGGATCTCCTTGAAGTTCATCGACTTCGGTTGGCCGGAAATATTTTGGATCTATTCTGATAAGTTCCTGCCCTGATTTCTCGTCGTAGCCGACTTCATCTGTGCCATGCCCCCGCCACGCGATCGACCGGCCGACGACAGCGAAGGCTCGTTCGACAAAATCCCGCACCGAATACATGGCTCCCGTGGCCAGGACATAGTCTCCCGGCGCAGGCTGTTGAACTATGCGCCACATCCCCTCGACATAATCGCGGGCGTGCCCCCAGTCTCGCTTTGCGTCGATATTTCCCAGGTAAATCTGCTCTTGAAGGCCATGCTCGATCGCGGCTACGGCCCGTGTGATCTTACGTGTCACGAATGTTTCGCCACGCATCGGGCTCTCATGGTTGAATAGGATGCCGTTGGAAGCATGCATTCCATAGGCTTCCCGATAATTTACAGTGATCCAGTAGGCGTAGATCTTTGCCGCCGCATACGGTGACCGCGGATAGAACGGCGTCGTTTCCCGCTGAGGAACTTCCTGAACCTTACCGTAAAGTTCAGAAGTGGATGCCTGGTAGAACTTTACTGTCTCAGTTAGGCCAAGTATGCGAATAGCTTCCAACAGCCGGAGCGTCCCTACACCGTCGGCATTCGCTGTATACTCTGGCGTCTCGAAACTTACTTGCACATGGCTTTGCGCGGCGAGGTTATATATTTCGTCGGGTTTATTTTGCTGGATAAGGCGTATGAGATTCGTAGAATCGGTCAAATCGCCGTAATGCATAAAGAAACGGGTTTGACCGTCATGGGGGTCAACATATAAATCGTCGACACGGGCCGTGTTGAAAGACGAAGACCGGCGCTTAACACCGTGTACGACATAGCCCTTGGCTAACAATAATCTTGCTAGATAGGCACCGTCTTGGCCTGTAACGCCGGTAATAAGCGCAGTCTTTCCATTTGAATTGTCAGCTCTATTTGGCATGCGCTCTCACTCGTTACTCGTCATTGACTTGAATTTTGATAGGGCCCGTAAATCGCCAAAGTAGTTGCTGCGCAAACGCTCTTAGACTGGGGAAATCTGGTTTGCTCGGACTTCAACTTTGGTGGAGCGGCACAGGATGTCGAGCAACACGACGAGACGATCACGTTCGTCCATTTCAACGATTTTTGCGATCAGTCCATCGCACGGCCCGCTCGACAATTGAACACGATCGCCGATCTTATAGGGGTGGGCGGGCCTTGCTATCAACCCATCGCATTCACGGGCTTTCAAACCCTGAATAAAGTCATCGTCCAAGAAGTTTATTACGTTGGCCGTGCATAGCAAGGAGCGGACGCCGGTGGTTGAACGAATGGTGCGCCATTGCGACGTTTGTGGTTTAAGTCCAACAAAAACATAGCCAGGAAATAACGGTCGCATGACCTCGTACGACGAGCGCGCATGGCGTACCGTTTTGCGTAGCATCGGGCAGTAAGGCAGAAAGCCTTGCCTCGCCAAATGATCGACAGCTACGGGCTCCCGTTGCGGTTGGGTGGTGGCAACGGCCCACTGCGTCACCTGTTCCTGCGATGCATCTACGCGCATTTACTTGAAGCTCAACCGCACGGAACATTAGTGATATATCGCCGCTGAGCATACAATTTTTTCGGATGGTGGCAACGGCCAAAATTGGTCCGAATATTGGGTCGTAGTGCTCGTCGGGGGCGACGCTTGCGGGAGTGTCAATTTCCGTTTTAGCATCGTTTCGCGGCGAACGACGCTCAGCTGAAGGCAGTATCCATGCTCGATCTCGTCCGCGCCCGCCGACAAAATTACGCAGTTCTTCGGATTGTTCGCGTTTTTTGAAACCTAACGACAAAAATGGCTGACGTTTTCCCGCTCCCTAGTGCCGGAAGTGGCGCATGCCGGTCATGACCATTGCCAAGCCTTTGTCGTCGGCGGCTTTGATCACCTCGTCGTCGCGCATCGAGCCGCCCGGTTGAATAACCGCCGTGACGCCAGCTTCAGCCGCGGTGAGCAGCCCGTCGGCGAACGGGAAAAATGCGTCGGACGCCACGACCGAGCCGCGCGTCGCTGGCTCTTTCGAACCCGCCCGTGCCGCGTCCTGCGCCTTCGACACGGCGATGCGGGCTGAATCGATGCGGCTCATCTGGCCGGCGCCGATGCCGACCGTCGCGCCGTCGCGGGCGTACACGATGGCGTTCGATTTGACGTGCTTTGCAACGCGGAAAGCAAATTTCAGGTCTGCCAATTCAGATGCCGTTGGCGCGCGCTTAGTCACGACTTTCAAATCGAGGTCGTCGACGACCCCGTTATCGCGCGACTGCACCAGCATGCCGCCAGCGATCGAGCGGAAGGACAAGGCTTTCGCTCGCGGATCGGCGAGCCCGCCGGTCAGCAACAGCCTGATATTCTTCTTTGACGCGAACACAGCTTGCGCTGCAGGCGTTGCATCCGGCGCAATGACAACCTCGGTGAAAACTTTGATGATCTCGACCGCTGCCGCTTCATCGAGAGCGCAATTGACCGCGACGATGCCGCCAAAGGCGCTGACCGGATCGCACGCCAACGCTTTGGCATAAGCTTGGCTCAATGTTGCGGCGATTGCGCAGCCGCACGGATTGGCGTGTTTGATGATCGCAACGGCGGGGCGGCCAGCATCGAATTCAGACACGAGTTCGAACGCAGCGTCGGTGTCGTTGAGATTGTTGTAAGACAATTCCTTGCCCTGTACTTGGCGCGCTGTCGCGACGCCTCGGCGCTGGCATTCGGACACGTAAACGGCGGCCTCCTGATGGGGATTTTCGCCATAGCGCAGCGCTTGGCCGAGCCTGCCACCGAACGCGCGCCAAGTGGGCGCCGGCGTGTGCATCTGCTCGGCAAACCAATTGCTGATCGCGGCATCATAAGACGCGGTGCGTGCGAAGGCCTTGGCGGCCAGCTGTTGGCGCAGAACACGTGTCGTCGCGCCGCCGTTGGCTGCCATCGCTGCCAGAATATGGGGATAATCTTCCGGCTCGACGACGACTGCCACGCCCGAATAATTCTTCGCCGCCGCGCGGATCATCGCTGGCCCGCCGATGTCGATGTTCTCGACGCACTCGTCATACGCCGCGCCCTTGGCGACTGTCGCTTCGAAGGGATAGAGATTAACAACAAGCAGATCGATCGGCTGGATGCCATGCTGGGCGGCCGACGCATCGTGCTCGGCGTTGCCGCGAATGGCGAGCAAGCCGCCATGCACCGCGGGGTGCAACGTCTTCACGCGCCCGTCCATCATTTCGGGAAAGCCGGTGAGTTCTGCAACATCGCGCACGGCCAAGCCCGCCGACTTGATCGCGGCAGCGGTGCCGCCAGTCGACACCAGTTCGACACCAAAGCCCGCCAACGCTCTGGCGAACTCGACGAGGTGCGATTTATCCGAAACCGACAGCAGCGCCCGACGGATTTTTTGTTCGGCCATGGTTGCTGCCCCGGTTAAAAATCGATAAGCGCGGTTATCATGACCGGCGCGGCGTTACCATCCCGAACAGCCCGCACGAAACATCAGCGCGCCGTCATGCCGCGTTCGTTCTGCCGACCGACCCCGTGCTCTCCGAGCGCGCCTGCCAACGCACTTCGGTCTCGCCGCCGGTCGCGCCGCGCAGCACGATCTGCAAGCCGGGCCTGGGCCCCGCGCTGTCAACGAAGAACAAACTTTCTTCAATCGTGAGTTCGGTGCTGTCGCAGGTGAAACGCCATCTGCCGCCACCTGGCATCGTGATCAGGCATTGGCCGCTCACCTTGGCCATTTCGCATTTGCAATCGGGGTGCAAATGGAAATGCACCGAGAACGGCAAATCTACCCTGAGCCGCAGCCTGCCTTGCGGTGGCTCAAGACGGTCGAGCCCGTCGACCAATAACCCGTCTGGAGATAACGAGACGCGACGGTTGTGCATCAGGCCGAAGCGGCCGACGTAGCCGTCGTGACTTGCAGCCAGCACAGGTACGCCGCCATCGTCGCTGATCCGCGCGATCGCCAAATTCGGACCTTGGATCGGCATACCGCCGGCGATCTGTTCGAGCTGGCCGTTGCGGACGAGCTGCGACGATGATGTCTCGGCTAAGCACAACGTGTTGTGGCTGGCGGTGGCGCGCGCCACGCTATCCCAATCGCGATCGGCGGGACCTGGAAAGCCGCCATTGACGAACAGCAACCGGCTGCCGACGGACATTTCGAATGACAGGCATCCGGCTTGCGCTTCCGTGGCGATTTCCAACGCTGGCGGCGAGCCGATGTCGCAAACGATGATCGTGCTGCCGCGCTCGATGCGCGCGTAACCGGATTCTTCCGCGGCTGCGACCGCCTGAAGTGCGCCGTCCGAATATCCCAGTACCGTCGCCAACCCTGCTGGCGACCCGGTACTGACGCCATTGAAACGCGCCAGCGTGCCGTCTCCCAGACGCATGAAGCGCAGAAACGCCAAAGCATTTTTGACGACAACGGCAATTTCTTCAGGTGCTGCACGGCCGCGCGCTACGAAGCATTGGCCGAGCGGCAAAAGATCGAGAACTAAATCGGCGAGCACACTGGCGTTGCGACTGGCGTGGCCGCCGTCGTCCAAAATCTGCCGGTCCAATTCCGTGACGAGCGCGGCTTCGGCTTCCTTCAGCTGGCGATCGTGACCAGACACGGCGAGGTCTGACAACACCAGAGCGATCAGCGCGATCAACCGAGGTACGCCTTCCGGCGCATCGCGCCACGACGCGTTCAGCATCACGACCTGCTGGCCAAGGCTCGACATGATGGCGGTGTACGTTTTGGCGTCCGTGCCTTCGAGCAGCATGTTGGCTTGCGCGATCCACGACATCAAACGGCGGCCGATGACGGCTGGCTCGAACGCTAGACCGCGCGCACTTTTGTTGGCGGCGATCCAATCGAGAACCAAGCGCCGCGCTGTCAGATAAGCGTCTTCTTCTTCGGTCGCTGCAAAATGGCGGAGCCAGCCGAAGCCATGTAACTCGCGCGCCCACGGCAGGCTCGGCGGCGTCACGCGGAACGGTGAGGCGCCCTTCAAATCGGCGATCTCGCACGCCAGACCGAAGTGTCCGTGCTCGACCTCTTTCCAGAAGCTCGGATCGGCTGAGCGCAAATCTTGCGGCACAATGAGAATTTGATCGGCCGACGAGCCGCCATAGCGCCAGCGCAGCAACGGCGATGACAGCGTGCGCGTGACGAGACGGCGCCTCGACCTTTCGGCCGAAAGCATTCTGACCCGGAACCTGTCGGTCAGGCTCAAGCCCGCCATAGGATCGACCGCTCCCCGCGCATTGCTCCTGATTCGGAGCCACAGTTATGGTCTGACGACTAACCTCTCGGGCAAGCCAAAACAAGGCAGCGCGTCAGAGCGTTTACGGCCCCCTTGCGCTTTTCCACGGCTCGCGCGTTACTGAGGCCCAGTTTTCAAAGCCTAGTTGCGTTTGAGACGGGCGATGTAGAAGCCGTCGAGGCCGCGTTTGTCGGCGTCCAATTCCCCGAAGTGGACCGGCAAGGTGCGCACATCGCCGTCCTTAGTCAGCCACTCCGGCGCTACGCCGCATTCGCCGGCGGTGATCGCGACACGGTGGAATTCGGGATTAAGCGCGAGAAAGCGCGCCACCTGATCGACGCCCTCCTCGGGCTCGAGCGAGCACGAACAATAAACGAGCACGCCGCCGGGCTTCACGACTTTCGCAGCGTTGCTCAAGATGCGCGACTGAGTGATCGACAACGCCGCGACGTCGTCTGGCCGTTTCAGATGCAGAATATCGGGATGACGGCGAATGGTGCCGGTAGCGGTGCAGGGCGCATCGACCAGGACAGCATCGAATAAAACGTTCGGCTGCCAGAAGGCGGCGTCCGCCACGACAGTTTTGGCATTGAGCTTGAGACGGGTGAGATTGGCCTTGAGGCGAAGCAGCCGCCCTTCGGATTGATCGAGCGCGGTGACGCGGGCGCCGGCATAAACGAGTTGCGCCGTCTTGCCGCCAGGGGCGGCACACAGATCGGCGACGTCTAGACCAGAAACATTTCCAAGGAGGCGCGCCGGCAAAGCGGCCGCCGCATCCTGAACCCACCAGTCGCCGTCGGTAAATCCACTGAGCTCCTCGATCCGCCCGGCCGATATCAACCGCACGCTGCCAGTTGCAAGTTCGAGCCCGCCCAGTTTTTCAGCCCAAGCTTTGGGCTCGCCCTTGACGGTGAGATCGAGCGGCGCTTCCGCTAACGAGGCTTCGCCGATGCGGCGCGCCAGATCATCGCCGTAGGTCTTGCGCCAGCGCGCCAACAGCCACGGCGGAATATCGTGCGCCGTGCCGTCTAAAGTTTTGAGGATGTCAGCGCCACGTTCCGAGACGCGGCGCAGCACGGCGTTGGCGAGTTTGTCGAACCGGCGCGCGGCTTTGTCGGCGCGGCACTGTTCGACGGCCAGCGAAATGGCCGCGTGCGGGGGCGTGCCTAGAATGAGGAGCTGTGCGGCCGCGCCAAGCAAAATGGAATTGGCGCGGCCGAGCTTGACCGACAGCGGCTTTTCCAAAAATTGATTGAGCACAAAGGTCAGCGATCCGCGGCGGCGCAGTGCGGCACCAGCGATGGCGCGCGCGAATGCCCGGTCCCTGGGCGCAATCGCGTTACGGTCGAGCGCTTGGCCGAATACGTCTTCGAAAGCGCGACCATCGCTCAGCACGCCGTAAATTGCAGCGGCTGCAGCTTGGCGCGCGGCCAAACCATCCATCAACGCGGGCTTCAACGGCGAACGGCCCGGTGGCAACGGTTCCCCCTGTCGCGCTTTGCCAGATTTGGCTGGCATGGCCGGACGTGAAGCGCCAGATGGCGCAGGGCCAGATGGCGCAGGGGCTGTCACTTTGCGAACGGTCAACGGAAACTCCAGGAGATCAAGGCCGGGCGGGCTTTTTTCAGCGCGCAACAATGACTGTGCTTTGCGCGAGTATCCCGCCGCAGACAAGCTCTATCTGGGATGACCGTTACGAACTCCACGGCAACCGCGGCCGCCGGTAGTTGCGGCCAGCGACCCAGACACCGGCAGATGGCGCGACTGATACCGACTGGCTTGCAGTTTCAACACGCGTTGATGGCCCGGCATCGCTGATGCCCAACTCGCGCGCCAGGGCTTCCAATTCGGCAATTCGGTTCTCGGTGCTCGGGTGGGTCGTGAACAGATTATCAAAGCCGAGACCGTTCAGCGGGTTGATAATAAACATGTGCGCCGCAGCTGGGATTTCCTCAGCGCGTGGATTCTGGATCTGGCGCGCCAGCGCGTTGATTTTACGCAGCGCCGAAGCGAGCCACAACGGGTTGCCAGTAATCATCGCTCCAAGCCGGTCGGCCTGATACTCGCGCGACCGGCTGATCGCCATTTGCACCAGCATGGCGGCGAGCGGTGCAACAAGTGCTGCGAACAGCGTGCCGAGTAACCCTAGTCCGCCGCGGTTGTCGCTGCGCGCACCGCCAAACAGCATGCCCCATTGCAGCCATTGGGCAAACATCGACACCGCCCCGCCGATCGTGGCTGCGACCGTCATAGTCAAGGTGTCGCGGTTTTTGACGTGCGCCAACTCGTGAGCGATGACGCCCGACAGTTCCTCGCGCGTTAACGCCTGCATCAATCCGGTTGAAGCGCAAATCGCGGCGCGTTCAGGACTACGCCCGGTGGCGAATGCGTTGGGTTGGGGAACATCCATGATGTAAACGCGCGGCATCGGCAGGCCGGCGCGACCGGCCATCTCGCGCACGACGCTGACGAGCTCGGGTGCCGTGCCGTCATCGACTTCGCGCGCCTTGAACATCCGCAGCACCATGGTGTCGGACTTCCACAAGCTGACGAGGTTCATGACCAGTGCAATAACGAAAGCGATGACAATTCCCGACCGGCCGCCAACGGCTGCGCCCATCGCGACAAAAATAGCCGTCAGGGTTGCAAGCAAGAGAGCTGTCTTGGTGTAATTCAACGGCATCGTTGGTCTCCTACCTCGATTTCGTAGGCCGTGCTTTTGCACCGCAGCCACACTATATGCAGTCACACTATATATGGTACGCGCGTGCGCTGGTTAAGGCCCTGCCGCAACATCTCGCAATGAAAGTAGGCCATGGCGGACACGATCGAAAAAGAACCTCAGACCCCAACCGCCAAGCCATTGTCGCCTGAGGCAGAACGCGCGCTGAGCGAAGCTGAGGCGCGGCGCGCCAGTCAACCGGCAGAGCTGAGCCGGGCGCCCGAAAGTGGTGGCCGCAAAGGTCCAGATCCCGTCCGCTATGGCGATTGGGAAAAAGGCGGGCTCGTCTCAGACTTCTGAAGCCGTGCTGCTTTGAGACAAAATGTTTCGAATTGGGCCGCGCGCGAAATGCGCTTGCAACGCCGACCGCAATTCATTCGCAAGTGTTACCGCGATTGTTCCGCCGTTAACGGACGTTCGGTCGCGCAGCGCTCTCTTTGGAACATGCGTTAGAGATTTTTTCACTACTATCATTGGCGACGCGACCAGCGAACCTCTCGAGCTCAGCTACGGCACCGCCGTTGCATTTCACCCCGCATGACAAAGTTTTGTGTCGCGGAGAGACAAATGTATACGCGTTGGACCAGCCAAGTCGCCAAGTTCCAATCGAACGAAGAGGGCGCCATCGCCATCATCTTCGGGCTGATGCTAACAACGATGGTGTTTCTCGCCGGCGTGGCACTCGATTACTCGCGCATCACGGACGGTAGAGCGCGTATGTCGCAAGCGATCGACGCCGCGTCGCTGGCGGCCGGCCGCGCACTTCTGGATGGCAAGCTCAACGACGGCGAAATCGAAGTTATGGCCGCGACCTTCATCGAGCAAGACCTCAAGGGTTTGAAGAGCAGCGCCAAGGTTAGCAAGCCGGTGATCAAAGTCGACCGCCAGAATGGCGAAATCGACATCGACATGAACGCTGATATCGGCATGACGCTGACCAGCATCGCAGGCATCAAGTCGCTCAACGTGCCGGTTACGTCGGTAGCGGTTTTCCAGCAGCGCGATATCGAAGTCGGCATGGCTCTCGATATTACGGGCTCGATGGGCCAAGTTCCCTCTAAAGGCGGCAAGCCCAAAATCGATGCTTTGAAGGCCGCGTTCGAAACATTTGCCGATCGTTTGCTGCCGACGCAAACCGACACGCCGCAAAAAGTGCGCATCGCTCTGGCGCCTTATTCGACGGCCGTGAACTTGGGCGCCTTCGCACCCGTCGCAACGAACAATCGCAGCACGGACAACTGCGTCACGGAACGCAAGTCCGGCTTGGCAACGGATGCGTCCGGCTTCACCGCTCCGTTCCTAGTCGCCCAAGACGGCATCAAGGACGTGGACCCAACCGAAGGCATCCCAAAAGTTCCGTCCTACGCTTGCCCGGGCACATTAATTACCACGCTCTCGAACGATCGTGACGGTCTCGTCAATTCGGTGAACAAGTTTCAGCCGGAAGGCTGGACCGCCGGCCACCTTGGCATCCAGTGGGCCTGGAATTTGATCTCCGACCAATGGGGCGGCACTTGGGGTGGCGACAGCGTTCCCGACAGCTACAGCCGCGTGAGCGAAGGCAAGTTGCTCAAAGCAGTAATCTTGATGACCGACGGCGTCTTCAACACCTCTTATCACGGCGACAAGTCGGCCGCCCAGGCGCTCGCACTATGCACCGCGATGAAGGCTAAAGGTGTCGTCGTGTTCGCGGTCGCTTTCGATGCGCCAGCCGATGCCCAGCAGACCTTGAAGAGCTGCTCGTCCGGCGGCAACGAATATTATGCCGACGCCGGCAACGGCGCCGAACTCGAAGATGCCTTCAGCAAATTTGCGGGCAAGCTTTCCGAACTCCGCTTGACCAAGTGATCTATCGCCAAGTGCCGCTTGCGTTAAACTTCGGGCGTACCGCTAAGGTGCGCCCGATTGTTTTTTACGACCGCAGCTGGACGTGAACGGGGAAAAGCTGAGAATTCGGATGCCCCGGCAAAACCGCAATTTGGGCTTTATGAGCTTGGCCGGTTTGCATTCGATCGCTGAGGCCAATGAAGAGATTTTTGCGATTTTTTTTGTTCGTCTGCGCCCTGTGCCTTGTGTTCGGTCTTGGCTTGCGCCAAGGCGTCATCCCAACAAGATTTAACCCGTTGGCCCCGGTGGTACTCAGCGAGCCCGACAGCTGGTTCCTCGATTGGCGATTGAGCGCGCTAAAGCACGACGCCAACCTCTGCCGAAGCGTTCTACACGCCCCCACCATTCAGTCGGTATCGGTCGCCGACCAGCCGCTCAAAGCTGGCTGTGGCTGGAGCAACGCGGTGCACATGACAGAAGCCGGGGGCGCGCGACTATCCCTCAACCCTTTGACTTGCGAGATGGCCGCGGCACTCGCAATGTGGGTCGAACACGCAGTGCAGCCAGCGGCCATCGCGGCATTCGGCCAGCGCATTCAGGCGATGCATGCGCTCGGGACTTATGCTTGCCGCAACATTATCGGCAATCCGATGAGCCGCGCCTTCCGCAGCCAGCACGCCCGCGCCAACGCCGTCGACATCGCGAGTTTCACGGTGCAGGACGGCACGGTCATTTCCGTCTTGAAAAATTGGAATGGCGATGGCCCCGCAGCTCAGTTTCTGCACAAAGTCCACCTCGATAGTTGCCGCTACTTCCGCGTCTCGCTGAGCCCGGACTTCAATATAGCGCACCAGGATCATTTACATCTTGATCGCGGCCTGTTGCGCTCCTGCCGATAGCAGAACATCAAATCGAAACAGAGCGGAATATTTCGTTCACCAAGTACAACTATGCATAAAAATTATGACCACAGAACGAATGTATTTCAACGAGTTTTTATTGAATAGCACGTTGATTGAGGCACCACCTTGAAAGGTCGCCTCATGCTCTTCGCAATTGCTAAACTTCGTGGCTTCGCCAACGATGCTTCAGGCTCGGTCGCAGTTATTTTTGCAGCCAGCGTCCTGGTTCTTTTTGCCATCGCCGGGTTGGCCGTCGACACGGCTCGCTTTCACGATCTCTCCGCGAAGATGCAATCGTCCT
Source organism: Hyphomicrobium sp. (assembly GCA_031367425.1). GTDB lineage: Bacteria > Pseudomonadota > Alphaproteobacteria > Rhizobiales > Hyphomicrobiaceae > Hyphomicrobium_B. The sequence continues at coordinate 54,800 of JANLPU010000056.1, forward strand.
TAGATGCGGCCGTGCTCGCGGGCGCCAAGCTTCTCGATGACGATAAGTATACTGAATCCGACATCCGGCAGATGACCCAAACCCACTATTCAGCTGCCATGGAGTCGCTTGGCGTAAAAGCAAACTCGATGGCACCGGTCTCGGTCGCAGTTGACAGGCCAAATGACACGATCACGGCGAGCGTACGCGCCTCGGTGCCTTCTCTTTTCGGGCGGTTGCTCAACTTGCCTGCGCTGACGATGATCGATCAATCCTCTAAAGTGGTTTACGCGATGAACCCGCTTGAGCTTTCGATGGTTCTCGATATCACCGGCTCGATGAACAACAACAACAAACTCGCCGACATGAAAGTCGCGGCAAAAGACGTGATTGATTCGCTCTACGCAACGGCCTTGAGCGATACGAGCGTTAGGATCGCTGTGTCACCTTTTTCCGCAGCCGTGAACGCCGGTGACTTGGCCGCCTCAGTAAGCAATGCTCCAACGACAACCGTTTGCCCAACGAAACCGAAAAAAGGAGAAGCGTGCGTCGATGCGACGGGCGCTCAAATCGACACCTGCGTCATTGAGCGGATTAACTTGAATGCTGCAACGGATGCTCCGCCCATCGGCGCCGATGCACTGCCGACCGTGCCTTCAATACCTTATGGCAATTATAAATGCCCGTCATCCAGCGTAATTCCACTCACAGGCAAGGTTGATGCGGCAGCTATCAAGTCGACAATCGACGGTTACACGGCCACCGGTTCAACTGCTGGACACATCGGCGCCGCCTGGGGCTGGTACTTAATCTCTCCAGATTGGGCAGGCGTACTGCCGACCAGCAGCCAGCCCGAGCCTTACGGAAAAGGTAGCGTCATGAAAGTCGTTTTGATCATGACAGATGGCCTTTTCAATACGTCCTATAAATCTGGTGCCGCCACAGCTTCCGCAACACAGACCGACGAATCCTACGCGCAATTCCAAGCCTTGTGCGGGGGCATGAAAGCTAAGAATATTACCGTCTTTACCGTTGGCCTTAATCTATCCGCCGTAGCTGCCAGTGATCCGCGCGCAAAAACTGAACTTCAGAGTTGCGCATCTGGTGCTATGAACTTCTTCGATGCAGAGACAGGTGCGGACCTGAAAAAGGCTTTCAACGAAGTTGCGCAACGCTTGACGACAATGCGGGTTGCTGGCTGACCAAGGTGCATCAATCTTCAAAAAAAGAGCATGGTAACGACCATGCTCTTTTTTAGGCGCACCAAAGTCTATTTTTTATTCTGACGGTTCGAGATGAGATCGGTGACGACCGCTGGGTCGGCCAAGGTAGACGTGTCGCCAAGATTTGCGAAATCGTCTTCGGCAATCTTACGCAAAATCCGCCGCATGATTTTGCCAGATCGCGTTTTGGGCAGGCCCGGCGCGAACTGAATGAGATCGGGCGCCGCGATCGGACCGATTTCGGTACGCACGTGCGTCGCCAGTTCTTTTTTCAGCTTGTCGTCGCCGCTCTCGCCGACATTGAGCGTGACGTAGCAATAGATGCCTTGGCCCTTGATGTCGTGCGGATAGCCGACGACTGCGGCTTCGGCGACTTTAGCATGTGACACCAGTGCGCTCTCGACCTCCGCCGTTCCCATGCGGTGGCCGGAGACGTTGATGACGTCATCGACGCGACCCGTGATCCAGTAATAGCCATCCGCATCGCGGCGGCAGCCGTCGCCGGTGAAGTAGGTATTCTTGTAAGCCGAGAAGTACGTTTGTTCGAAGCGCTCGTGGTCGCCATAGATGGTACGCGATTGACCGGGCCAACTGTCGAGAAGAACGAGGTTGCCGGTGGCCGCGCCCTCAAGGATCGCGCCTTTGTCATCGACGAGCGCTGGCTGCACACCAAAGAACGGCAGCGTTGCAGATCCGGGCTTCAACGCGGTCGCGCCAGGCAGCGGCGTGATCATGATGCCACCAGTTTCCGTTTGCCACCACGTATCGACAATGGGGCAGCGGCTATCGCCAACGATCTGATAGTACCACTCCCAAGCTTCCGGGTTGATCGGCTCTCCCACCGATCCAAGCAACCGCAACGACGAGCGATCGGCGCGCTTGACGAAGTCGGCACCCATTCCCATCAAGGCGCGGATAGCGGTTGGCGCAGTATAGAAGGTGTTGACCTTCCACTTGTCGATGACGTGCCAGAAGCGCGACGCCGTCGGATAGGTCGGAATGCCTTCGAACATCAGCGTTGTCGCGCCGTTAGCGAGCGGGCCATAAACGATGTAGCTGTGGCCGGTCACCCAGCCAACGTCGGCCGTGCACCAGTAGACATCGCCGTCGTGATAATCGAAGACGTATTGGTGGGTCATGGAGGCATAAAGCAGATAGCCCGCTGTCGTGTGGACAACTCCCTTCGGTCTTCCCGTCGAGCCGGACGTATAGAGAATGAACAGCGGATCTTCGGCGTTCATTTCTTCTGCCGGACAGTCCGGCCCGACAGTGATCAGCTCTTCATGCAGCCAGAAATCGCGACCCGGCGTCCATGGAATGGGATTGCCGGTGCGGCGCACGACCAAGACTTTTTCGCCGCCCTTGCACTTGGCCAATGCGGTATCGACGTTCTTTTTGAGAGGCACGGCCTTGCCGCCGCGCAAGCCTTCGTCGGCGGTGATGATGAATTTGCTGTCTGCGTCATCGATGCGGTTCTGCACGCTGTCTGGCGAGAAACCACCAAAGACGATCGAATGCACTGCGCCGATGCGCGCGCACGCCAGCATTGCGTAGGCAGCTTCCGGAATCATCGGCAAATAAACCGTGACGCGGTCGCCTTTCTTGACGCCATGCTTTTTCATGACATTGGCGACACGCTGCACACGTTCGTAAAGTTGGCGATATGTGATGAGTTCGCTTTCGTTGGGATCGTCGCCCTCCCAAATAATTGCCACCTGATCGCCGCGCTTTTCCAAATGGCGATCGACGCAATTTACGCAAACGTTGAGCGTGCCGTCCTCAAACCATTTGATATCGACGTTGCCCGGCGCAAACGATGTGTTTTTCACGCGCGTAAACGGACGCATCCAATCGAGACGTTTGCCATGCTCTCCCCAAAACCCATCCGGGTCGCGCACCGAGCGGTCATACATCTCCCGATATTGGCTCTCGTTGACGAGCGCCCGTTGAGCAACGCTTGCTGGTACCGGATATAGTTTGTCGGACATGGTCGCTTCCTCAATGATCGCCGGTTGACCGGCTGTTTTCTAAAAAAATAGTATGGGATGGCTACCCGCAACGCACAACTTGCTCTTAGGTAGGATAACTCGGCCTAAATCGGCGGCAAGGCAAGCCTTGGTATCAGCGCGAGCGTACCTGCTGGCTACTCAAAAACGCCAAACGGTCGTGGACTTCAATTCGGTGTCTTCGAGGTCGCGCGTTACGGGAACAGCGTATTCGGCAGCTCGTTGGAAGCGGCCACGCGGAAAATAATTGCGCTGCGGATCGCCGATGAGAACGAGGGAGCCTTGTACGGCTGCGCGTGTCGCGAAAGTCAAGACAAGTTCTGCCATCTGGCGTTCGTAGAACAGATCGCCGACCAGCACGACGTCGAACGCCGCGGGCTCTTTATCGAGCAGATCTCGGCTCGTCAGCTCAAGGCAAACGCCGTTGGCTTGAGCGTTCATTTCGGCTGCGGCGAGCGCATAGTTATCGATATCGCAAGCCAGAACATGCGCCGCGCCGGCCTTCAACGCGGCAATGCCAGCAAGGCCGGAGCCAGCGCCGAGGTCCAAGACCCGCTTGCTCGCGACGAGGTCGGGGTTGTCGAGCAGATACCGCGCGAGGGCCTGACCGCCGGGCCAAGCGAAAGCCCAATAGGGCGGCGCCACGTTCAGCTGGCCCAAAACCTCTTCGGACTTTTGCCAGATCGGGATGGATTGCAACGCCAGACGCAATGAGATCTCGGGCAGCAACGCCGGGAAAACGGGCGCGGTATTTTCGCTGATGAAATTTTGCATCGCTGCCGTGTCGGTCGCATCGATCGGACGCAGTGCCATCAGGCCTGCAACTTTTTCGTGTCGAAGCCGCCCATGCGGCACACGATGTTCCACTCGGCGGCGGTCACGGTCTGCACCGAAAGCCGCATCGAAGTGACAAGCGCCATGTTGGCAAGCTTGGGATTATCTTTGACGGCTGCAAGCGTCACCGGCTTTGGTACGTCGAACAGCGCCTTGACGTCGACGCACTCCCACTTGCCGGTTTCATCTTTGGCTTCCGCGTGCGCGGGCGCGATGACTTCCAAAATGCCGACGACCTCTTTGCCTTCGTTGGAATGATAAAAAAATCCGCGGTCGCCAACATTCATCGCGCGCATGTTGTTGCGCGCCAGATAATTGCGCACGCCGGTCCAAGGTTCGCCTGCGGCACCTTTGGCCTTCAGCATCTCCCACGAGAACGCATCGGGCTCCGACTTGAACAGCCAGAATTGCCGACCCGCAGCGGCTTTCGTCGCCGTGTTGTTTTTGGTTTTGGCAGTCGGCGTTTTGGGCATGTTTTGTTGAGACCGGTGGCTGATAACAATGGCCGCCACGCTACAGCACTTTGCGCCCCAGGCAATCGCGCTGTTGCTTCGAAGAGATCAAGAGAGAACGATTTGAGAGAGTTATCCCCGCCGCTCCGTCCTCTTGCATGATCTTTGGCATACAGCGTGACGATGAGGACAGCTCTTGTGCACGATGCTGAATTGAACGACCTCGAAAGAGAACACTTAATTCTTAAAAGCGAGATCTCGGCTTTTCGCATGCATCTTGCGGCCCGGCGATTGACTGCGCTGCTGCTCAAGGGGGCCGGCTTTAATCCAGATCAACCCCGTGATGATCACGGAAGGTGGACAAATGTTGGTGTTAGCGGCTCCGAAGGAAGCATAATACTCACCGGTGGGCGCTCCGGTTACCCCATCGACATTTTGGAAGAGGACGCACTCGGTGGCCACACTTTCGAAAAGCATGTCGCAAAGCCGGAGGAGTGTCTTAAAGCCCGCATCCTAGGAAGTCGCACCAACATAGCCGGTATCGTCACTTTTGGTGAGGCGCGCGCAGGGTCATTCACTTCGATCGAAGCCACGAACAAACTTGTGAACTCAACAATTTCGCAAAATCAAGAGTAGGTAGACGCCTTTGTGCAGCGTCGTTTTCCGTCAGTGCTACCATTCATGTTCCTTTTCGGTCAATTTCATGGTGCGACGGGCTATGAAGCATATGCGCGTAATCCGCGTTCGCAGCCGATAATGCGAGACACAACAGGGGTAACTGTTCTGATCCGCAGAACCAATCTTGCCGACAAGGGCTTCTATGTCGAAACAGCTTGGCCAATGAACGAGGACTAATATGATCCCCATAATCGTTCCGCCCGCGTTCAAGAAGGCCTGCCGCAACCTCGGTCAGAACATCGGGTACGAGCAACCGTCGCTCGACACCGTTGTGTTGTATGCCTTGAACGAACTTGATCGCAACGATGCTGCAGTCATCAGGCAATTCATCGACGACGAGCTTCTGAGCGGCCGGCACGACGATGCAGCGCTGCAAGAGCTTTGGAGTTCAACGCCCGCGAGCATCTACTTTCACGAAGGCGATGATCTGCGCAAATTTCTGGGCTTGCTGAGTGCCACTCTTGGCCAGCCACCCTATGTCGGCAATTGAACCCGCCAACCTGGTTGCGTTGCTCGCCAAATTCCCATTCGCGCTGTTGTGGCGCTGAGGTCACGAGAGAACGATTTGAGAGAGTTATCCCCGCAGCTCCGTCCTCTTGCATGATCTTTGGCATACAGCGTGGTGATGGGGACTGCTCTTGTGCACGATGCTGAATTGAACGACCTCGAAAGAGAACACTTAATTCTTAAAAGCGAGATCTCGGCTTTTCGCATGCATCTTGCGGCCCGGCGATTGACTGCGCTGCTGCTCAAGGGGGCGGGCTTTAATCCAGATCAACCCCGTGATGATCACGGAAGGTGGACCGACGGCGGCGGTGATAGTGCACAGTTTGACAAGCTGCTTGCTAGCCTCAAAGGCGATCAAATCTTTCAGGATATTGCCTATCCCGGTGACTTTCACGATGTGGTGAGAGATTATGTAGTGAAGGCACTTCGCGCTGGCGGCAATGCGGTCGAGACTGAGGTATCACTAGTCCTACCCGGTACGCCACCAATGGCAGCACGTCTCGATATCTTGGCCAGGGGGCCAAAGGGTACGCTTTTCGGGATTGACGTTAAAACTGGTTTGAATCCAACATTCACTCCCGGCCAACAGGTCGTCTATCCTCACGCCATTGGAGGAGCAGGCGTAATCTCGTTCGACAGTAAGATACGCAATTTGAAACTGATACCGGGTGAAAGGCTACCGGCTTTTCCGATTAGTGTCGTCTATGCAAATGGGCCGGGCGAACCTTTGGAGGTTGTGTCACTCCCCGCAGAACCTCGGTAGATTTGTGTTCAAGAAACTCTGGCGCTCGCGTTCCGTGGTATATTGGGCCTAGGTGCCTAGGGAGCGCAGCAATGAGCAGCCACGACGGTGACGACGTCGACCTGTCGATGTATCTATATAAAATCCTACAGGAGCGACTTGTTAGTCGTCAAACCGCACTCGAATTTGCTAAATTATTGATCGCGGATCGCTTCGGAAATGAAGAGGTTGATCGACAGGCACCCTTGGCAATTCATGACGTGGATGACACTTGGGTGATTGAAGGGAGCGCTCGACCCAACTGGAACGACGGGCGCGATCCAGGGGTGATGAGGAATGGCAAGATCGAAATCGCAATTTCGCAATTTGACGGTCGCATCATTAAGCTTACGCGGGAAGCGCCGTTGGTGCCGCCTGGCCAAGGCAAACCACCGGCCACGCGCAGTTAACAATTCTGCAGTTCGAATTTGGTTTGATCGACATGCTGCCAACTTTTTCCCGAGGCACAAGCATGACATCGAGTGATGAGGCGGACGAGCACATTTCGATGCTCGCATACAGAGGCTTTGGACAGAGGCTCATCTCGCGCGCAATAGCATTGGAACTGGCTCGATCAATACTCAAAGAAATTTTTGGAGAAGCCGAGCTTGTCCGACAAGGACAACTCACGGCCCAAGACGTCGACGATTGGTGGTTGGTCTCCGGCAGCCTGCAGCAAGCGTCAGGAGTGGGGGCATATCAGAGTGCTCCCCTTGGTTCAGTAACGTTGGAAATTTTGCAATTCGATTGCAAGATCCGGAAGCTGGCGTTCGAGTGACATTGCCGCGCCAAAAAGCAAAAACCCCGCACCTTGCAGATGCGGGGTTTTAGACGCGAGACCAAGGGAGAATGGCCAGAGCCAGTAACCCGATATCTGCACACTATCGGGCAAGTGTGAAAAAAGACTGACCATGCGCCTCGGTGCGCCCAGGTTTCGTCGCCAAAAACATTGCGTCCCTCAATCTTCCGCTTTAAGGGGGCGCGACAACAAAGCGTTGATCGCTTCATCAATTTTTAGGCGCTCTTCTATGATCGCATGCACAGTCTCGCTGATCGGCATGTCGATGCCATGCCGCTGCGCCAGCGCGACGACGGCAGACGCCGTGTAAACGCCCTCGGTCACAGCGTTGCGCGCGGCCAGGATATGCTCGAGCGACTGGCCCGCTCCCAGCGCGCGCCCTAAAGACATGTTGCGCGATTGCGGGCTGCCGCACGTCAAAATTAAATCGCCCAGACCCGATAATCCCATCAACGTCTCGGGCCTGCCGCCGAGTGCTTCAGCAAACCGCCGCAGTTCCGCAAAGCCGCGCGCAACGATCGCTGCGTGCGCGCTCGCTCCCAAGCCACGGCCCGAGACGATGCCGGCGGCGATCGCCAAAACATTCTTGACCGCACCGCCAAGTTCCACGCCCCGCACGTCGCTCGACCAATAAAGGCGCATTGACCGCGATGACAAACTTTCCGCGAGCCGGCGCCCGAGCGTTTCATTACGGCTGGCGAGTGTCAGAGCGGTCGGCAAACCGGCCGCGACATCGGCTGCAAAACTCGGACCCGATAAAACGGCGTATTCGGCCGCTGGCAGCGTCTCGCCGACAACTTCAGCCATCAACTTCGCCGAACCAGTTGCGATACCCTTGGCGCACATGATCAGCGGCGTGCCCGAATTATAAAACCCAGCGAGCTGCGCACAGATCGCGCCGACGTGCTGAGCTGGAACAACTATTAAAATTGCATCCGCTCGCGCCGCCTCCGCTAAAGACGACGTCGCGTGAATGTTCGCCGATAACGGCACGCCGGGCAGATAGACAGTGTTGACCCGCTGGGTGTTGATGGCCTCAACGAGGGGCTGGTTGCGCGCCCACATCGTCACGGCATGTCCCGAGGTGGCAAGCGACTGCGCCAGAGCGGTGCCCCATGCTCCGCCCCCCAGCACAGTGATGCGCGACGCCTTCATCATGGCCTATGCCTTGACGCCAGCGCCGATAGCGGGCGCTGCATCAGGGTCCAGCGGCCAACGCGGGTGCACCGGCGCCGACAATGGATCGATCAAGCCGATGGCGAGACGTTCAGCGCCAGCCCACGCAATCATTGCGCCGTTGTCGGTACACAACGCCAACGGCGGCGCGCGAAAGTCCCAGCCGTGATCTTCAGCGACGCCAACGAGCGCGGCCTTCAACGATTTGTTGGCCGCGACCCCGCCGGCAACGACAAATCGTTTGGCGACACCGGTGCAAAATTGATGTTCCAAGCCGCGCATCGACACCGCCACGCGATCGATGACGCTCGCCATCACGGCGACTTGAAATCCGGCGCACAGATCAGACACATCTTGAGGGCTTAGAGGGGCGATCTTTTGCGCGGCGTGGCGCACGGCCGTCTTCAAGCCTGCGAACGAGAAATTGGGGTCCGCGCGCCCCAACATCGGACGTGGCAGCTTGAAGCGCTTCGGGTCACCGGTCAGTGCCGCCCGCTCGACGGCCGGTCCGCCCGGCATAGGCAGGCCTAAGTGTTTCGCCGTCTTGTCGAACGCCTCGCCCAAGGCATCGTCGATCGTGGTGGCCAAACGCTGGTATTTGCCGACGCCCTCGACCAGCAAAAGCTGCGTGTGGCCGCCCGAGACGAGCAGCAAGAGATAAGGGGGGCGGACGCCATCGGTCAGGCCGCAGGTCAAGGCGTGGCCTTCAAGATGGTTGATCGCAAGGAACGGTTTACCGGCCGCCAAAGCGATCGCCTTGCCCGAAATAGCGCCGACGATGAGGCCGCCAATGAGCCCTGGCCCGCAGGCGACAGCGACCCCGTCGAGCTGGGCGAAGCTCAAGCCGGCTTCGGCGAGCGCCGCCTTCACGATGCCGTCCAGGCAATCGGTATGCGCGCGTGCGGCGATTTCCGGCACGACGCCGCCATAGACCTTATGAAGATCAAATTGCGAGCGCACGATATTGGACAAAATCCGGCCCTCGCCAGCAGCTGAACGCCGAACCACAGCGGCCGCAGTTTCATCGCAACTTGTCTCAAGGCCCAGGACGACCAAACTCGCGCCGTCAGTTGCGGGGGAAAGCATCATTCTAGCATCGACACTCGCTGGTTTGCTTTCTGGCCGCAACGAAGCAATATTGCGGTGCCACTAGCACTTGGAGAAAGCCCGTTGCAAGCAACCTCGATCCGGATCGGTACCCGCGGCTCACCCCTGGCGCTCGCGCAGGCTCACGAAGTGCGGCGCCTGTTAGCGCTCGCCCATAATCTAGATCTCGAGACAATCGAGATTAACGTCATCAAAACCTCAGGCGACCGCATCCTCGACCGGCCGCTTGCCGACATCGGTGGCAAAGGTCTGTTCACCAAAGAAATCGAGGAAGCGCTGCTGGCGAACGAGATCGATGTGGCCGTCCACTCGATGAAGGACATGCAGACCGACCTACCCGACGGTCTGATGCTGGGAGCTGCCCTGCCGCGCGAAGATGTGCGCGACGCGTTCATCTCTCTCAAATATGCCAAGCTCGACGACATGCCGACGGGGGCCGTCGTCGGCACCTCGTCGTTGCGGCGCCAAGCGCAGCTGCTGAATATCAGGCCGGATCTTGAAGTCGTCGGCTTTCGTGGCAACGTGCAGACGCGGCTCAAGAAACTGCAGGAAGGCGTGGCCGACGCGACGTTCCTGGCGGTTGCCGGGTTAAAACGGCTGGGGCTGGAAGATCGCATCACCTGCGCTATCCCCCTCGACGTCATGCTGCCAGCCGTCGCGCAAGGTGCGATCGGTCTTGAAATTCGGGCTGACGATCACGCCACAGCGATCCTGATCGCGCCGCTCAACGATAACGAAACGCATATGGCAGTGGCGGCTGAACGTGGATTTCTGGCCAGGCTCGAAGGGTCTTGCCGCACGCCGATCGCCGGCTTGGCACAGATGCACGACGGTGCGCTGGTGCTGCGCGGCCAAGTGTTATCTCCGGATGGGAAAATCTCGTACGCGGTACGCCAGCAGGGTACGCTGTCCGCTCCCGTAGATCTGGGGTTTGCCGCCGCCAACGAAATCCTGAGCAAAGCCGATCGCAGCGTTCTGGCGTGGGCGCGCCCTCAATGAGGGTGTTGATCACGAGGCCTGAGCCAGATGCTTCTGAGCTGGCGGGTCAGCTTGCGTCGATTGGCGTCGATGCGGCCTTGGCGCCGCTTTTGTCGATCGTCTATGAACCGATCGAGCCCGCTGCATTGGCTGGTGCCAGTGCCCTCGTCGCGACCAGTCGCAACGCTCTGCAGGCCTTGAACCGGTCGCAAGCCCTAAGCGCGGCTCGCAAGCTTCCCGTATTCGCCGTCGGACCAGCGACGAGCGCGCTTGCCAAGCAGATGGGGTTTCCAGTGGTCATATCGGGGCCCGGAACAGCGAGCGCTCTGGTCGCCACGATCCAAGATCACACCGCGCGATTGGGTGAGGGGCCGCTTGTGCATCTCGCCGGCGACAGCCTGGCCTTCGATTTAGCAGCGGAACTAGCTCGTTCCGATATTGTTCTCAACGTCATTCCGGCCTACCGGTCCCAACTGATCAATGCACTGCCAGAGGCGGTGATCGACGGCTTAGCCGCCGGCCATTTCGATGCCGTCATCTTGATGTCGCCCCGCACAGCGCAGGTTTGGCAGCGGCTTACCGGGCAAGCGGGACTAGCCGAAAGCTTATGCCAATTGACACATGTTTGCCTTTCGGCGGCGGTCGCCGACAAGTTGCAGATCCGGTCAAAACTGAAGATCGTTGTCGCACAAGAGCCCAATGGGCAAGAAATAGTTAGTCTTATCGCTCGACTGGCGGCAGGCCGCTAGAGGTAGTAGAACATCGCTCGTTGACAGGCGCCGACAACTCTCTCATCCCTGCGCCGCGACACGAAATGGTATTCACATTTGGGATCTGCGGTTCGTCCCCCCCGGGCACCGTCATGCCCTTACAGTTTGGAGGCGTTACGCTCCATGGCAGACAATAAAAACGATCAAAACAACGACGCAAAGCGCGCGGCGGAAGCCTCGTCAAAAGATCAAATCGCCAAGCGCCCTTATGCGACGCTGGATTTGAAAGCGACCGAAATCAAAGTGACGTCGCTCGCCGATAAGGCTGCATCAGCGCAATCTGGCGCTTCGTCGGGCACGACCACCTCGTATGCGACGCATGGGCTCGGATCGGCATCATCGTCGGCCAAATCAGACCCGGCACCTAAGCCCGCGCCAGCGTCCAGTTATACTATGGGCAGCATGGCGGGCAACATGGGATCGGCGACCACCAAGGATACGGGTGCTCAGCGTCCAGCGACATCGGCATCTTCTGCCGCCTCGTCAGCTAGCGCGCATTCGGCGCCCACATCGGCTGCGGCGCCGAACGTCAACACAACGGGCACTCCGCAGGCATCGAGCGCGAAAGCAACCGGCGCATCGACATCATCTACTCCAGCATCTACTGCAGCCGCTGCAAAAGCAGAGGCAACCGGTTCCAGGGATGTGTCGGCCGCGACTGTCATCGTAAAAAAGCGCGGCGGCTTTTTCAGCCATTTGGCTGCCGGCCTGATTGGCGGCGGTTTGGTTCTGGCTGGCTCCCAATATCCGCTGGCGAAGTTCGGCATTCCCGGATTTGTCAGCGATGACGGCGGCAGCAAAGCGGCTCTCGATCAACGCTTGGCTGCACTCGAAAAAGTCCGTCCCTCGAATGATCTGGCGCAGAAATTACAAGCGACCGAGGCGCGCCTGGCCGCAGTCGAAAAATCAACCGACCAGATCTCAGCCATCAGAGAAGGCCAGAGCCGGCTCGTTGCCGAAACGAAAGCAGCGCTGGCTGCCTCTGCGAGCGACGCTGGCGCAACGGAGCAATTGACGCGCGTGGCGGCTTTGGAAGACAAACTCAAAGCCCTATCCGAAGCTGGCGCCAGCGATCCTAATGCCGGACGATTGCCGCAGCTTGCCGCGCTCACCGGCAAAGTTTCAGATCTGGAATCAAACCTTTCAACGCAACTGTCGTCGTTCAAAAAAAGCATCTCCGAAGACGTCGAGACGCGCATCTCGACCGTTGCGGCATCGAGCGAGGCTGCAAAGTCTGGCACGCAGCGGATCGACCGCGATTTAGCGGCCGTCAAAACCGATGGCGTGCGCTTGGGCGAGCGCCTGCAAGCGATCAAGAGCGATACAGACAAACTGTCTGAAAATCTGAAAATGGCACAGGAAGAGACAGGCAGCATCAAAGCCGCGCTCGAAAGCGTCAAAGGCAACACCGCCAAGCCCGCTGACGTTGCGTCCGCAATCGCGCCGATTTCTCAGAAGCTCGCTGGTCTTGAACAAAACGTCCAAACCGTCGTCAAAGCGGAAGCCGACCGGCGATCCAATGCCGAACGTATCGTGCTGTCGCTTGAGCTTCAAAACCTGAAACGCGTTCTCGATCGCGGCCAGAAGTACGATACGGAACTGGCCGAAGTACGCAAAGTTGCCGCCGGTAAAATCGACCTCACCGCGCTCGACAAATTTAAAGAGCAAGGCGTCGCGACGCTGCCGGATTTAACGCGCGATTTCCGCGCCACCGCCAATTCCACCATCGAGGCTGACGCGGATGCCGGAGATAAATCCGTCGTCGATCGTTTGCTGGCGGGCGCCAAATCGATCGTGCGCGTTCGCAAGGTCAGCCACAGCGCCGACGACAAAACGACCGAAGCCATCGTCGGGCGCATGGAAGAAGCGCTGAAAGAGGGCCGTCTCAACGACGTGCTAGAGCAATCAAAAACGCTCTCGCCCCGGGCGCACGAAGCGGCCGCCCCGTTCCTCGACAAAGTCGCGGCACGCCACAGCGTCGATGGCGCAGTGGCCGCACTCGAAGGCCAGCTCAAGTCGTCGCTCAGCCAACCCAGCGAGCCGCAAAAGTCGATCCAGTAGCACGCCCGTCCAAATCTCAACTTTCAAATCTAGGAAAGCGTCATGGTGCGCCTCGTCATATATCTCGTCAGCCTTGCACTCGCCGCAACGGGTCTAGCGTGGCTCGCAGACCGGCCCGGAAGCCTGCATGTCGAATGGCAAGGTCTTGACATCGAGACGACGGTGTTTCGCGCCACCGTCATCCTCGCCATGGCGATCGCCACCACGATCTTTTTATGGTCGCTGCTGCGAACGATTTGGAACACGCCGGCTGTGCTTGGCGAGCGCATTCTGAAGCGCCGTCAAAAGCGCGGTCTGGAAGCGCTGTCGAGCGGCATGATCGCTGTGGGGGCTGGCGATCAATCGCTGGCGACCCGCTATGCACTGCAGGCGCGCAAGTCTCTGCCGCATGAGCCGTTGACGCATCTCTTACGCGCACAAGCCGCTCAACTGTCCGGCGACCGTGCGACCGCGCGGCGAATTTTTGAATCCATGCTGGCGGCGCCCGACACCGAACAACTGGGCTTGCGCGGTCTTTTCCTCGAAGCCGAGCGCGAAGGCGCGGGCGAAGCTGCCAAACAGTTCGCCCAGCGCGCGCTCAAATCCAATGCCAAACTTGGCTGGTCGGCCGACGCTCTGTTTGATCTGCAATGCAAAAACAAAGACTGGAGCGGCGCGCTCGAGACGCTGGCCTCCGCACGCAAAAACGGCCACATCGAAAAGACGTCAGCCGAACGGCGACGCGCTATTCTGCTCGCCGGTCAAGCACAAGATGCGGAAGAGAACGAGAGCGATAAAGCGCTCGCATTGGCGCTTGAAGCGCACAACTTGGCGCCCGATCTCGTGGCCGCCGCCGCAGTTGCCGGGCGTATTCTGGCATCCAAAGGCAATACCGGCAAAGCCGCCAAGATTTTGCAAAAAACGTGGGCCAAAGCGCCTCATCCCGAACTCGCCACCGTCTACGCGTATGCCCGTATCGGCGACAGCCCGCGCGACCGCCTCGGTCGCATCCAACAGCTGGCGGCGCTCAACCCGCACTCGATTGAAAGTCCCATCGCAGTGGCCACGACCGCGATCGATGCGCGGTTGTTCAACGAGGCCCGCACGGCATTGGAACCGTTGCTCGCCAACCGTCTCACGCAGCGCGTTGCAACGCTGATGGCGCGCGTCGAAGCCGGTGAGCACGGCGACAAGGGCCGGGTGCGCGAATGGCTAGCGCGGGCCGTTCATGCCGCGCGCGATCCCGCATGGACCGCCGATGGCATCATATCGGAACGTTGGGAGCCCATCTCGCCGGTAACCGGCGCGCTTGATGCGTTCCAGTGGCGCGTTCCGGTCGAAACTTTACAGAAAACGGGCCCCGATTTGGTCGCTGAGCGTTTGGAGGAATTGCTCGCCATCAGCGCTCCCCAGGCGGAAGCCGCAGACGCGCCCGCAACTGCGGCATCCCCACAACAGGAAAAAGCGGCAAGCGCTACTTCTGCTTCCGAGTCATCGGAGCGGCATGCAAGCGTCGTCGAAATCGACAACGACGATGGCCACCCCAAAATGCGCAACGCGAAAACTGACACAGCGCCGGTCGTGGACACAACGGCACGCCATGTGGCGCAAACGGCCGTCACGGTACGCGATAGCAAAGAGCTGGCTGTGAGCCAAAACATCCCCGTACCCGCCAAGGCCGTCGACGCAGGTGTTCCAGCCAAGGCTAACCGCCCGGGCGAACTTTCCGCTATGGCTGGAAAATCGGCAAGTTCAGAACCCGCCGTCGTCGGCAAGTCGAGCTACGCGTTACCGCACGCACCCGACGACCCCGGCCCTGATGAGGTCAATGAGATCGAAGCAGTTCCCGTGAAGCGGCACTTCAGGGCCGTAAAGTAGCGCGCGCGGAGAAGATTACGGAGCCGCAGAGCGCGTTGCACAGCAGCCAAGCGTTGCGCTCTTGCAATTGGCGAGTGCAACGGCTATCGCTGGCCGCATTCGCGATGTAGTTTAACGTTCGCGCCGGAGTGCCGCTTTAGCTCAGCCGGTAGAGCACGTCATTCGTAATGACGGGGTCAGGTGTTCGAGTCACCTAAGCGGCACCAATTACTTCAATGACTTAGATTATTTTTTGCACGGGGGTAAATGGTCTGGGTAACGCCGGGGTAACATCCCGCACTAGGGGCTTCTCTGTCATCCTGGGACGCACATTCCATTACCCTAGCGCCTGCTGCGCAAGACGACTTCGTTAGCGCCTTCATTTCCGTTTCCCAATTGCTGCACATTGGCGTTACCGATGCCCGGTATGAACCGGGTAGATACCTGACAAACTAGACCGGGAACATCCCTGACAGTTTTAGCTCAAGTTTCCAGAGGGAGATAGGGCGATGGCTTTCAGGGAGAGAACGGCAGTGGAAGAGCGTATCGGGATGTTTAAGGACTTTGACACGGGGGGTTTTTCGGCGGCTGATGTGGCGGCTCGCTACGGTATTTCTCGGGAGACGTTTTACGTCTGGAAGCGCCGCCGCGACGGCGGGGATGATCGCTGGTATGAAGAGATTTCGCGCGCTCCAGATATTTGCCCGCACGCCACCGGTGACAAGGCGCGGGCTGCGATCCTCGCGATGCGGCGGCGGTTTCCGCGTTTTGGTCCAAAGAAGATCCGGGCCAAGTTGATAATGGAGCGGCCACGAATGATATGGCCGGCGGCCTCGACGGTTGGCGATATTTTGAAGTGCGCTGGCCTTGTTGAGGGCAAGCCTCGGCGGCGCAAACCGGTCGCCCAAGGCGAGACGGTATCTGGGTCAGACGTCGCCAACGGCGAATGGGCGATTGACTTCAAGGGTTGGTTCCGCACGCGCGACGGCGAACGCTGCGATCCGTTGACAGTGACGGACACGGCGAGCCGGTATTTGATTGCGACGCGGATCGTCGATCCGACGTGGGCAGGTGTCAGATGTGCCCTAGAACGTGTATTTTCTGAGGTTGGTCTGCCGGACGCCATGCGCTCAGACAATGGCGCGCCGTTTGGCTCAACGGGTGCTGGCGGGTTATCGAGCTTATCGGTGTGGTGGCTGAAACTTGCGATTGCACCACGTTACATTCCGCCGTCAAGCCCACAAGACAACGGCCGTCACGAGCGCATGCATCGCACGTTGAAGGCGGAGACGGCGCGGCCGCCCGCGCACTCGCGCGACGAGTAGCAGGCGCGCTTCGATCAGTTCCGGGCTCACTATAACGAAGAGCGCCCGCACGAGGCCTTGGGGCAGACGCCGCCAGCGGCGCATTGGACGCCGTCGCTGCGGGCGTTTCCGCGCCGTCTTGAGGACCCTTGGTACGACGCCGATCATCAGGTTCGCAAAGTGCGCCAGGCTGGCTGGATCAAGTGGCGCGGCGAGGTTGTGTTCATTGGCGAAGCGTTTGGCGGCGAGACCGTCGGCGTCGCGGAGCTTGAGAACGGCCGCCACATGGTGCGCTTTTGCGGCTGGGACTTGGGCGTCATCGATCACGAATACCGGTTCCATCGCTTCGCACCAAAGCGTGCGCGGTTGCGCTCAAGCTCGCAAACGAGCGTGGGAACAGAACACGAATAGTGTCAGGGATGCTGCCGGTCTAAACTGTCAGGGATGTTCCCGGTTGATCACCCTCACCCGCCTAATTGCTCTGACATTTGCAGCTGATTTGAGTTGTACCGGGGGCTGGCTGCTCGCCCAACACGTGGCGGCGTAGCTGAGCGAGCGCAAAATCATGCCGTTAACCGCAGCTGACAGGGCATCATTCATGTTCGCGGTTACGAAGGCCAGCCAAAGCAAATTGGAGACCAGGGCTGCGAAGGCCGCCACCGCGAGTGTGCTTGCCAGCCATCGGACAGCTGAGTTGGCTGAGCCTCAGCGCGGGCCTGAGCGCGGGCTTGACAGGTGTAGAGTGTTACAGCGAAGTTCCAAATAGAGCCGACATCGGATCGCTGGTCCTAATCAACTTTATCACTTTCACCGGCGTCTGAGGCCGCAGTGCCTTCGAGGTCTTTTTTCAATTGCATGATACGCTTCGCAACGATGATTTCCAACCCCACTAGCCGGAGATGAAAGCTGGTCTCTTGACAATCATATGCGCGCCCAGCTGCGACAGCAATCGCTTTCCTCAGTTCTATCAGGTCCCGTAAATCTCCGGGCATGAGTTTAAAACCTTTCGTCGCGCAATCCGGCGCTGTGTTGATCATCGGGTCAAATCGCACGGGCGATGGACTCCAAATCGGAGTCGTTAGCCGCCGACCGTATTCCGACGTGAGCGGCGGTATGTTGCCATGAACCCTTCAGAAGTGGAACTGTTCCTTGAACACGCGCCTTCGTAGTTCTAGGATTTCCTCGCTAGAGGTCGACCCAATCAAAGGTGCCCCTTGTATACACGGCGAGGGCGCGGCCCAGATGAAACAGTTTGTCGGTCTTTTCGACCGGATACGAGCGGCCCACTGTTCGCCGTGCCGGTGCTGATCGCGTCATCGCGTGAAATCTAAACAGTCGGCGGATGATGTTTGGGCGGGGAGATCGTAGTGCCTAGACAATGATGCTGCAGGAGTATGTGCGTTTCTATCGCGGCCGAGCACACAGTTGGCTACGGCAGGACAAGTTCTGCCGTATCCTCTATCGTGAGTTTCGCTCGGTCTGTGGGATTTCTGCGACAGCGTTCTTACCTGATCCTGTCGCACCAGAAATCAGAATATTTTTTCTGGCTTTCACGGCCGCATCGAGAATCACTCTTGTGTCCCACGAGCGAGCAGCTGCCGCAGCTTTTCGTCATCGCCCCACGGACTGTTGCCGACTCGCTGTGCCTGCAAACAGCCCCTCATCCTCTCGCTGATGCCGCCGCAGCACTGGCAGTCCAACGATCTGAATGCGCGCGCCGGTGGGCAGCATCGCTGATAAAATCCGCCGTTCGTCGCGAAAGGCTCGCCGCAAAAGCCGACGTCGTTTGGGCCAGCCGCTCAGATGGACAAACGTTATGTTTGGGTCGGAGATCGTTTCCCAACCCTGCCGTGTGTCGATCCAAACTCCCCCGGCCGGTTGATCACAACCTCAATCACATCCGGCCGGTCGAGAACGGTTTGCAGAGTGCCAAGCTGTTCTTGCACCGCACGCCGGGACTCGCCGACCATCGGCGCAATCAATCTTTGCCACCAGCACCTTGGCATCCGAGGCATTAAGCGCGCCACGCACCTCGGCGTTGTGCAAGTTACCGCCGGATACAATTGTTGCAATTTGTAACTAATTTCGTGACGAAAAAATCCGCAGCTACTTCAACGTCGTTTCGAATCAGTGCAGCAGTGACAGATGATCAATAGCTGCTTGCGCTCATGCACACCGGCGTTTTACCCGCCGCATTTTCTCGCTACATTTGCCTCATGGGTCTTGTTCGCCGCCTGTGTGCTATCCGCCGTTGGAGGGTGCGCTTCACTTCATCGCCCGGAAAATTCTGAAAAATTCTTGTATGCTCCTGAAGCGTCCTCTGCGCTTGAACAAAAAGAGCTATCATATTCTAATAACCAATGTCCTCCACCTGGCTCAAGCCTGTATATTCTGACCTCTCCTCAAAGTGCTTCAAAAACTATGAAACGTATTTATCCGCGGCCTATGCGTTTTTCAACGGGGGACCGCATCAACTTATATAGGCTCTGTTCGACATTCAAGTTGCGGGGTGATGCAGCGCTTGTATGAGGCATCTTTCGGCTGAGAGATTTTCGCCGCAGCGCTCAATCAACCGCCGCCAACCGAGATAGCTCGGCAGATATTTGGTGGCGACGCCGCGGA